>NZ_JBJEEM010000046.1:0-9800 GCF_051873075.1 Limosilactobacillus sp. | reverse complement strand
GTGATGACACTATTGATGATAGTGATCAAGGGACACAGACAGACCCTATCCTTGGCAAGGATGAGGACACCCAGACCGATCAATCGGAAAAGGCTGATGATGGTACTCAAACGGATAACGCATCAACCATTGACACTGGGGTAGGCGATGACACCGTTGATGCCAGTGACCATGATACTCAGACTGACCAGTCAACAAAGACTGATGAAGGAAGTCAAACCGACGATACTTCAGCCGTTGATACCGGTGTGGGTGATGACACTATTGATGACAGTGATCAAGGAACGCAAACCGATCCAGTACCAGGTAAAGATGAGGATGATACTCAGACCGATGAAAGCACCCAAACGGATAACACTTCAACAGTCGATACCGGTGCTGGTGACGACACCATTGATGATATTGATCAGAGCACACAGACAGACCCTACACCTGGCAAGAGTGATGGTACCCAGACTGATCAGTTAACCAAGACCGATGAAGGCAGCCAGACGGATAATGCTTCAAACACTGACGCCATTGATAACAGTGACCAAAGCACCCAAACTGATCCAATGCCTAGCAAAGATGAGGTCACGCAAACTGATCAGCCAAAGAAAACCGACAAAGATAGTCAAACAGAAGGCTCTTCAACCACTGATACTGGAATAGGCGATGATACCATTATCGATAGCGACCAGGGAACTCAAACTTATCCAGTGCCTGGTAAGGACGACGCTACCCAGACCGATCAGTCAACCACCAATGAAGGTAGTCAGACGAATGATACTTCAGCCATCGACACCAGCATTGACGATAGTATAATTGACGGCATCGGCCAGGGAGCGCAGACCGATCCTACACCTGGCAAGGAACCCGTCCAGGCGACCAAGGCTGACGAAGGTAATCGCACCAGTGATGCCGTTATCAATACTGATGAAAGCACGCTGCTTGATAGCTCAATTTCGCCAAGCAACGATTCGTCAGAAACTACAACACCGACAGAAACAACACCAGTGCAGGCCAACATTGATCCAACGGCTTTTCACAATGAGTTGGAGCAGCTTCAACGCCCGCTAAAGGACTTGGCAACATCCCCTCAACATCAGCGCACCACCGCTCTTCCACAGACTGGAAATCAAACGGATTCTAAAACAACCATAGTGGGTGTTCTGACCGTGCTCACTGGGGCGCTACTCTCAGCCTTCCATTTACAAAAACGCCATTGATGCAAATCAAAATAAAAATTTAAGATTTTCCTTGCAATTTTAATTTTCTAATAGTATTCTAATAACAACGAAAGAAAAGGGAATTGGAGGAAACAATTATGCAATTACTATCTAAGCCGATTATTCATCTAACCTCCACCTCAACCACAACAACAATCACCGTGGTTGAGTACCTTTAATATATTCAAACAAGATATGTTAATCATAAGCTATCCAAAGCAACTCAACCACGTAACTAAATTCTTAGTTTTCCTGGTTGGCGGTCGCAATGGGTAGCTTTTTTGTGTTAAGAAATGGGGTTATAAGATGGATAATCAAAATAAAGTTAAGTTAAATCGGACGATGACGCCTGGACAAATGGAAATGATCGCCATTGGGGGGACCATTGGGAGTGGGCTCTTCATGGGGGCAACTTCTACCATTAAGTGGACTGGGCCATCGGTTCTATTGGCCTACGCGTTTGTTGGTCTGGTGCTGTACGGGGTTATGCGAGCTCTCGGGGAGTTAATCTACATTAGTCCCGGCACCGGTTCGTTCGCTGACTATGGGTCTAAGTATATTCATCCCCTGGCCGGCTACCTGACCAAGTGGAGCAACGTCTTTCAGTTCATCATCGTGGGGATCTCCGACATCATCGCGATGAGTCAGTACCTGAATTACTGGTGGCCTAACCTACCGGACTGGATCTCCGGTTTAGTCATGATCACCATTCTAACGTTAGCCAACCTGGCCTCTGCTAAGGCATATGGCCGCCTGGAATTCTGGTTCGCGATGATCAAGGTTGTTACGATCATCGCCATGATCATCCTGGGGCTATTGGTCATCGTCCTCGGACTGGGGAACAACTGGCACCCAGTTGGAATTTCCAACCTCTGGACGCACGGCGGCTTCTTCACCGGTGGGTTCATGGGCTTCATGTTCTCACTGTCCGTAATTGCCGGTTCGTACCAAGGAATTGAGCTGTTGGGGATTACTGCTGGTGAGGCGGCGTCACCACGGCATGCCATTGTTAAGTCTGTTCGGTCCGTTATCTGGCGGATCCTGATCTTCTACATCGGTGCCATCTTCGTGATCGTTTCGATCTATCCATGGAACGAGCTGAAGGCGGTGGGGTCACCGTTCGTTGAAACCTTTACCAAGGTCGGGATCACCGGTGCCGCCGGAATCATTAACTTCGTTGTTTTGACGGCGGCGCTTTCGGGTGCTAACTCCGGGATCTACAGTGCCAGTCGGATGCTTTTCAAACTCTCCATCGATGGTGAAGTACCAAAAGTGTTTAGTAAGCTTTCTAAGCGGGTTGTTCCGAACGTGGCAATTTTGACGATTGCCTTTTGGATCCTGCTCGGTTTTGGGCTCAACATGCTCTTGTCGGCATTTAGCGCAAGTGCCAAGAACATCTTCGTGATCGTTTACAGTTCCAGTGTTTTGCCAGGGATGGTACCATGGTTCATCATCCTGCTGTCCGAATTGAACTTCCGGAAGAACAATCCTGACCAGCTGGTCAACCACCCCTTCAAGATGCCACTGTACCCGGCTTACAACTACTTCAGCCTGATTGCATTGACGATTATCCTGATCTTCATGTTCTTCAACCCAGATACTAGGGTTTCCGTTTCTGTCGGTGTTATTTTCTTAGTCATAATGACTTTGATTTACAGATTCCACACCGCACCAAAACTTCAAAAGTAACTATTAAGGTAGGCAATTTTGCCTGCCTTTTAATTTTAGATCATTTGTTCGTCCAAATATTGTACAATAGTAGAAAAGCATTCAAAGAGGGAAGATCCTATGTACCGCATAAAGAAAAAGATATGGCATATTGTCTTCGGCATCATTGCTCTTCTGGTTGTCGGGGGCGTAATCCAAAAGCCAACCGAGGGCGATGCATCCCTTACTCGGGGGATTCAGAGTTTCATGGCCTGGGGGCAGAACAATTCGGCCCGTTCTGGCAATTATGGTAATCGGCAACAACTGCCGCCAACCCAGCAGCAGGCTGCGGTTGTCTTAACGCCAGCGGTGCGCCAACAGTTAGGCAACAACATTGCTTGGAACGGTCACGGTGCCTTCATCATCAATAATAACCAGTCAGGTCTGAATGCTAACATCAGCAGTGCGCCTTACGCTGTCAACCAACTAGACAGTCAGGGACGGGCCTGGCGCGGGGACGCCTGGCTGAACAAGACGACCCGGCAATACCAGAATCGCGCAGCAACCGGCAACGGGGCCACAGACTGGAAACCAGCGGGCTTCTTACAGGCACACAACCTGACTGGCGGCTACAACCACGCGTACGATCGCGGCCACCTGTTGGGGTATGCTTTGGTTGGGGGGATCCGGGGCTTCGACGCCTCCGAATCCAATCCCAAGAACATCGCTACCCAGACGGCCTGGGCAAACGAGGCGCGTAGCAGTACCTCAACCGGACAAAACTACTACGAGGGCATTGTCCGTAAGGCCCTCGACCAGGGAAAGCAGGTTCGCTACCGGGTAACCGATATCTACAGTGGCAATAGCATCGTGCCGGCTGGTGCCCACATTCAGGCCCAGTCAAAGGACGGCAGCGTTAACTTCAATGTTTTCGTGCCCAACGTCCAGCGCAACATTGATATTAATTATGCAAACGGGGCGGTAAAGCAACGGTAGAAAAAGACAAAGAAGATTAGTATCAGTTTCAAATAAAAATAGAAGCGGCTTGAGCACAGAATCTTCCAGTGCCCAAGCCGCTTTTTTTCTGCGAACGCAACGCCTTAACCTACAAGTGCCTGGTTCAGATCCGCCCGTTTTAATGCTACGAACCTCGTTAGATTTTCTCATTCCGCTGTCGAGCGAAGGGTGACGATGAAGCTAATTTTCCCATCGCGATACTTGGCCTGGATCCGCCCGTGAAAGTCATTGACAATCCGCTGGGCCATCGACAGGCCGATTCCAAATCCGCCTTGTTGCTGGTGGGCGGTGTCCTGACGATAGAAGCGTTCGAAGAACTTGCTGTAGTCGACGCCTTCGCCATCCGCATAGGAATTGCTGACGGTCAGCACGGCCGCCTTGCCCCACTTGTTGTAACGCAGGCTAATATTGACGTTGCCCCCGGCATCACAATATTTGTTGGCGTTATCCAGGAGAATGTTGACAAGTTCGGCGTAGAAACTCGCGTCGACCGTTGCCATCACTTGCGGCTGGATCGCTGCATTAAATTTTAAATTTCTTTGTTGCATCACGGTTTTAAAAGCATCAGCATTATGGGTTGTGATGGTACTGATGTCGGTTTTCGTCAGATGCATATCGGGCTGTTCGCCGAGTCGGGTCAGAGAAATCAAGTTATTGATGAGCCGGGTCAGGCGATTGACCTGGTCCTTGTTACTGCGGGTCCATTCTGTTTCGCCACTAGTAAGTTCCTGCATTTCAGTATTGGCGGAGATGACGGTCAACGGTGTCTTCAGTTCGTGACCAGCATTGGAGATGAACTCACGCTGGCGCTGTTCAGCCACGACGATCGGTTTAATTGCCCTCCTGGATAAAAGAACCAAGACCAAGGTGTACAGCAGCATTGAGATGAAACCAAAGAGGACTGCAATGTTCAGGATGGCGTAGCTCTCAGCCATCAGGATCGACTTATCCAGAAAAACAATGGTGTAACGCCCGTGCTCCCGCTTCATTTTGTAGGCGTATGACGTATGCCGGTAGCGCACCGTTCCCTGCTTGCGGCCCCGGTGGAAGGCTATTTCAGAAAGGGCATTGATTGCACTGTCCGAAACGGTCTCAATGTGGGAATCATTGATGCTTATGACGTCACCCTGACTATCTAGCTGACTACTAAAAAAACGGTACTGGAAGATGCCTTCGCGAGTTTGCCGCGGTACCATCAGGCCTGGCTGTTGGTAATTGGTGAAGGCGGAGTGATTGATCTGGCCATCGTTTTTCAGCAGGATGGTCAAGACATTGTTGATCTCACGATTGCTACGATAAAACGAGGCAATGCTAATACTACTGATGATCGTCGCCAAAACGACCAGCAAGCCGAGGACCGAAATCAGGATGAATTTATGCCGAACCTTTTTAATCATTTTCATTCACCTGCTTGACTAGCTGGTAGGGTCCACCCTTGGCGCCTTTTAAAAGAACGTTTGCATTAACTGCCTGCAGCTTTTGCCGGAGATAGGAAACGTTAATCCAAACGTCTTCGTTGTCGGCATGCTCGTCATCATCGTCCCAGGTTTGATTAAGGAGGGTTTGCGACGAGAGCTCCTTACCGGCATTCAAGATCAGGTACTGGAGCAAGCGGCTTTCCTTGCTTGAGAGGCTAATTGAATTCTCACTTTTCAGCACCTGCTCGTTGCCGTCGAGGGTGATGTTGCCGAACTTGAGGACGTCTTCGTCGAGACTATTAAAGCGCCGTTCCAGGGACCGCAGGCGGGCCAACAGTTCCTTCAATGAGAAGGGTTTGGTTAGGTAGTCATCGGCGCCGGCATCCAGCCCATTGACTTTGTCATTGACTTCCGAAAGGGCAGTAAGCATGATGACGTAAGTCCGGTCCCCGGATGCCCGAATCTCCCGCAGTGCTTCTAGGCCATCTTTGATCGGCATCATGATATCTAAGATCATGACATCGTAGGGGTGCTGTTTTGCGAGGTCCACGGCTTCCTGACCGTTTACGGCGGTGTCGACCGTGTACTGGCTGGTCTGCAGAGCCGCGACGATTACTCGACTTAACTGGTTGTTATCTTCGGCAAGTAAAATACGCATGGTAATCACTCCTTATCGTTTTCGTGAATCAGTTGACGGATGGTTTGCATCTGAATATCACAGGAAGCCAACTGTTCAGCGCACCTTTTCAGCTCCCGCTCAATCCGTTCGGGATCCTTGATGTTATGCTTATATTTCATTTCATGTTCCAGACTGGCCCAGGAGTCCATGGCGATCGTCCGCAACTGAATTTCAACATAATAATGTCCAGGCGTGTGACCGTCGACATCCTCGTAAGGGGTCGTCAGGTCCAGGATCACATGATAGCTACGGTAGCCATTGGGCTTAGCGTGGGTGATGTAGTCTTTCTCCTTCACGATGGTACACCAGTCAGCTTGATTAAGCGCCCGCAGGTTGCGGGAGATGTCGTCGATGAAGTTGCAGACGATCCGAAAGCCAATTGCGTCACGGCACCGCCGCAAAGCCGATTCGGTAGTCACCGGGTAGCCCTTGCGCTGGCATTTTTCGACCATGCTGGCATTGGTTTTGATCCGGCTGGTGAGGTGCTCGTATAGTTTAGCCTGGCCGTTTTCACACACCTGCCGGTTGAGTTCTTCTAGCCTGTCCGTCATCAGTTTTTGAATCAAGATGAGGGAATCGTGATATTGACCATAAATATCCATAACATTCGCTCCTTTTGAAATCATATTATATCAGCAATTAATCTCTTCATATTTCTTAGCGATAGGATTAAGAAAAAATTATGCGGCGGCACTATGCTGTGACAGTCATTAACAAAGTTAGCCTTCAAAGATAAAAATATAAGCGACTTGAGTGCGGAATTTTCCAGGTCTCAAGTCGCTTTTTGCTACATGTTTTCAACTTTTTTGCTTTGCTAACCCCTAATCAGCAAGCACCTGCCTAAGGTCCGCAATTAAGTCAGTCGGGTTCTCCAGCCCAACCGATAGCCGCAGGAGCTTGGGCGTAATCCCGAGGCGGTGCTGTTGGTCAAGTTCAACGTCGGCATGAGTTTGATAGTATGGAATCGTGATTAGGCTCTCAATTCTACCAAGGCTTTCGGCAAATGTGATCAGTTGACATTGTTCAGCAACTTCTTCACACCCATACGAATGATTCAAAGGGATATCGTGGAAAATAATTTTTAAAATCACGAATCTATCCAATACCTTATAAAACCAGAAGAAACTTGCAAATTAGTGCTAAATCAACGAAAATAAGCTATGAATATACTAGATTATGTAAAGGAAAACGTTTATGGTTAATGATCCAAACTTAAAAAAGATTCACATTGTTTTCAACGGCCAGGAAACCCCACCGATGAAGATCAGCCAGTTGTTTGATACCCGCCGCTTCAATCAGCTAACGGCGGTGACGGGGAAGGTTACTGCGGCCTTCTTTAACCGCTACCTCAGCAACTTCATCAAAGTTGAGCTGGCATTGCAAACACCAAAGGCTAGTGACGCCAAGACCGCGGATGACGTGATTACGAAGGAAGCATTGGCCAATGCCCTGCTCGACGTTGCCAACAAGCGTCCGGCCAAGCTTTTTGAGGGTTTGACCAGCAGCAACCAGGCGAATGTATTGAGCGGCTTGTTTACCGTTGAAATGTCGCCAGTCCAGGCCCTGCACTCTCGTTTCTACCTGCTGAGCAATCACGAGACTCATGATACCCGGGTAATCCTGGGAAGCATCGACCTGACTGCTGATTCATTTGACAAGGAGCGCAATCAGTTTGAAGAAATTCTTGTTTTCGACAACGACATTCGGCTCTTCCAAAACCTTAACGAACACTTCAAGAAGGATATCCGGCCAGTTCTACGCCCATACTTCACTGATAACCTGCTGAAGGCTGCACAAGCCCAGCTAGACGAGGGGGCCAAGGACCAGAAACAGGCATCAACGGAAAATCAGGTGGTAATCCTGGATAACGACACTACCGACCAGATTGCGGCAGCCGACATGACCGACATCATCAGTCACGATGTTCAGAAGCAGATGGATGCCAAGATTATCCCATCAACGACCACCAACGCGATGCGGGAAGTGACAACGGCCCGTTCCCAAACCAAGGATGCCATCGCCCGGGACGTTAAGCAGCATGATACGGTCTACAACTTGCAGAAGACTTCTGTATCCCCGCGGGCAGCCAAGCCAAAGATCAAGAGCCGGGAAAAGATCTACCAGCAGGTTCAAGAGGCCCTGATCAGCGGAATGACGCCGCAACAACGGCAGGCCGAAAAGAAGTACACGACCTTCCTCTATGATCGGCCGATGGAGCGTAACCTGGTCCGTAACAACAGTGGTCTTTACGTGCCGAACGATGCTGGAACGCACCCGATTCCGTTTGGCAAACTGGCAACAATCAGCCAGATTCGTGCTAGCTTGCGTAGTATCGACGCAGTAATGAAGGGTTACCAGAAGTTTGTCGTCGATTACACCAATGACTACGGTAAACGATTCTATGAAGCCATCCTCTATAGTTTCACTGCACCATTCTTGTGGGAAATTCGCCAAAAGGCTAGCCTCAACCCTGAAGACGGGAACGATGTGCCAAACTTCCTGGTGCTGGGGGCGACCGCTGGTTCCGGCAAGTCAACCCTGCTACGGATCATTAACCAGTTGACCTGGAATACCGATCGTTCACTGATCGACTTCGGGACGATTTATCCAACGGAGACCCAGCAGAAGAAAGCCAAGACGGTGGAGGCGATCGAGCACTACATGAAGCAGGGGAGTTCCTACCCCGTTTTACTGGATGAAATCGAGCCTTACTTCTTCCAGCAGGACCAGTATAGTCGGCACCTGATCGTTGATACGATGAATGAATTAGTCAACAATCCCCACGCCATTGCACCGCTGATCGGGACGACCAACTATGATTCCGGCTTCACCATGCTGCGTGAAACCGCCCGGCGGACCTACTACTTGCAGATTGATAAGGTAATCAACGATCAGCTCAAGGGGGAGGCCAACAAGTACATCTACAACGTTCGGCAGACCCTCGACAACACGCTTTTCAAGGACTTCGTGATGCGGATGGCCAATCTCTTGGAAGACGATGAGACGCCGTGGCGGGACTTTAACAACGACAATGGCCGACTTGACTTCCTGTCAAACACCCGAAAGATCTTCCGGGAATACTACCAGATGGCGGGAATTGACATTCCGCCTTACTTTGCCGATCAGATTTGCGATGACTTCCAGGAAAGTTCACGGAACAGTTGGGCAAAGCTCTATGTCACCCAGGCGGAGGACTTTAAGTACCGGAAGGCGGATAACAGCCTGCTCTTCGATATCTCAAAGCTGAACACCTTTAACGGCTTTACCGCTGATAGTATTGAGAAGTACCGGAATGCCTTGCCGATTGAACTCTGTGTCGATGGCATCAATGGTAAGCGGGGAAAGTTTGTTGAAATTAAAGCTCCCGACTTCTTTAAGTGGATCGGGGAGCAGAACCCTTACGAGACACCGCAAGCAACTGAATCTGAGCCGGTAGTAAAGAAGGAGAAGGCTGCCAATCCTAAGTTGCCATCATCGGCTATCACAACCGAACAGCCGAAGAAACGCGGCTTCTGGGCCCGGCTATTTGGTTAAATTCTAGTAGAATACTAAAAGGCCTTAGTGAAATACTAAGGCCTTTTTGATAGGGTAATAAAAAATAAAAGAGGCGCTAATAATCTAGCACCCCAAAAGCGATTGGGCATCGATACCCAATCATATTGGCTGGTAATAATAGCATTAATGACTATTATTGCTGGCCTTTTTTATAAAATTTAATCAAGTGATTGTTAGTGTAAAGTCCATGTACCATTACTATTATGATACATTTTAATATTATCGAGAGTGTCAAGAAGTTTGTGTAAATTAGAAAGCCTTAGCGTATGATTTAGA
>NZ_JBJEEM010000045.1:0-9674 GCF_051873075.1 Limosilactobacillus sp. | reverse complement strand
ATTTTAAGGCGAAAAATGGCTTGCATTCAGCACGTAAAGTAGTAAAATTAGTACTTGTAGGTGGGACTTCCTGCCTGCAAAGCAGTATTACAATTAAAAGAACCATATTATGAAAGTTTTATTTAAGATGCGTTAATTAGGAACGCAAAGGTTAGAGGGTTCTTAAGACATGTTTGCATGATGGAGTGTTATGTGCTCGTTCATGTTTATTTAGCATACCTTCTGACCAAATAGAGCTCTCATAATATGGCTTTTTTATGTAATACTGCTTTTTTTCGTTGCAATGGCTAGTTTCTGGGGGTAAGAAGATGGAAAAAACAAAGATTGCTAAGCTGGTTTTGAACGCGGAAAACTGCGAATCCTTTGCGATTCCGATGGAAAAGGTCACGGAGCTGCGGGTCGATGATGTTGTTTCTAACATTAGTGCGGACCAAACAGGGGAAATCCAGCGTTCCTGGGCCTGCCGCCGGTTCGTCCTGCAAGTCTCTCGGGCCTTTTTGCATCAATTAGCCACCGAGGCCTTTCACGAAGACGGGGAGTGTATGATGCTGGACGAACGACTCAGCCAGATGCCAGATATCGTCGACGTTGACCTGATCGATACCGACCACCATACCGTCACGTTCAGGTTGCCCTGGCGAGATGGTGAGTACGGCGAAACCAACGTGGCCATGACGACCAGTATTGATCAGGACCGGGACCAGCTCTGCTTGGTCGTTGAATAGTCTTTATCGCTCGCTAACGAATGGAGGAAATATACATGCAGACAATCGGCTTTAACACTTCTGAAGAGCAACCGTCACCTCAAACGCCATGGGTAACCCGCTACCAGCAGGACGCGACCATCTTTGGCCAGCGGACCTTTTTGCCGATCGACTTTTGCCATGCCAAGAACGATAATACCCTGGTGGTGGGGTCAAGCGGGACCGGGAAGACCTACTCATTTGTCGAGCCCAACGTCCTCCAGGCCAATGCCAACTACGTGATTGCGGATGCTAAGGGCGATATCCTGGCGGACACCGGCCGCAGCCTGCAGGACAAGGGTTACCAGCTGCAGGTGTTGAACCTGGTTGATCTGAAGCACTCGATGACCTATAATCCATTGCACTACATGCAGAGCCAGCTGGATGTGGTCTCCTTTGCCCACCAGGTGGTGAGTGCTGACGTGACGGGCCGGGATAACGCTGCGCGGGGATTCGATGATCCCTTCTGGACGAACGCGCCGGCCAGCATCCTGGCTTCGTTGATCATGTTTACCAAGGAGTTCCTGCCTGTAGCTGAGCAGACGATGGGAACGGTGACCCGCCTGTTTGAACTGATCGACCGTCCCGACGAGGATGTCAACGCGGTCCTGGCAACACTTGGCTGTCCAGTACAGGATGGCGAGTATCATTTTGACCATGATCATTATGACGACGGGAATATCGTCCCGGTTAGCCTGGGCGAGCGGCTGTTTTCCTGGGTGCAGGCGCAAACCCCGCGGTCCGTTGCGCTGCGGATGTGGAACAGCGTCACCCGGAGCAAGGACTCACCCAAGACCTGGAGCAGCATCGTCGGGATCTTGGGGACCGCCCTGGCACCGTACATGATCAGCGATGTTGACCACCTGCTGGCCAGCAACCAGCTCGACTTCAACCGCCTCCTGCAACCCAGGACCGCGATATTTGTCCTGTACGATGACGCCGATCCCGCGAAGAACTTCCTCGCCAACGTCTTCTATGCGCAGCTCTTCAGCTTCCTGTACCACCAGGCCTTCCGGATGCCGGCCAACCGTCTGAAAACTAAGGTCCGTTTCTTCCTGGATGATTTTAAGAACATTGCGGTTCCCCACTTCGACGATTACCTGGCAACGGCCCGGAGCCGGAACATCTCGCTGTGCATGATGGTCCAAGATGAATCACAACTGGCCGCGAAGTTTGGTGAGAACGCGGGGAGCGTGATCGGTAACTGCGGCGCCTACCTCATGACGGGGACGACCGACCTGACAATGGCCAAGACGGCGGCCGACCGCTTCAATCGGGACGCCCAGGCTATTCGACGGCTTGGGGAAAGCACCTTCTTGCTGGACATCAGCGGGTACTTGACGCAAGTGGAGCGGTACGATTTCCACAACCATCCCAATTATCGCGCAACGAGATTGGACGTGGCCAAAATCTGCCAGACGCCGCAATTAACCGAATCGTGGACCAAACTAGCTACGATTCTTCAGCAGCTGCCTAAGGAACACAAGACGGTTGAAGACGCTCCGGCTGACGACCTTGACGCCTTGTTTGGTGATCTGCCGCTGTGATCGTTCATTCTTCGGCCTGCGGGGAAATTTCCCGCGGGCTTTTTTTACTGAGAAAAGTTGAAATCTGTTCTTGCATTATGCTAAGAATTGTTATATTATAATGGCAATCAAATTAAGAAATGCTTAGAAAAGATGAGTAACATTCTAATGCAGTTACAGAGAACCGCGCTTGATGAGAACCGGCACTGCTCAGGAATGTGAAGATGGTCTTGGAGCAGTAGCGAGTTGCGAGCGGATGTAAGCAGCTCCCGGGTGGCGCCCGGTACAGCGCCTGGGTTTACCATTAGTGGTGTACCCATTGAGGGTATGGTCGTGAGATCGTACCGAATTAGGGTGGTAACACGTTAATTAATCGTAATTATTAACGTCCCGAAGAACAACCGATTGGGTTGTTCTTCGGGGCTTTTTTATTTCCGAGCTCTCATCATCTTCTCATCTAGCATCGAAAGGATGGATTCAATATGACAGCAAACTTACAAGCACCATATCGCTATGACATTGTCGGCAGCTTCCTTCGACCGGCCAAACTTAAGCAGGCCCGGGCTCGTTTCAAGGCCGGTGAGATTGACCGGGCCGCACTGACCAAGGTCGAGGATGAATGCATCACCGAGCTGATTGCCAAGGAAAAGGCGGTTGGCCTTCACGCGGTAACCGATGGCGAGTTCCGGCGCAGCTGGTGGCACCTCGACTTTCTCTGGGGGCTGAAGGGGGTCGCCAAGTATGACTACCAGCAAAGTTACAAGTTCCAAGGCGCCAAGACCCGGACCGACAATGCCGAGCTGGCTGGCAAGGTGGCCTACAATCCCGACCACCCGTTTTTCAAGGCGTTTGAATTTACCAAGCGGGTTGCCGGAGAGAATGCCGTGGCCAAGCAGACGATTCCGTCACCAACGATGCTCTTCCGGGATAACCGGTCGGACAACTGGCCCGAGTTCTACGATCGCCGTGCTGACTACCTGGCAGACCTCGCCACGGCCTACCGTCTGACGATCAAGCACTTCGCCGATCTGGGTTGCAAGTACCTGCAGATTGATGACACCACCTGGGCCTTCTTGATCAGTAAGCTGAACGCCACCACCGATGACCCGGCGGCCCACGCCAAGTATGTCCAGCTGGCCGAGGATGCGGTGACGGTGATTAACGGGGCCCTGAAGGATCGTCCGGCGGGTCTAACCATCACCACTCATATCTGCCGAGGAAACTTTAAGTCAACCTTCCTCTTTTCCGGTGGTTATGGCCCGGTTGCTAAGTACCTGGCTCAACTTGATTATGATGGCTTCTTCCTCGAGTATGACAGTGATCGGGCGGGAGACTTCGCACCGCTGGCGACCATCTGGAATCAGCGGCCGGATGTCCGAATCGTCCTGGGCCTGGTCACCTCCAAGAGCGGGGAACTTGAGGATCGCACGGCGGTCATCAAGCGGATTCATGAGGCAGCTGAGCATGTCCCATTGGCTAACCTGTGCTTGAGTCCCCAATGCGGTTTTGCCTCGACGGAAGAGGGGAATATCTTAACGGAAGATCAGGAATGGAAGAAGCTCAAATTGATTAAGAGCATTGCCGATGAAGTTTGGGATTAATAAATAGATAAAGGAGATAATTATTATGGCTAAAGTTGAAAGTTTTACATTAGATCACACCAAGGTAAAGGCACCTTACGTTCGTTTGATTACGGTTGAAGAGGGCGCAAAGGGCGACAAGATCAGCAACTATGACTTGCGCCTGGTTCAGCCCAATGAAAACGCCATTCCAACGGCGGGTCTGCACACGATTGAGCACCTGCTGGCCGGCCTGTTGCGTGACCGGCTCACTGGGGTGATTGATTGTTCCCCATTTGGCTGCCGGACCGGTTTTCACCTGATCACCTGGGGCGAACATTCGACCACTGAAGTTGCCAAGGCGCTCAAGTCATCTTTGGAAGAGATTGCCTACAAGACCAAGTGGGAGGACGTTCAGGGGACGACAATCGAGTCCTGCGGGAACTACCGTGACCACTCCCTCTTCTCCGCCAAGGAATGGTCCAAAAAGATTCTCAGCGAGGGAATTTCAGACCAGCCATTTGAACGGCACGTGGTCGATTAAAAGAACAGCATAAGAGAGAACTGAGCAAGAGAGGAGCGGGTTTCAATGCGTAAATCGAGAAAGAAGCACACCATTTGGTGGTGGGTGATCGGGATAATCGTCGTGCTTGCCGTGGGTTTGGGCCTGAGTAGTGCCGCCAACGGAGGACCACTAGGGAAGAAGACGATCACCTTGGGGACGATCGGCCCCGATGTTCAAGTTTGGCAACACATTGCCAAGTCCGACCAGGCCAAGAAGGCGGGGCTGAAGATCCGGGTTAAGAGCTTTACCGACCCGATTGCTCTGAACAAGGCCACTGCCAATGGTGAGATCGATGTTAATGCCTTCCAGTCTTGGTCTTACCTCCAGACCTATAACAAGGAGAACAAAAAGGCACCACTGGTTGCCTTGGGAACCACCTACCTGGAACCCATGGGGATCTACTCGGATCGCTACCATCGGTTAAGCCAAGTACCTGACGGGGCGACGGTGGCGATTGCCAATAACCCGGCCAACACCGCGCGGGGCCTGCTCCTCTTGCAGAGTGCCGGTTTGATTAAATTGAAAAAGAACTTCGGTCCGACCAGCGGGACTGAGGGCATTGCCGCCAACCCGAAAAACCTTAAGTTTAAGGAAATCGACGACACGACCGGTCCCCGGGTATTAAAATCCACCGACTTGGTCTTGATCGGCAACACGATTGCGCTGACCGGTCATCTGAACGTTCTCAAAGATTCGATTTACCACGAAAAGGTCAACCAGAGCACGAAAAACAACATCAATGTTATTGCTACGGCGCAAAAGAACCGTCACAACAAGAATTACCAGAAGCTGGTTGCCCTTTACCACAACCAGCAGATTCAGCAATGGATCAAGAAAAAGTACCAGGGCACGAAGGTTAACGTTGATAAGCCGCTGAGTTATCTTACCGATTAGGGGTTGATAGAATGAATATTGCACGGCATCTCGATACCAATCTACTGGATATCAAATCGGCAACCGCCAAGAAAAGACCGCGCACGTGGCATGATTGGTTAGCTTACCTATTTAACTAAAATGAATATTGTTGGTGCAACCCGGTGAGGAACACTTACCAGGTTGCTTTTTTGTTGTTTGTACTTATAGTTGTAATTTACTTTAACTAAACATAAAACAAAAAAAGATTCCCCGAAAAAGGAATCTCAAAAAATTAATTCAACCGCTGAGGAACAAAACGCAACACCGCTACAACGATGATCATCACAAATACCAGCATTAAAATGAATGCGTGCTGGGTTCCAAGGGCGGTAGCAGCAGCTGTTTTGCCGACTCCTACCTGACTCTTGGCAACAATCATCGCCACCAGTGAAGTTCCCATCGAACCGGCAAATTGTTGCAGGGTATTAAGGATGGCGTTCCCTTGAGCTTGCTTATCCTGGGAAAGACTAGCAAGGGCACTCGTCATGACCGTCCCCATCAACGCACCCATGCCGGACATATAAAGAATATAGACAAGCGCGATGGCCAGGTTGCTCATGGCTGGAGAGAAGAGGGTGAAGATTAAGATCGCCACCGCCATGAGAACACTTCCAGCCAGCACCGGTTTCTTGGGACCATACTGATCTAGCAAGCGACCGCCGATGGGGGCGAACAGCGCTCCACAGAAACCGGCTGGCATCACGACGAGGCCGGCAAGGAGGGCCGTATTATGGTTGACCAGCTGGATGTAGTTGGGAAGCAGGAAGGCAAAGCCCAGGGAACACATCTGAGTGAGAAAGAAGATCAACACGTGACCGGCAAAGCGGTGATTGCTAAACAGCCGTAAATCAAGGATTGGGGTGGTGATACTAAGTGACCGCCAGCTCAATAGCCCCATGGCAATTAGCCCCGTCAAGATTGCCCCACCGACGGACCAGCTCAGCAGCGGTAATGCCGCCAAGTTACTAAAGCCAACGACGAGGCCGGTGAACATGATCGCGACCAGCAGACAGCTTGGGATGTCGAAGTGTTGACGCATGGTGGCTGCCTTTTGCTGAATCCCCCACATGCCGAGCAGTAATGATACTAGCAGGAAGGGGAGGAGGATGTAGAAGATCCACCGCCAGCCCAAACTGGAAACGATAATTCCCCCAAATGTTGGGCCAATGGCCGGGGCAATCCCCGTGATGAGGTTCCCAAAGCCCATCATCAGGCCAATTCTTGGTCGGGGAACCTGTTCCATGATGATGTTAAACATCAATGGTAACGAGATCCCGGTGCCGAGTCCCTGGACCAGGCGGCCAATCAACAAGATGGGGAAGGTTGGGGCGAGGGCATCAATAATAACCCCGGCAATGAAGAAGATTACGGCAGTTAAAAAAAGTGGTTTGGTACGAAAGGACCGTTTCAAAAGTGCTGACAGGGGCACGATGATTGCGACGACCAGCAGATAAATTGAGGTCATCCATTGAACCACGTTGGTCGTCACCCCAAATTCGGTCATTAATTTAGGGAACGAGACGTTCATGGCGGTTTCGACAATCACCCCGCAAAACGACAATAGTCCAGTGGCGATAACCGCAGCGATGACCTTGGCGGGGATCCTAACGGTGTTATTGGTCATATCCTATCTTCCTCCTCAATGTATTGCAACACGCGGGTAACCGCGGCGAGTTCACCTTCAGAAAAGTGCTTTCTGAGGCGCTGCTCTTGACCATTAATATAGGCATGAACTTCTGGAATTAGTTGGCGAGCATTATCCGTCAATTGGACCTGGCGTCTGCGCCGGTCACGCGGATCGATAATCCGCTGAACCAGCTGACGTTTCTCCATTCGTTGGAGGACGATTGTAGTCGTGGACCGGCGGATGTTAAACTCGTTTTCAATTGCTTTTTGGTCGGCGGCCATCTTTTCTTGTCGACTCAGGTAGTCGATAATGTTCATTTGGGTGCCGGTTAGGCCGTTTTGCCGGGCAAAATCATTCATTTGGCGGACAAGACTGACCTCCGCACGTTTAATCAGGCGTCCGATGTTTACCATTTGCTTCGTCATTTCACCACTCCCTTGATTAGTATTCGTCAAATTATTATATTCGACTAATTGTTAGCTGTCAAACAAATTTAGATGAGTTAAAAAAGAGTCACCGTAAATTAGTGACTCCCTTTTAAGACTATTTGTTGATTTGCTGAGCATAATCACGTGCATTGTAGAGTTCGTAGACCACCCAGGTTTCAATCAGGGTAATTACGCAGATCACCAGCATCGTGTAGACGTCGGGAAGAACGAACAGCAGGAACAGGAAGATCCATGAGATCCAGCTCCACATGTTTTCAATCTTGATGATTCGTTGAACACGCTTGGTCGGCGTAACCCGGCCGGAGGTGACAAAGATGTTCCTGATCTGGGCAAAGTAACGAATCTCAAAGAAACTTTCTACGATAAAGATAATGGTTAAGACGGTTAGAAAAATTTGTTCCATGAATAATTACTCCTTCAATAATAATCACATCAACTACTTTAATGTTCTTAACCCCGGTTGGCAATACTGATTTAGTTATTGTTTGCTTGGCAGGGTAATTTTCCTCGTTTATCGATGAATAGGTTAATTTAATAGTTAATTAAACACTTCACCTATTGCCTAAGTAAAAAATGACTGTTACAATACAAAACAGGTAGTGATTGCCTACCTACTTACATGAAGTGGTCAGTGGAGAGTTCATCCTTTCCACTGACTATTTTATTTTAAACAAAAAGAAGGATCATGGCGATCCTAAACAAGGGTATTAAAGATTATGACGACTGTGGGGACCCACACTAGCGAAGCGATTCCACCAGTCATTACTAACGCCTGTTTGCTTACTTGCGGAATTAAGGCGATCTTTTGGCTGAGGCTTTGCTGGTTGATCTGTTTAGCGCTATTGGGCGTTGTCAGGGTAACTTCTTTAACACTTTTAACCTTAGAAGTGTCATTGGACTGGGTTGCTGTCGATTGACTGTTCGCCGGTTGGCTATCATTAACAACGGCTACCGATACCGTGGACGTGGTCTGCTTATCATTGTCGGTTGCGGTGCTCGTACTTTTAGCACTTGTGCTATTAGCAGTTGTACTAGAACTATTTGCGCTGGCCGTATTTTGATTGGTATTCGCCCGACTCGTTGAGTTTTGGTTGACCGTGGTATCGCTATCGGAAGAGGACTTGTCCGAGGCTTCTGCCGAACTGCTGGTGGTACTACTGTTATCGTTCGGGGTAATTAATTTAGTACTTTGGCTATTATCGTTTGCCGTGGCAACCCGGTCGGCAGAGACGGGGGTTGCCAAGAACAGTCCGAGGACCAGGGTAATTCCAACTGTTAAAAGTAATCCAATCTTAAATCGGCTTTTCATGCCAATTCCTCCCATTATATTTTCAACTATTAATTATACTGTCTCGTCAAACGTTTTCAACTGGCAATTTCCCTGTGATCATTAAGCAGCATTTGCCAAGCCGTCGTAGCCAGTAGCCACCAGCCACTGGCCAGGCACAGGCCTGCAAGAACGTCGCTAGTAAAGTGGTTACGTAGGTAGACCCGTGAGGCCATTACCAATATGATCCAGCACCCGGCAACCACCAGCGCAATGACTTGTTGCCAGTGTCTGCTGAGTCGTGGCCAAAGCAATGCGACAACTGCCAAAACAAAAACGGTCGTCGCAAAAGTGTGACCGCTGGGAAAACTGAACCCGTTCGCGGGAATCAACTTGTGATTGGGGCGGGGCCGTTGGATGCTGTATTTGATTGCAATCACCAGTGCATACCCAATGAACTGCAAGCTGATAAATTGTATTCCTCTAATAAGCTGGTGGTGCCACCCATACCCGATACAAATGAGTAGTGAAAGGAACAGGAGTAGCCGGGGATCCCCAAGGTGGGTGATGATGGTAAAAAGCCGGGTCCGCGTAACGGTGGTGGGCTGCAGCAGCCGATAACCCCACTGATCTAAGCGGCGAATCCAGCTAGCATTGTTGTGGGTACCAACGAGGAAAATAGTAAAAATGATCCAGCAGCCGATCCCGGCCAGAGCTTTCGAGTATTTTTTCATCTTAATTATCTTCACCTGGAATTTTGTCAAACTTCTTTTATTATACCGATTTACCAGGCCGCTCGACAAGAATCAGCCTGTAAGTTATTGGTAAACGTGTTAAAATAATTACCGATTTTCAATTCTAATAGTTTGGAGAGTAAAGAGAATGGTAAAAATAACGAAAAACCTGCCACTGGCCATTGCGACAGTGGTACTGGGCGTTGTGGTAGGGTTCAGTTCCCTACTGGTCAGCGTCGTCCTGGACTTGACGGAGCACCTCTTCCTCCACTTTCAGGAGACGAATCTA
>NZ_JBJEEM010000044.1:0-9893 GCF_051873075.1 Limosilactobacillus sp. | reverse complement strand
CACAAAGCGGGTTTGGTGATAGCCATTTTTTGCAGACTGGACATAAAAAACGAGGCGAAAAGGTGCATCTTTCAGCACCTTTTCGCCTCAGTTTGTTTTGCTATCGAGCAAGCTTAACCAACGGCAATCGTACCGTTAATAACGAGCCAGATGGCAACAACAGACAATACAAGGATCAAAGTCATGACCCACTTTTCGGCAGTGGTCATCTTGTGGTTGTTTTCCTTGCATGCCAGGTAGTAAATGTAGAAACCAGGAATGAAACTGATCGTAACCAGCAGAACTTCTTGCCAACCGGCTAAGAACATGCATGCGAACATGAAGGCAGCGGAGAGCAAACCAATAGTGAATTGTCCCCATTCACCCTTTTCCTTACTGTACTTCATTTGGTAAAGACCAACGAAGAGGTAAGAGAACAGGATGGCAGCAGAACAAAGTGAGTAGGCGAATTCGTAAGCCTTCTGCGTGAACAGCAGTGAGAACAGGAAGATCGTCTGCAATACACCAGTGATCATCAGAGAAGCCGTTGGGGCGTTCTTGGCGTTGGTGTCACCCCAAAGCTTTGGCATTGCCTTATCTTCGGCAACCAGCATCGTCGTTTCGGCTGGCAGCATCGTCCATGACAGCCAGGAAACAATGGTGGAGATAATCAGACCAACGTTAATCAGGATTGAACCCCAGTTACCAACCGTCATTTGAAGAACGTGACCAATAGCAGGTTGACCCATTCCGGCTAATTGAGCACGAGTCAGAACACCATAAGGCAGAATAGAAATCAGTACGTAAACTAATACCAAGAGGCCGTAACTGATCAGCGTAGCTTGCTGAGCAGAGCGCCGGGACTTAGCACGGTGGCCCATAACAGAGGCACCTTCAACCCCGATAAATACCCAGATCAGCGTCATCAGGGTACCCTTCATCTGGCTCCAAGTTGAACCAGTGGTCGTCCCCTTAGAGGCGTTGTTGGCAACGCGGCCCCAGAAGTCGGCAGTGAACATGCCGCCCTTGAAGCTGACGATCATGATGATGATGAAGATAATCAGTGGCAGAACCTTGCAGATCGTCCCGATCATGTTAACGAATGAGGCCGTTTCAACACCATTGTTAACCAGAATAGTCAATAACCAGCAGAAAATAATAGCTACAATGATTGACGGAACGTTCTGACCACCCTTAAACACTGGGAAGAAGGTCCCCAGTGAAGCCATCAGCATCGTGGCAAAGGCAATGTTACCCAGCCATGCTGACAGCCAGTAGGACCAACCAGAGATAAACTCACCCATTGGTCCGAAGCCAGCGCCGGCATAAGAGAAAATCCCGGCTTCAAGATCTGGCCGTTTTTCAGATAAGTTATTCAGCGAAAGAACTAACAGCAAGAAACCTATACCTGCAAAGACCCAGGCAAGAAGTGCTGGACCTGGTGCAGCGGCAGCTGAGACATCACTAGTGATCCCAAATATCCCAGTACCAATACATGAACTAACAATCAGGGCAATTAATTCGCCCTTACCGATACCTTTTTTCTCAGTATCCATTTATATCCCCTCGTTTCTACAAAATGCGCGTGTTAATGTGCTTCGTAATCAGATTATAGACCAACTTGGCATCCGCATTATCCTTACTGATAATGATCAAGGTGTCATTTCCCGCGATTGTGCCGACAACTTCTGGAATATCAAGCTCATCGAACATCCCCGCTAAAATTGTCGCATAACTCGAATTCAGTGCCGTCTTGACAACGTTCAAGAACTGCACCGTTTCGATCGTCCGGACATTATCATGAATTCCCTGGTAAAGCCGGTTAAAGTCGTGTTCAGGCGCTAAGTGCAGCTGAACATAGTAAGTGTGTCCCTTACCATCATTGGCTTTGACAATATTAAGCGCATGAATGTCACGAGAAATGGTCGCCTGGGTTGTTTCAACTCCGGCCTCTGTAAGGAGTTGCAGCAGCTCATCTTGGGTCTCAATCTTACGATCATTGACTAATTGCTCAATAAATTTCCTTCTCGCTTTTCGATCCATTCGCGGTCCCTCTCAATAAAGTGGTTACACCTAAATAATACTAGAAAAAGCAGCAAAATTATACCCTTCCTCCGTGATTGTCTAAGAGTAAACGGATAATATTTGCTGCTTTCGTTTAGTTAAAATTACTTCTTAAGATCTTCACGAACAATTGGGCAGGACATGCACCGTGGACCACCACGACCACGTGATAATTCACTTGACCGAACCTCATGAACGAGAATTCCGTGCTTACGCAGCAAATCATTTGATACATAGTTCCGGTCATACGTTACAACTTCACCTGGTGCAATCGTCAGGGTGTTGGAACCATCATTCCATTGTTCACGTGGAGCAACGATTGGGTCGCCATTCCCAGTTGGGATAAGGTCGATTTCAGGTTCGTCCAGGGCTTCTTCCAGAACGTGCTGTAAGTCAGTCCGGTGCTTGATTTCGATCTCGCCATCCTTGCCTGGGTGCAGGATGTAAGTGTCAACCTTACCATGTTCATCCAAGATTTGCGGGTGAACAGTGAACTGGTTGTAGTTGATCATCGTAAAGACGGTGTCAAGGTGCATCATGGCGTGGTTGTGTGGAATGTGAATAGCAATAACCGTGTCGTAGTTGGAATCCTTGAAGAGGTTCCGTGCGATGTCCATGATGGCATCTGCTGACGTCCGTTGTGAAATACCGATGGCGAATACGTGGTCGCTAAGTACCAATTCGTCCCCACCTTCGATCCGGGTGTCGTGGTAACGGTCACGCCATACATGTACGCCCTTGTTTGCGAAACGTGGGTTGTACTTGATGATGTATTCAGTGAAGAGCGATTCACGTTGACGAGCCTTGAAGGTCATGTGGTTGATGGTAATACCGTCACCAATGGAAGCTTGTGGGTCACGAGTGAAGTAGGCGTTTGGCATTGGATCCATGAAGAATGGGTAGTCCTTGTCTTCGGCCATTTCAGCAAGTGAAACAAACTTAACATCGATCTCGTCCTTACGAACACCGGCGATGATCTTGTCAACCATTGCTTGGGTATCCATACTGAGCAAGTATTCCTTCAATGCATCGTGGACAGCACCAGCTGCGTAGCCAGATTCGGCCAGCATTTGTTCAAGGAACTTGTCCTTAACTTGACTGTCTTGCAGAGCTTCTGCGGCTAACTTGGCGAAGTATAATACTTCAATCCCTTGCTTGCGCAGCGTGTCAGCAAAGTAATCGTGTTCTTCCTGTGCAATTGGCAGGTATGGAATGTCATCGACAAGCATCCGGTGAAGGATGTCAGGGTAAACATTTTCAATTTCGTGCCCTGGTCGGTGAAGCATAACTGTCTTCAGCTTTCCAATTTCAGATGTTACATGAATTGGACTTTGCATATACAATCACTCCTTTTAGAGATTCACTTGATTACGTAATATATAATAACACGTATGTAACCGTTGTCAAATGCCTATTTAACACTATTTTGTGTACTTATACATTCGGATGTATCAATTTAAGTTGGCTCCCTCATTTTATGCATTAGATAGGGGCTGATTGTATAATCTGCGTCAACTGTATGCATGAAAGTTGAATAATAATTTCACAAACTTTTTATTTAACTTTTTCCCGCAGGTAGGTGGCATAGATTCGGTCCCGTTGATCAAGGTATTGCTGGTTACGCGCGGTGGGGTGGACCCGGTTTGATAAGACGATCAGGCCCTGGTCAGATTGCCGGTCGAGGATCAGCCAGGTCCCGGTAAAGCCGGTGTGGCTGATCAGCAGGTGCCCATCGCCCCGGTCATGCAGCAGCTTCCATCCCAAAGAGCGGCTGTGCGGTCCTGGAATGGGGGTCTGGTCTTTGAACATGGCATCAACCAGCTCGCCACTAAGCAAGCCGCCCAGATTGTTTTCGAC
The DNA here is from genome assembly GCF_051873075.1 of Limosilactobacillus sp. Lineage (GTDB taxonomy): Bacteria > Bacillota > Bacilli > Lactobacillales > Lactobacillaceae > Limosilactobacillus. The sequence goes on along the minus strand of NZ_JBJEEM010000044.1, from coordinate 5,993 downwards.
CAGTTGGCGCCCGAAAATTGCCAAATCATCCAAGCCGGCAAACAGTCCGGCACAGCCGCAGTGCTCCCCCAGGATGTAGCCCTTAGGGTCGTGAACCTGACCGCGGATCAGCCCCCGCTTTTCCTGGATCTCCGTCGGCACGGCCGCTGCGGGAGCCGGCTGGAAGGTGGCGGTGGTCATCCCCAACGGCTTCAGCACCCGTTGGCTGATCACCGTCTGCACCGACCGATCGCAGAGCCGCTCGATGATCCAGCCGAGGTAAAGGTAGTTGACATCTGCATACCGGATCTGGCGGTTCAGGGTACTATCAACGGTCTGGCTGGTGAGAAAGGCCCGTTTCAGCTGGTCTGCCGGCAGCTCATTGCGGTGAGGAATGTAGCCGTGAATTCCTGAAGTATGGGTCAGGAGGTTGCGAATCGTCGGCCGGGGATCGGTGAATTCCGGCAGGTACTCTTGAACCGGATCGTCCAGGCCCAGTCGGCCCTCCTGGATAAGCATTGCTACTACCGGTACCGTCCCGACAACCTTAGTCAAGGAGGCCAGGTCAAACAGCATCCCCGGCCGCAGTCTTTCACGAGTCGGCTCCAACTGGGCCCACCCGCGCGTAGCCATCCATTCTTTTTTCCCGTCGAAAAGCAGGTAGGACATCCCCGGAACGATGCCCTCATCAACCATTGCATTCAATTGCTTAATCGTTTCTTGATACTGTTCCATCTTTTAAACTCCTTTAAAATATCCTTTTCATTTTATAACCCACCTCCGTGAAATGACAGCGTCTGGCAAAATAAAAAAAGCCGCCTGCAAACAGACGACTCCCTTTTAACTTAAATTGTTTGTCCCATGAATTGGCTGTTGTATAAGTCAGCGTAGAATCCATTGGCACTCATCAGCTGGTCATGGTTCCCAGTCTCAATGATGTGCCCATGGTTAACCACGATGATTTGTTCGGCGTTACGAATTGTCGACAGCCGGTGGGCAACGACGAAGCTTGTCCGCCCCTTTTGAAGATCATTCATGGCATTCTGGATCAAGGCTTCGGTCCGGGTGTCAACAGAACTAGTCGCCTCGTCGAGGATCAAAATCTCCGGATTAGCCAGGAAGGCCCGGGCAATCGTCAACAACTGCCGCTGCCCCTGGGAAATGTTGGAGGCCGACTCGTTTAAGACCGTTTGGTAGCCATCTGGCAGCTCCCGAATGAAGCTGTCGGCATAGGCCAGCTTGGCAGCCTGGTAGACTTCCTCGTCGCTGGCGTCTTCCCGGCCAAAACGGATATTCTCCATAATCGTCCCGGTAAACAACCAGGTATCCTGGAGAACCATCCCAATATGTTGCCGCAAGTCATGACGGGTCATCGATCGGGTATCGTGGCCGTCAAGGTAGATGTGCCCACCCTGAATCTCATAAAAACGCTCCAGGAGGTTGATGATGGTGGTCTTCCCTGCTCCAGTTGGTCCAACAATTGCGACCATGTGTCCGCTTGGTGCTTGCAAGTTGAAGTCTTCAATCAACGGCTCGTCTGGCCGGTAGCTGAACTGAACGTGTTGAAATTCAATCTTCGGGACCGGCTTAGCAGTCAATGGGTGATCTTGAACCAGTTTCTCACTCATCTCCGGTGCATCCAAAACGGCGAAGATCCGTTCGGCAGAAGCCACCGTCTGCTGAATAGTACTGCTCAGGTTCGCAATCTGGGTGATCGGTTGCGAAAACTGGTTGGTGTATTGAAGGAAGGCCTGTACATTACCTAACGTAATCTGGCCGTGGATAACCTGGATGGCCCCCACTACGGCAACCATCAGGTACCCCAGGTTACGGATGAAGTTCATCAATGGAAAAATCAGGATAGAAAAGAACTGCGCCTTCCAAGCTGCCCGGTAGTAGTTATGGTTCTTTTCAGCAAACTGCTTTTCCTCGTCCGCTTCCTTGTTAAAAGTGCGGACAATCGTGTGACCGGCGTAGGTTTCCTCGACCTGGCTGTTAATCTTCCCCAGTTCAGCCTGCTGCCGGCTGAAGAGCCGCTGAGCAGTTGGCGCCACAAAGGCCACCACTGCCAGGCTCAGCGGGATGGTAAGCAAGGCGACCAACGTCAGTTTCCAACTGATCGTGATCATCAAGATCAGTACCCCAACGAAGGTAATCACGCTGGTGATGATTTGAATGAAACTTTGCTGAAGAGTCCCGGCAATGTTATCCATATCGTTGACCATCCGGCTCATGATATCACCATTGCTGTGGGTATCGTAAAAGCTGACGGGCACCCGTCCCATCTTTTCCTCCAGGTCCTGGCGGAGGTTGTAAACCACCCGTTGCGAGATTCGGGTCATGATGATTTGCTGGGCAAAGCTGAACAGTCCCGAGAAAACGTACAGCAGAATCACCGTCACCCCGATCATCATGATCCGGTGAAAGTCAATCGGTAACGTCGTTAGGTGGTGGCCGGCCTTAATCATCGCGTAGCCCTTCATCACCCCGTTGTAGATGATTGTCGTGGCCTCCCCCAGAATCTTCGGGGCGATGATCGACAGGATTACTGAAACAATTGCCAAAAAGATCGAGAAGATCACGCCGGCCTTCCATGGTCGCAGGTAGTCGATCAGCCGCTTGGTGGTCGGCCAGAAGTGCTTAGGCTTTCTAGTCTTGGCTGGTGCGTTGTGCACGTTCTTCATCTCCCTTCTGAATCTGTGAGTTAACAATCTGCTGGTAGGTCTTGTTATGGGCCTTCAACTCGGCATGGGTCCCTTGACCGACAACTTTTCCATCATCCAGCACGATGATCAGGTCGGCATCTGCAACCGTTGAAACCCGCTGAGCCACAATCACCGTCACCGCCTGCTGGATCTGGCTGTCGTGACGCAGTGCCTGCCGTAATTCAGCATCCGTCTTGAAGTCCAGTGCCGAGAAGGAATCGTCAAAGATGTAGATGGAGGCCTGCTTGATGATCGTCCGAGCGATCGCCAACCGCTGCCGCTGACCACCGGAGAAGTTATCCCCGTTTTGTTCAACTGTCGCATCCAGACCACCGGCCTCCTTTACGAAGTCCGCGGCCTGGGCAATATTCAATGCCCGCCACATCTGCTCATCGGTGGCCTGAGCGTTGCCAAACTGCAAATTAGACCGGATCGTCCCGGTAAAGAGCACCGCCTTCTGTTGGGTGATCGAGATCACCTGGTGAAGATCGTGCTGACTGAGCCGTTCGATTGGTTGGCCGTCAACCTCAATCTGACCACTTTCAATGTTGAAAAGCCGTGGAATCAGATTTACCAGGGTCGACTTCCCAGAGCCAGTTCCCCCGATGATCGCCAGGGTCTGCCCCGCTTTGACCTTAAAGTTAAGATCCTGGAGGGCTAATTTTTCTGCGCCATCATAGCGAAAATCAACGTGGTCAAACTGAAGTGATGCTGGATGGGCCGGGTCAATCTTGACCTGTTGATCTTCCGGCAGGTCGGCAACACTGATCGGCATGTCCAGAACTGCGTTAACCCGGCTCGCTGAGGCAGACGCCCGGGGTACAAATACGAAGACCATCGACAGCATCATGAAGCTAATCATGATCTGGGTCGCGTAGGTCATGAAAGCAATCAAATTCCCCACCTGCATTGTCATGTTGGCAATCAAATGACCACCCAACAGGATGATACCAACATTAGTCAGACTGAGAATCAGCGTCATTACTGGAAAGAGGAAGGAGACCAGGGTAAAGGCTTTGATCCCGGTCTGGGTGTAGTCTTCGTTGGCCGCCTTGAAACGGTCCTGTTCGCGCTGCTCCTGACGAAAGGCGCGGATAACCCGCACCCCGGTCAGTCCTTCACGAAAGACCAGGTTGATCTTATCGGTCTTCTTTTGGATGCTCTTGAATAGCGGCACCGCAAAGTACATCACGATCACCACCGCCACAGCCAAAATCGGCAAACTGATCAAAAATACCCGGGTCAGCCGTGGCTCCCGAACATAGGCGAGTACACAGGCCGCCACCAGCATGATTGGTGATTGAAGCATCATCCGCAACACCTGAACCATCACGTTCTGGATCTGGACAATGTCATTTGTTGAACGAGTAATCAGCGAGGAGTCGCCAAAGGTGTTAACCTCCTTGCTTGAAAAACGCAGCACCTTGCTGAAGATCTGCCGACGTAGCTTTTCCCCGACCTGCATGGACTGGGTGGCAGCGAAGTAAACATTCCCCCCCGCGGCGATCAGACCAATAGCCGCTACCAGAAGCATCAGACCGCCTTCACGCCAAATAAAGTGCATGTTTTGCTGCATGATCCCTTTATCAACCAGGTCGGACGTAATCGTCGGCAGGTAAAGGTCACAGGCCACCTGAATCAACAGGAAAATCACGGCTAAAGCAGTTGCCCACCAGACTAAGTTCTTCTTGGCAATCTTAATCACTTATCTTCATCCCTTTCCTTATTCTTCAATGCCTCACTATAGTACTTATGGAGTTGAACCTGCATTTTATCAACTACTTGAATGAACTGTTCGCGCTCGGCAGGAGTAACATCGGCAAGCAGGCACGCTGCAAATGCGGTCCGGTGCTTATCCAGTTGAACATGGAATTGACGCCCCTGGTCGGTTAGGTAGACCCTGATCATTCGGCGGTCCTGTTCATTGCGCCGGCGAATCACGTACTGTTTACGCTCCAAGCGCTCCAAAACCTGAGTCAGAGATCCCGGCTTAATCTGAGCCAGACCAGCTAGTTCGCGCTGAGTGCAACCCTCATGTCGGGCAATCAGTTCAATAATGCGTCCTTGGCCGCGGAAATTGGACGGCAGGTCAGAATAATGGATGGTGTTATTGATGTCCTTAACTAATCCCGCCATGCGTTTAAAAAATTCTTCATCAGTGATCACTACGTGCGTTCCTCCTCGTGTAAAATAGTTAGGTACGTAACGATTGATTATTGTACTACACGATCTTTAAAATTTAAACAAAAAATACCTGGGATTTCTCCCAGGTACTTGTTAAATTATGGCTGATCGGACAGAGTACCATTCTCGGCACTTGGTGATTGCTGGCCGGTATTAGCGGATTCATTGGCAACTCCAGTATTAGCACTGCCGTTGCTGCGAGTAACCGAACTGTTGCCGCGGTAGCTGCGGTAGCTTCCTCCAGTAGTACCACCATTAGTACTCCGGCTCGTAACAGCACTGCTAGTACTATTCTCACCGTTATCACTGCTTGTCGTGCTGCCACTACTATCTTGTGAACTGGCAGTGCTTGACGAACTAGCACTGCTGCTAATAGAACTTATTGCACTGTATGAACTGCTACTGCTGTCTTTCGTAGCCGAATCCTTGATCTTCAAATGTTTAACCACTTTTTTGTTCCCGCGGCTAGCCGTGATGTCGTAAGTCCCCACCGTATCAAAAGTGAACGAACGGTTAACGGTACTATCCGTCTTGCTTGGCTTGAACGTGGCTACAACGATTCCGCTCTTATGTCCCTTAATGACCACCTTTGTCTGCGGGGAAATCAGGAACTTAACCTTGGCCACCCCGTTCTCATTCAAACGGGCAGTCTTCTTAAAGCTAAGCGTGATATCCTCGTCTGCCGTTGGTTTGACTGCTGACGATGATTTGCTCGTCTTCGCTGGAGCAGGCGCTGCACTTTCCTTATGGCCGGTAAACGAGGTGACACCGATTCCCACCAGGCTGCCCACGAGGACAATGACCAGCAGCCAGTTCACAAAGACTCGGCTTCCGCTAACAACATTATAGCCACGCCGGGTGTCCCTAAGCTGGCTAAAGTACCGCATGACCAACAAGATTGCTGCAATGATTGCAATGATTATCAATAGATTTTTAATTCGCATAACTAAAACACCATTACTCACTTAAAATTTAATTAATACATTGAAATTCTACCATGAATAACTTAACTTTTTAAGGTTATAAAACAAAAAAGCCAGCACATCCTAAAAAAGATGTGCTGGCTTAGTATCACCCGCACGGGGATCGAACCCGTAACTCCGCCTTGAGAGGGCGACGTCTTAA
>NZ_JBJEEM010000043.1:0-10150 GCF_051873075.1 Limosilactobacillus sp. | reverse complement strand
ATTAGCTGATTAATTTAAGAATCCGATGTGCGATTCAGTATCGGCGTTCTCCATCTTCTTCATAAAGACGGGCAGGGCGCGGCTAATCTGGTGGGGCAAGACGATGTATTGATTCTTTGCGATATTTTCCGCGATGGCGCTGTGGGCGTAAACTGCGGCCAGGACCGCCTTCAGCGGCGTTTGGTGGAACTCAGCTACGAAGCCGCCGACCATTCCGGCCAGGGTATCGCCCATTCCCCCGACGGCTTGCGCAGGGGTCCCGATGGTCAGCTGGTAGGTCTGATCGGCCGCGTAGATCTCGGTATGGTGTTTTTTGAGAACGATCGTGGCAGCAAGCTGGTCGCGGGCCGCCCGATTACGTTCTGGCGTCTGATCGGCGATTTTGATGCCGGAGAGGCGTTGCCATTCCATCTCGTGAGGGGTATAGATGATGTTGCCCTGCGGCGCGGCAAGGTGCTCTTTGGCCATCAGGGTGATTGCGGACCCGTCGATGACCACGTTTTGCTCGCTACGGGTGTGGGCAAAGACGTTTTTAAGGACGTGCAGTCCCTGGTCGTCATCACCGAGGCCGGGGCCAACGACGACTGTTGTGGCGGCGGCGACTAGGTTAGCGACCTGATCATCGTTGGTAAAGTCGGCGAACATTGCCTCGGGGAGCTGGGAGTGCAGGGCACCAGAGTTACTTTGATCGGTGCAGACGGTGACCAGGCCCGCGCCAGCGCAAACTGACGCAGTGGCGGCCATGATAATTGCCCCGCCAAAGTTGCGATTTCCACCGACAAGGGTGACTTTGCCAAAGGTGCCCTTGAAGCTGTGTTCGGGCCGTGGTTTGATGACATCATGCAGAATTTGGTCGGTTAACTTTTCCATAAAAAACACTTCCTAGATGATTTCGATTTTTTTAATCGACACTTTAATGGTATCATTATTTTAACAAATTAAATAATTGGAGGAAGAATAAAATGACAGACTGGTTAAAAGCAGCACAGAGTCAAGAAAAAGACTACCTGAACGATTTAACGGCCCTGATGAAGATCCCGAGTGTCCGGGATGATGCGGCGGCAACCGATGAGTACCCGCTCGGTCCCCGGCCGGCACAGGCCCTCTCAGCTTTCTTGGAGATGGCTGAACAGGACGGCTTCCGCACCAAGAACATCGATAACGTGGTTGGCTATGCTGAATGGGGCGAGGGGGATGAAACACTGGCGATCCTTGCTCACCTGGACGTCATGCCGGCGGGCAAAGGTTGGGACACCGACCCATTTGATCCAGTGATCAAAGATGGCAACCTGTATGGTCGTGGGGCCTCTGATGACAAGGGTCCCGGGATGGCGGCCTACTATGCCTTAAAGTACCTCAAGGACCAGGAAGTGCCTTTTAACAAGCGGGTCCGGTTCATTGTCGGGACCGACGAGGAAAGCAATTGGACTGGGATGCACCGCTACTTTGAAGTTGAGCCGGCCCCAACGCTGGGCTTCTCACCCGATGCTGAATTCCCGGTAATCAACGGTGAAAAGGGGCAAGTTTCGTTGAAGATTGGCTCGCCAGCTACCAACGGCGACGAATACGTCCTGAAGAGCTTCCACTCCGGCCTGCGCTTCAACATGGTACCGCGTGAAGCTGTCGCCTTAGTAACGGTTCCCGACCGTCAGGCGGTGACAACGGCCTTTGCCCAGTTTGTTGATGACAACCCAATTGCCGGTTCAGCTGAGCAAACTGATGACGGGTTGAAGCTGACGGTGATTGGCAAGGCGGCCCACGGAATGGAGCCGGAACAGGGAATTAACGCCGGAACCTACCTGGCGAAGTTCCTTGACCAATACGAATTTGCGGCTGGTGCCAAGAGCTTCATTCATTTCCTGGCCAAGTACCTGCACTTGGACACCCGGATGGACGGCTTCGATGGGGCCTTTACTGATCCGGTAATGGGTGAATTGACGATGAATGCCGGAATCTTGAACTTTGACCAGGAAAACGGTGCCGACATCGACATGAACTTCCGTTTTCCTAAGGGGATTACGCCGGATGAGCTTGAGGGTACCGTTAAGAAGGTTACCGACCAGCTCGCCCTGACGGTTACCCAAGGGCCTTCGCAAAAGCCGCACTACGTCGATCCGGAAGACCCGATCGTCAAGACATTGATGCAGGCTTACATTGACCAAACCGGTGACACTGAAGCCAAGCCAGAAGTGGTCGGCGGAGGAACCTATGGCCGCTTGATGGAGCGGGGGGTTGCCTTTGGGGCCCTGATGCCGCAGACGCCGAACACGATGCACCAGGCCAATGAGTACCAACCAGTGGCTGACCTGATTAAGTCCATGGCCATTTACATGGAAGCGATCAATAATTTAGTAACCGACTAATACACATTTTATTGGTCGTGGTACAATAGAGTTGTAGCATATAGTTATTTGGAGGTGTTTTTATGAGTTATCAAAAGATCCTCGTGGGAATAGATGGTTCGACACAGTCAGATATGGCGTTTAACAAGGCGGTTGAGGTTGCCTTGCAAAATAATGCTCAGCTCTACTTGTTGAGTGTGATTAATGGTGAACGCTACCCAACTACTGGACCAAGCGGCTACGGTTTCGTGGACCACAGCATCTATGAGTCTGCAGTCGAAGTGATGAAGAAGCGTCTTGGCGAGTACCAGGCCAAGGCCGAAAAAGCCGGTCTCAAGGATGTTAAGACTGATGTTGTCATCGGAAACGCTAAGCTTGAGTTGGCTGAAGAGTACCCAGCCAAGAATGATATTGACCTGATCGTGATTGGGGCCACCGGATTAAACGTCGTCGGTCGGTTGATTGTTGGATCGACCGCTGCATACACAATTCGTGAAGCACCTTGTGACGTTACGGTTGTGAAGACCGATATGAGTAACAAGAAGCTGGACGTCAAGAAAAACAGCTATCCAGAAATTTAATTAGTCAAAATCCGGATGCCGACGGGTATTCGGATTTTTTAATTGCTTTGGATGTGGCAAAATAATCAAAAGCTAGTATAATCTGGGTTATCAGGTGGTAACACCATTATTTTGACGATGGGAGTAATCCTAAGATGCAACTGCGACTTAAATATTTAATTACTATAGTTGTCGTTTTATTAATCGGGGCTTTAGGGGGAATGTCCTGGCACCAGCACACCCACTTTAATCGTAACGTCACGATTAATGGGGTGCCGGTTGGTGGCATGACTGCCCAACAAGCCTATAGTAAGGTGAAGAACACGAACCGGGCCAATAAGGTCTACCTGAACGGGCAACTGATCTACCAAGGAAGCGTCACTTCTTCGGGGATCAGTAGCCAGGACCGCAGTCAGTTTGCCAAGGCTCTCAAAAAGCAGGTGACCTTCTTCCCTTCTGGCAAACAGCAGAATTTGCTGGTATGGACTAACCAGATTAAAAATGATCCGCAATCAGCGGCTAAGCGTCAAGCGGTCATTAACCATACTCAGCGGCTGAATAAGGGGCGCCGGGCACCGGTTGATGCCTATGCCGTGCTTGAACATAATCAGGTCAAGCTAGTGGACAGCAAGGCTGGGACCCAGTACGATCAGGCGGACCTATTGCATCAGTTCAACCAGCGGGCGGCCAATGGAACCGTGCGGCTGACCGCGCACCGTTTGCAGCCGTTGTCGACCAAGAGTGCTACGGTACAGAACGAAAAGAAGCAACTGCAAAAGCTGGTTGGACGGAGCATCCAGTACAAGGTTGAAAATAAAAAGTATAAGTTTACCAGTGCGGATGTGATTACCAAGGCAACCTACCGGAATGGCAAGTACCAGTTTGACACCACCGCGGTGAACAAAAAGATCAAGCAGATCAACCACGCCCAGGCAACCCTGGGCCGGGCCTTTAAGTTTAAGACTCACGCCGGTAACGTTATCACCACTAATCGCAAGGGAAGTTATGGCTGGAAGATCAGTGCAGACCGGGCTGGCCAAACTCTGGCCCAGGCAATCGCTGATGGTAAGAAGGAAGTTAGCGCCGCCAATGACATTTATGGGATCGGCTACACGACCCGTGGGACCGGCTATGGGGTCACCAGCAATGATGGTCTGGGCGGCACCTACGCTGAACTTTCGATTTCAGACCAGCATGCCTGGTTCTACCGCGATGGCAAGTGTGTCTTCGATGCCGACGTGGTAACGGGAGCTAACACCCCTGAGCAGGAAACTCCTAAGGGGGTCTGGTACATCATGTATCAGCAATCACCATCTGTCCTGCGCGGGAAGAACAGTGATGGCTCCAGCTACGCCAGCAAGGTCCAGTACTGGTCCCAGTTCACCGACAGCGGATGTGGTTTCCACGATGCCAGCTGGCGGAAGAACTGGTCAAAGACGGCTTACTTGAGCAGCGGGAGCGTGACTACCGGCGGTTCACATGGTTGTGCCAATATGCACCCGAGTGATGCCGGAACGGCCTACCATGACCTGCAGGTTAATGAACCAGTGATTGTTTACTAACATAAAGAGAAGTCCCAGAGAAATCTGGGGCTTTTTTATTTGCGCCAAAAAGTGCAACGCGGTTAATTTCCCGTAATTAGTTATTAGAGAATGAATGAACAGGGGGATTAACGATGAAAAAGCCATTGATAATCGGGACCGTGGCCGCACTGACCATTGCCAATACGGGGATGACCGGGGTGGCCAGTGCGCTGGAGGATCCACGTCAGGAGGCAGAACACCTAATTATTGATCAAAAGCCTGTTGATGAGCAGGCAATTCAAACACGCGGTCCGGCATACGCCAATGAATTCTTAGCTGCTTTTCGCCAGTTCAGCGGGACCTATGAGCAGGCGTTTAAGCAGGGGATGATCGATGGTCAGCATGGTGTGCGCCGTTCAATAGGCGGCGGGGTAGCTGGGGTGGCCTACCAGCGCGGCTGGGACCGTGGTCAGCAACTGGTACCCGATAACGGGACGGTCGAAGATGATGTCGTGCGTATGGGCGAACCGACGCCACCGGCACCTGATCAAGAACCGGTGATGCCGCCAGCAAACGATTCAGCTGACCAGGGCACTTACTCGCCTCAAGAGCCGACGAACGGTCAGCGGCTCTTTATTAACCGCCTAGCGACCGCTGCTCAGCAGGTTGGCGCCGAATATGACCTCTATCCCTCGGTGATCATTGCACAGGCAGCTTTGGAGAGCAACTGGGGGAATAGTCGACTCAGCCGGGCGCCTTTCCACAACCTGTTTGGCGTGAAGGGCTACTTCGCCGGCCAAACTACCAGCCAACTAACTGGGGAATACCAGAACGGCCAGCGTCTGATGATTGTTGATAATTTCCGCCGCTACCAGAGTGACTATGAGGCGTTGCACGACTATGCTCAGACCCTCCAGGCACCCCTCTATCGCGATGTTCATCGTCAATACGCAACTACCTATCGCCATGCCACTCATGCCTTACAGGGCCGGTACGCAACCGACCCGCGTTATGAGCAGAAGCTAAATCAGCTGATTGATAGTTATCAACTGACCCGTTATGACCACCAGCCTCGTCAAGCAAACACCAGACCGGTGAAGGTCAAGGTAGCCAAAGAGCAGGTTCCTAAAAGAGTCAATCACGCCAAGGCAGGGCATGACCGCCCCAGCCATCACCACTCTTCAACCATGCTCTCGGTCGCCGGCGGTCTGGGTTCGGCCGGCCTGATCGAGCTGGGCCGCCGGTTATTTTTAAAATAAAAAAGACTGAGAAAGTTTCTCAGCCTTTTATTGATTATACGGTAATCATGGGGAAAACTTCTTTCCAGCTTCTATATATTACCTAATTTGTGCCAGTCGTTCGTCGATCATCCCCAGAACGGTTTCAACGTTCTTCGGGTTTTCCAGGTCATAGGTCTCCAGGTCAATCTTCATCTTCGGACTAGCATCATAATCCTTGTACCATTGTTTGTAGGCACTCCACATCTTGTAGTAGTAGTCCTTCAGCTCTGGGTTATTATCGATCTGCTCATAGTCCCGGCCCCGTTTCTTGATCCGGTAGAGGATCGTTTCAAAGTCGGTTTCGGAGTAAACCATGAGGTCCGGTGCTTTCTTCGGCAGCTGTTGCAAGTCCTTCATCATGTTATCGAGGAGGTTAAGGTATACCTCGAGCTCGGTATCAGTGATGTTACCCTCGGCATTGTTTTCCCGGGTAAACAGGGCGTCCTCGTAGATTGAACGATCGAGGACGTTGTTATCATCGGACAGCGCCTGCTTGATCATGGAGAACCGCTTGTTTAAGAAGTAGATCTGAAGCAGAAAACCGTATTGCTTCGGATCCTTGTAGTACAGTGGCAAAACGGGATTTTCACCGACTGGTTCAAAAAATGCTTTAGTATTTAAGTGTTCGGCAATCTTTCCCGTAAGTGTAGTTTTGCCGACACCAATCATTCCTGCTGTAATAATCACCATGATGGCCCCTCTTTACTTTTAATAACACAAAAACCATCTTACTACAAAATGTTGTGGATTCCTATGATAAATTTTGCTAGATTTAGTAGGAAGCTAAGAAAAGTCCGGCTGCTGGGGAATAATCCCCAACCGGAAAAATATTAAATAGTAAGGTGAAGATAAAATGACAAGAATGGCGGAAAACACGGTCCGCGAACAGCTGGCCCTGGCAAAACAAGGAGGCTACCTGGTCGAAGTCCATAACCTGCCCGGGGATGATTACTTTAATGTTGGTTTCGTAGTTGGGATGGACCCGCTCTTTTGCCTGCTGATCAGCATTGACTGGGACGGCAAGATTAACGGCCTAATCGTGATTCGGATCAGCAGTATTCAGGCCGTAATCAAGCAAACTGACTACCTGACGACGGTCTCCGAGAAAACCAAGGTGGCCCACCGCTACCATTACTTTGATATCTGGCGCGTGCAAGAGTTTTTGGATGAACATCCGGAAATCACGCGCGGCAACCTGTTGGAAAAAGCCCTGCAGGACTCTTACAGCAATCATTTATCGGTGGTGGTCGGGACTCGGAAGTACAAGGGCAATGATGACTTTACCGGGAAGATTGCCCAGCTTGACCGGATTCAACTGGTTTTGCACTACTTCAACGAGCACGACTTGTCATCGTTATGGGAATACCAGGTATTACTGGCCCAAATCGACTACCTGCGCTTTCGGGGAACCCAGATGGCTACTGGGCAGCAGATCTTTGCGGACATTTTTCCCGAAGAATAATTGCAACGGTCCCCAAATTAATATAAAGTTAAAGTACTAAACGAAAATGGTGGGACTAAAAATGGGGAAAAAAGTAACAATTCGCGACATTGCTCGGCTAGCCGGAGTATCGGTAACGACGGTGTCACAGATCTTGAATGGCAAGGGGGAACGCTTCAGCGAGAAGACGCGGGATAAGATTTTCAAACTGCGGGATGAGTATGGCTACGTGCCTGACTTCAATGCCCGGAGTTTGATCCTCCGGCAGTCCTCAAGTATGATCGGGGTCCTGGTGCCCAATATCAGCAGTCCATTCTTCGGAACCTTTGTCGAGGGGGTCCAAGATGTTGCTCAGCATGAGCGGATGATCCCGCTGATTTTTAGCGCTGATCGCAACGCTGAGTTAGAGCAGAACTATCTCTCGCAGATGCTTGAGCGATCAATTGACGGACTGATCATTGCCAGTGCTACCATGACCACTGATACAATTGAACGGATCATCGGCGCACGTGATGTACCATATATTCTTTTTGACCAAAACTATGCTCAAGAGGGGACCCGGGTGTTGACGGATGACTACCGTGGCGGTGCATTGGCGGCTCAGCACTTAGTTGACCTTGGTCATCGGAAGATCGCCATCCTGGAACCCAATGAGCTAAGTGAAAACTTCACCCAGCGGCTGACCGGTTTCCAAGAGTGCCTGCAAAAGAACCACATCGATTTGGACGTGACGCATAACGTAATCAAAGCCGCGCTGAGTCGGCGTGGGGGCTACGCCGCCGCCACGGCAGTCATTGGGACTGGCGCGACGGCAGCCTTTGCCGGCAACGATGACATGGCCATTGGCTTGATGAGGGGGCTTAAGGAACAAGGGATCAAGGTCCCCGGCCAGGTCTCCGTAATGGGCTATGATGACATTTACCTGGACGAGTATGTTTCACCTCAATTGACGACAATTCGTCAGCCAATCATGGACCTGGGGATTGGGGCGGCGAAGATGTTGCTGAACAAGATTCGCTCTGACCAGGAGCAGGAACAGATTCAACGCTTCCCAGTGGAGCTGGTTCGACGGCAGAGTACAGCCCGGGTCCGGTAGTCTTAGTTAAATGCTTGTACGGCATAGAAATTGTGAGAATGAATAATTGAGTTAGGGATCGCAGGGTTGTGATCCTTTTTTAATTTTAGTAAACTAGTTGGAAAAAAGGGGTAAGATGATTGAAAGCAGAATACCTAATTAAAATTATCCTTCCAACTTTTATTATTTTTGCGGTGTTGGTTTGGCTGACGGCGGCGCACATTATCTCGGGCTGGCAGATGTACCTTCTGTGGATATTAGGCTTTGTCTGTGCCAACCTGTGGGTGACCCGGGTGACAGCCAAGCGCAGTTACCAGCGTTTGCGTAAACGACGGGAGAAAGAAGCTGAGCAGCAAAAAAATGAGTAAGCTTGCAACCTTTTTTGATTTCATATCTCGGGTCGGCATCATGCTGATCCTCTTTTTACTGATCCAGTTGCCGCCGGTGGCAATCTCGATTGCCAACCGGTACCCGAACAATTTCTGGCTAACTATCCTGTTGATGGTAATTTTCTTGATGATGTTTGCCTTTATTATCGGCTGGGCCCGCCGCCTTTACAATCAGTATAACCAGTTGCCCGGCGGCCGGCTACGCATTGGGATGGTGGTGCTCGGCTACTTCGTTTTGGTGCTGGGGATGGCCTTCTTCGGTCATTTGAACGTGTTGCTATTTCATCAGACGCAGACCGCCAACAATCAAGCGCTTGCTCAGCTGCTCAACCACAATCAATTAGCGACGGTGGTCTTTGCTATCTCGTCCTTTACCCTGACGCCGGTAGCTGAGGAGCTGATTTTTCGGGGCGTACTGACGAACCTCTTCTTTAAGCCGACCTGGTTTTGGCCAAAGGTGGTTTTGTCAGGACTGGTCTTTTCGTTTGCCCATATCAGTACCAACATTGTCAGCTTCTGTACCTATTGTTTCATGGGGATGGTGCTGGCGTATGTCTACCGGCGGTCGGGTTCTTTGAAGAACTCCATTGCCCTGCATGCCCTTAATAATCTCGTGGCAATGGCGGCATTGCTAAATATTTAAAATAGCTGTTGTAATCGCTTCCATAAGGTGGTATATTAAAGACGTGGAAGGAAAGAAAACGAAGAGAACATGATTCGTCATGAGATTCTCCTACTAGTTCAAAGCGCCGAAGGAAGTTATGGAGTAGGCTAGAAGCAACGTAAGTGTGACCAGAAATATCGATTAAAGTTTTGAGTTCGTCTATGTTCTGTGATCAGGTCACCAGGGTGCACTTTGGCAGTGGTAAAATGCGACTTTGCGGAAGTTTAGAATCAAAGAAAAAATAAAATGTAATTAGTTCCAGTGCAAAGTGGCAAGATTCCTTCCGTGAGTTATTTGAAGGACGCAGGTAATATGCCTGCGTCCTTTTGTTATATAATATGCATGAGGTGATTCGATGTTTTTATCAACAGAAGCTTTCCCACAAGCGCACCGTATTCTAGGAATCGTCAATGCGACGAGTCATTTGATGCTACCGAGTGAGGAAATTGATGCCTTTGAGTCAATGGATCAGCTTTTCAGCGAGGTTGAGGCCAAGCTCAAAGAAAGAGCAACGGCCAAGGGCGCCGATGGGGTGGTGAACGTCCGATTTACCACGAACGTCGCCAACGTCCAGGTTGCCCCGAAGTTCCTGGTGGTCACGGGGTATGGAACGATGATTCAATTTATTGATAAGAAAAAGATGAAGTGATGCAGGGCACTCACTTCATTTTTTGCTGTTATGTATTGTGAAACAAAAAAACCGGTAGAATAACATCTACCGGATTAAAAATGCCCCAAACAGGATTCGAACCTGTACATGGAAACCCATACAACGACCTGAACGTTGCGCGTCTGCCAATTCCGCCACTGGGGCATCAACTTATTAAGTTGTTATGTTATCTCAACCAGACAACATAGATTATTATATCTAAATTC
>NZ_JBJEEM010000042.1:0-11248 GCF_051873075.1 Limosilactobacillus sp. | reverse complement strand
TAAATGATTGATTGGAGGGTCGCATTCCGTTGGGTTGCGGCCTTTCGTTACTGTTCGCGAACCTATCAAGTGGGGTGATTCAATGGCCAGAATACCACGTGAGATAATCGATCAAGTTCGTAATTCAGTTGATATTAGTGATGTTATCGGACAATACGTCCAACTTAAACGGGCCGGGAAGAACTTTACGGGACTGTGCCCCTTTCATGAGGAACAGACCCCGTCATTTTCCGTTAATGCCGAGAAGCAGTTTTATCACTGCTTTGGTTGTGGGCGAAGTGGCAATGTCTTTCAGTTCCTGATGGACTACCAGCATATTGGCTTTGTGGAGGCCGTACAGGAGGTTGCCAAACTGAGCGGTACTAAATTGCCGACTGCATACACGGCCAGTTCGGCGGCCCCGGCAGAGACTCCGGCCAGTCGTGAGCAGGATGCTTTGTTGGATTTACACGAGAAGGCAGCCCAACTCTACCACCATATCCTGCTTAACACGCCTGCTGGAGAGCCGGCGCGACGTTACTTGCAGAAGCGGGGGATGACGCGGGAGTTAATTGAGCAATTTTCCATCGGCTTCGCGCCCGTCCAGCGGATCCTGACACCGTACTGCGCCCAGCAGGGGCTCGACTACCAGTTGATGCGCAAGTCGGGGCTTTTCACCGAGGACCGTGACGGCAAGCTGCAGGACCGGTTTATTGAGCGGGTGATGTTTCCAATTCGCAATGGGCAGGGGAAGGTGATTGCCTTTTCAGGGCGTCTGTTGAATACCGAGCGGACGGACCTGCCGAAGTACCTTAATAGCCCGGAAACCCCAATCTTTAACAAGCGGCGCACCCTCTTTAACTTGGACCTGGCAAAGAAGGCCGCCCGGACCGACGGACGGCTCTACCTTTTCGAGGGGTTCATGGATGTGATCTCGGCTTTTGGGGCCGGGGTAGAGAATGGAATTGCCTCGATGGGGACTTCCTTTACCGAGGAACAGGTGCAGGTCATCAACCGAACTACCAAGCAGCTGGATATCTGCTATGACGGTGATTCGGCGGGACAAAACGCCATTGACCGGGCAATCGGTCTGGTTAATGACCACCAGAATGGGCAACTGGTTCTGCGAGTAGTTCAATTGCCGGCTGGGATCGATCCGGACGAGTATGTCCAGCAAAACGGGGCGGACAAGTTTCAAACCTACGTGCATGATCGCGAAGAAACGACGACGGATTTCTACCTGCGTTTCCTGCGCAATGGTCGTAACCTGGACAACCAGCAGGAGCTGATGGCATACCTTGATGCCGTGCTCAAAGAGATCGCCGTCTTGGATACCCCATTGGAACAGGATATGTACCTGAGCCAATTGGCCGCTGAATTTAAACTGGACAAAACAGCCCTACAGGGACAACTGCGGCAACTGCACGGTCAGCATGCCCAACCAGCGTCCCCAGCTCAGGCTTACCAGGAGCATGCCGCGGCGAACTTTGCCCCACCCGTCCAACCAGCGTCGGTTAAGATTAGCCGAACCGAGTTGGCCGAGCAGATTCTGTTGCGGTATATGTTGCATGATTCAAATGTTTGGAGCCACGTGCGGGCGCACGAGAATTTTCATTTTATCCACGAGAAGTATGAAGCGCTGTACATGGTGGCAAGCAGCTACTTCTCAGAGTACGGTGATTATACAGCGGCCCGGTTTCTTGATTACCTGGTGGATTATCCGGATCTGCGGGCGACCCTCAGTCAGATTGAGCAGCTGACGGTGAGCCCCGACGTTGATATGCAGGTGATTGACGACTGCTTGCACATCCTAACCCAGCAGTCCCCGTTGCAGGAGCAGATCAAGAAGGTCCGCGCCCAGCTTAAGGAGGCCAGCACGCTAAACAACACCGAACTTGCTACTCAATTGACGATTGACCTGATAAAGTTATTGAAGAAACAACAACAGTATAAAGCGGAGGAGACTAAATAGTATGGCAAAGAGTAAGAAGAAAGACCTTGTTATCTCAAACAGCGATAGTTTTGATCAGCACGAATATGATACCGCTGTTGGGAAGCTGATTCGCCACTATAAGAAGCAAAAGGAAGTCAAGTACGACGACTTGACCGAGCAGATCGCCAGACCCTTTGAACTGAATGCCAATGGGATCGACAATCTTCTGCAAAATGTCGAGGACGCTGGAATTAGTGTTGTTGATGGCAATGGTGATCCTGACCCGCGGGCATTGAAGGCAACGGAAAAACTGTCTCAAAATGCCATGAAGGATACTTCGGCACCGACTGGGGTAAAGATCAATGACCCCGTTCGGATGTACCTGAAGGAAATCGGTCGGGTCAACCTGCTGACGGCCGACGAAGAAGTGCAGCTGGCATTGCGGATTGAACAGGGGGATGAAGAAGCCAAGCAGGAATTGGCTGAAGCAAACCTGCGGCTGGTCGTTTCGATTGCTAAGCGTTATGTTGGCCGTGGGATGCAGTTCCTGGACCTGATCCAAGAAGGGAACATGGGTCTGATGAAGGCGGTCGAGAAGTTCGACTACCGGCGGGGCTTCAAGTTCTCCACCTACGCCACCTGGTGGATCCGTCAGGCCATCACGCGGGCGATTGCTGATCAAGCCCGGACGATTCGAATCCCGGTTCACATGGTGGAAACGATCAACAAGCTGATTCGGATTCAGCGGCAACTGCTCCAAGACCTTGGTCGGGAACCACTGCCTGAGGAGATCGGTGCGGAAATGGATATGCCAACGGAGAAGGTTCGCAATATCTTAAAGATTGCTCAGGAACCAGTTTCTCTGGAAACACCAATCGGTGAAGAGGATGACTCCCACCTTGGTGACTTTATCGAGGATCAGGATGCTACTAGTCCGGCTGACCACGCTGCTTATGAGATGATGAAGAAGCAATTGGAGAACGTCTTAGACACTCTGACGGACCGTGAGGAAAACGTTCTGCGGTTACGGTTCGGGCTTGACGATGGCCGGACGCGGACCCTGGAGGAAGTCGGGAAGGTCTTTGGGGTTACCCGTGAACGGATTCGGCAGATTGAAGCCAAGGCCCTGCGGAAGCTTCGCCATCCATCACGTTCTAAGCAACTGAAGGACTTTTTGGAATAAAACGGTTCCTATTAGTTAAATACGGAAAAAAGACGGTTTACAGCCTTTGGGTTTGTAGACCGCCTTTTTTGAATTAATTTTCACTATAAAAATTAAAGAAAAGTTAAACAAACATTAAAATAGTCTTGACCATGCCGGGCTTTGATAATACACTTATAATAATTTAATGATTAGAAAGGGAATGAAGCAATGCCTGAATTAGCAAACGATTTGTTGGGAACGATTAACCACCGGCTGGATGCACAGAAGCCATCTGGGATCCGGGCTTTTGACCAAGAGGTTTCTAAGGTGCCGGGGATCATCAAGCTGACCCTGGGTGAACCGGATATGAATACGCCAGAACACGTCAAGCAGGCGGCTATCAAGAGCATCCAGGAGAACGATTCTCACTATGCTCCGCAAGCAGGAAAGCCAGAACTTTTGGCGGCCATCAGCAAGTATCTTAAGGATACCCGTGGGGTTGACTATGATCCTGATGATGAGATTGTTGTTACCGTCGGAGCAACAGAAGCCGTGGTAGCAGCCCTGTTCTCACTGCTGAACACTGGTGATAAAGTAATTATCCCAACGCCAGTCTTCTCGCTATACTTCCCACTGGTTGCAATGACTGGAGCAACGGCTGTTCAGGTTGACACTTCAGCAGACGGCTTTGTCCTGACGCCAGAACGCCTGGAAGAGGTTATCGAGCGTGAGGGGAAGGGAGTTAAGGCGGTCCTGCTTAATTACCCATCTAACCCAACTGGCCGTGAATATCCTAAAGACGTCTTGGAAGGCTTAGCGAAGGTCATCACCAAGCACCACCTTTACGCCATTGCTGATGAAATTTATAGTGATCTGGTTTACGGGGTAACCCATTATTCAATTGCCACGATGATTCCGGAACGGACACTCTTCATCTCTGGGTTGTCCAAGTCTCATGCCATGACTGGTTACCGGCTTGGCTACGTTGCCGGCCCTGCCCAGATTATGTCCAGTATTCGCAAGATGCATGCTTACTTGGTAACGACCGTGACGGACAATGTCCAGGCGGCTGCCACCGAGGCATTAACTAACGGCCGTGAGGATCCAATTGCTTTCCGGAAGACCTACGAACATCGTCGAGATCTGGTTGTAGATGGTCTGCGGAAGTTAGGCTTTGAGATGTCGACGCCGCAAGGGGCGTTCTACATCTTCGCTAAGATCCCTGACCAATTTGGCAAGGATGATGTTGCGTTTGCTAAGCGGCTGGCTAAGGAGGCCCGGGTTGGAGTGACTCCCGGAAGTGCCTTTGGTGCCGGTGGTGAAGGTTACGTTCGGCTTTCCTATGCTTCATCTGACGAGGACCTGCAGGAAAGTCTGCGGCGGATTGGCGAGTTTGTTAAGAAATTGAATTAAAATTATCTGAAAAGTGCCCGCGGGTTTCACGCCCCCGGGCACTTTTTGCTATACTGGAACTAAAACAATAATAAAGAGGGATGAACGTGGACGAGAAAAATTTATCAAAGCGCCTGGCAACGGTCGCAAAATTTGTACCGGTGGGAGCCCGGATGGCGGATATCGGCTCTGACCATGCCTACCTGCCAGCGGCCCTGGCCCTGCAGAAAAAGATCAGCTATGCAGTGGCCGGTGAAGTCGTTAAGGGCCCGTACGAAAATGCGGTCGGTGAGATCAAGGGACACGGCTTAACGGACCTGATCAAGCCCCGCTTGGCGGATGGCCTGGCTGCGATTACGCCCGCTGACCGGATCGATACTGTGGTGGTTGCCGGGATGGGCGGCACCCTAATCGCCGAGATCCTGGACCGGGGGAAGGACCGTCTGAAGGGTGTCCAGCGTTTGGTACTTCAGCCCAATGTTGGTGAGGACCGCTTGCGCCGGTGGCTGATGGCTAATCGTTATCAGATCATGGCCGAGCAGATCGTGGCCGAGGATGACCACATCTATGAGATTATCGTGGCTGAACCGTCACCGGTCCCATTTCGCTACAGCGATTATGAGCTGATGTTTGGGCCTAAATTGTTGGAAAAGAAGGGCCCGGTCTTTGCAGCTAAGTGGCGCGATTACGTCAGCCGGCAGCAGGGGGTCATTCACCAGATGGAACAGGCCCAAAACGTGCCGGTGGAACGGATCGCAGAGTTGAAGCAAAAGTTGACATTGGTAACGGAGGCGTTAGATGATGATTAGTGGAAGCACCTTGATTCAACGGTTTGAACAGTTTGCCAGTCCCCAATTGGCTGAGAAATGGGATCATGTCGGTCTGCAGGTCGGGGATCCCGACCGGCCCATTAAAAAGCTGATGACGACCCTCGATACCCGGCCGGAGACCGTCCAGGAGGCCATCGACCAGGGAGTCGACTTTATCTTTGCCCACCACCCGGTGATGTTTCACCCGGCTAAAGACCTCGATACCCGTAATCCGCAGAATACGATGTACGCGCAGCTGCTGACCCACCACATTACTGTTTATGCTGCGCACACCAATCTCGACACGGCCAATGGCGGAATGAACGACTGGTTGGCGGCCCAGCTCGGCCTCAGCAACTGTCAGCCGCTGGTTCCCGCCGGCAACGACCCGGTTTCTGGCCAGCCGGTTGGGATGGGGCGGATCGGTGATTTTGCCGGCTCAATGAACGCGGCGGAGTTTGCCCGTTACTGCATGCGGGTCTTTGCTGTCCCCGGATTGCGCCTGGTTGTTAACCCAGCTGACCGAGACCGCCTGATCCACCGGGTAGCAATCCTGGGCGGGGCCGGTCAGGACTTCTACCAGCGGGCCGTGGACCTGGGGGCCGATGCTTACGTTACTGGTGATGTAAGCTATCATTTCGCCCACGACATGATTGCCAACCACCTAACCGTGATCGACCCCGGCCACCACATTGAGGCGGTCTGCGAGCACGGGCTGGCCCAGCTGATTCGCAAGTGGCAGTTTGAGAATGGTTGGGACTTCGAAGTGGTCGAAAACCGCCTCAACACGGATCCCTTCACCTTCATGATGGCAACGGATGAAAAGTAGTGTAAAGGAGGACCAAATTATGGTTGCAGAAAAGTATGATGGCTTATTATCACGTTTCTTGAAGTATGTTAAAACCGAAACCAGATCAAATCCGGCGTCCACGACAGTGCCGTCTGACCCGAAGGAGACCGCATTTTTGAATGAATTGGCCGCGGAACTCACCCAAATCGGTCTAGAGAACGTCCACATCAATGAGCAGAGTTCTTATTTGATGGCCACGATCCCCAGCAACATTGATTATGCAGTACCGACCATCGGCCTGATTGCCCACGTTGATACGGCGGACTTCAATGCCCACAACGTCAATCCGCAGATCATTGAGGACTACGACGGTCATTCTGCCATTAAGCTCGGCGATGGCGAGTATCAGCTGACCCCAGACGCCTTTCCTTCCCTAAAGAAGTATGCGGGGGACACGCTGATTACGACCGACGGGACGACGCTTTTGGGTGCGGATGACAAGTCCGGGGTTGCCGAGATCGTGACGATGGCGGACTACCTGATGAAACATCCAGAGATTAAGCACGGGCAGATTAAGATTGGCCTAGGCCCCGACGAGGAAATCGGGACGGGTGCCGACCACTTCGATGTTGCCGACTTCGGAGCCGATTTTGCCTACACGGTTGATGGTGGTCCACTGGGTGAATTGGAGTATGAAACCTTTAACGCGGCCCAGGCGGAGATCGAAATCAAGGGGAACGATGTCCACACCGGGGTGGCCAAGGGCACGATGGTCAACGCCATCCAGGTGGCCATCGACCTGCACGACAGCTTGCCAACCCATGAGCGGGCAGAACGGACTGATGGCCGGCAGGGCTTCTTCCACCTCTACAAGTTTGACGGTACGGTGGACCACGCGTCCATGGTTTACCTGATCCGCGATCACGACAAGCAGACGTTTGCTGAACGCAAGCACCTGTTAG
Source organism: Limosilactobacillus sp. (assembly GCF_051873075.1). Classification (GTDB taxonomy): domain Bacteria; phylum Bacillota; class Bacilli; order Lactobacillales; family Lactobacillaceae; genus Limosilactobacillus. Next base: position 4,239 of record NZ_JBJEEM010000042.1, on the reverse strand, counting down.
AACGGATTGTAGCGGGATTGAACGATGAACTAGGCGAAGAACGGGTAACGATGAAGCTGTACGACCAGTATTACAACTTGAAGGATGCCTTAAAGGACCACATGGACGTGGTTGAAATCGCCAAGCAGGCAATGGAGAACCTGGGAATCAAGCCTGACATCTACCCAGTACGGGGTGGTACGGACGGTTCAACGATTTCTTACATGGGATTGCCGACCCCGAACCTTTTTGCCGGGGGCGAGAACATGCACAGCCGTTTTGAATATGTTTCCCTCCAGACGATGGAAAAAGCCTTGGATACCCTGCTGGAGATCAATAAATTAAATGTTGAGCAGGACAACAATAAGTAATAAGCACGCAAAAAAAGACCAGCGAAATTAATCGCTGGTCCTTTTTAGTTAAAAATTAATCTAAGACTATTTGTCGTTGTCTTTAGCTGGGTTGGCACTTTCGGTGATGGCCGTCACTGCGTTGACCGCGATCAAGGCCATGACAACGGCCAAAATTCCAACCAGCTTGTAATCAGGCGTTAAACCTTCCAGTTGACCGGTGATGTAGGCCAAAACCTCACCGAGGATCAGTGCCCAGATTCCGGCCATGATGTTCCGTGATAATACGTTCATGTATGTCATCCCCTCTTTTAACTTCTTAATTTTAGCACAAAATGCGGGAAATAGAAAAGGGGCAAACCGGATCGAGTGTTTCATTTGGCGGCTTAGGGAGATTTGGTATAATCAATTTATACACGAAAGGAGGAGAGTGTCTTGGCTTTTGTGCCACTTGATGTGCGGAGCTCATTTAGTCTGCTACAGAGCCCCACGAGAATTCCCGCGCTTGTTGCTGCAGCCAAGGAGAAAGGTTATGAGGCCCTGGCGCTGACGGATGAAAACGTTCTTTATGGGGCCGTTGACTTTTACAATGCTGCCCGGCAAGCGGATATTAAGCCGCTTTTGGGGATGAAGATGCGCTTGGCCCTAGAGCAGGGGACGGGGGATAGTCTTATGCTGACCTTCATTGCCAAAAGTCGTCAGGGCTACCAGAACCTAATGGACCTATCGAGTCGCCACCAGACCACGAATCCGGATCAGTTGCCGCTAACCATCGACCAGGTAGGGGCCCTGCTGGGGGACCTTTTTGTCATTGTCCCGCCCCAGACCGGGCTATTTAGTGCGTTTCTGCACCCCGACCGTTTCCTAGAAGAACTGCAAAAATTCACTGATCCTGGTGGCCTTCTGCTGGGGATCAGTCCCGATTTGGATCCGGTTCAGCGGACTACGCTGACCGACCTTGCCCATACCCAGGGGATCTCTTTAGTGGGGACCCGTCCCGTGGAGTACCTGGCGCCCACCGATCAATTTGCCACTAAGGTGCTTCGGGCCATTCAGACGGGGGGGCAGCTGGAAGATATTACCCAGCAGGCCAAGGAGCGGGGGACCCACTACCTGCGTTCCGCGTCCCAAGAACTGGCCGCTTATCAGCAGGCGGGACTTGACCAGGCCGCCGAAAAGACTGTCCAGCTGGCCCAGCAGTGTGACGTTGAGCTGGAATTCAAGGCACCGGTCCTGCCCCACTTTGCTACTCCGCAAGCGCTAAGTTCCCAAGAGTACCTGCGTTCCCTTTGTGAACGGGGACTGGCTAAGCGGCCGCTGGCAACAGGCTTTACTAAGCAGGACTATCAAGACCGGCTTGATCATGAGCTGGCCGTGATTCACCAGATGGGCTTTGACGACTACTTTCTGATTGTCTGGGACGTCATGAACTTTGCCCACCGGCAGCATATGGCGACCGATCCAGGACGGGGATCCGCGGCCGGCTCGCTGGTGGCCTACGCCCTGGCAATCACTGAGGTGGACCCCCTGGCTTACCACCTCCTGTTTGAGCGCTTCCTTAACCCCGAACGGGCCCAGATGCCGGACATCGACTTGGACATCCCGGATAATCGTCGGAACGAGGTCCTGCAATATGTCCACGATAAGTATGGCCACCAGCACGTCGGCCAGATTATCACCTTTGGGACCCTGGGGGCAAAACAGGTCCTGCGGGACGTCAGCCGAGTCTTCAACTGGCCACGCTACGATGTCAATGAGTTGCTGGGGACCCTGCCGGACAGTCACAACCTAACCCTGGCCAGTGCTTTAGAAAACTCGCAACGGCTCCACAACTTCATCGATGACCATCCAGATGCTCGCTTGCTGATGATGGTGGCCCAGCAGCTGGAGGGACTGCCCCGCCACTATTCGACCCACGCCGCCGGAATTGTCCTCTCTGAGCAGCCCTTGCACGAGATCGTGCCTCTTCAGGATGGTGGGGAAGGTCTGTTGATGACCCAGTTTACCAAGGGGACGGTTGAGGCCTTGGGGCTGTTGAAAATGGACTTCTTGGGGCTGAAGAACCTGTCGATTTTGGCGAAAACCCGCCAACTCGTCCATCAAGAGCACCCGGATTTTTCCCCGGGGCAGATCCCATACGACGATCCGGCAACCCTGCAGCTTTTCCAGCGCGGCCAGACTGACGGCGTCTTCCAATTCGAATCGAGCGGGATTCGTAATGTTCTGGTCAGCCTGCACCCTGATCGCTTTGAGGACATCATCGCCGTGAACGCCCTCTACCGGCCGGGTCCGCTTGAAAACATCAGCCACTTCATTGCCAGAAAGCATGGTCAGGAAAATTACCGAATCCCCGACCCGGCGCTGCGGACTATCTTGGCTCCGACCTATGGCATCCTGGTTTACCAGGAGCAGGTCATGCAGCTGGCGTCGGCAATGGCTGGTTTTACCTTGGGCGAGGCCGATTTGCTGCGGCGGGCGATGAGTAAGAAAAAGGCCGGCGTGATGGCCGGGATGCGGGACAAGTTCCTAAAGGGGGCCGTCAAGAACGGCTTCACTATGGAACGGGCCCAGCAGGTGTTTGACTACATTGACCAGTTTGCCAACTATGGTTTTAACCGGTCGCACGCGGTGGCCTACTCGATGCTGGCATTTGAACTGGCTTACTTGAAGTGTCACTACCCGAGTGCCTTTTACACGGCGTTGATGGGGGCTGAGACTAACCTGGCTAAGTTGCGACAGCACGTTGCCAACGCCCGCAAGCTGGGGGTAGTGGTGAAGGGACCACGGATCAACGTCAGTGATGCCTCCTTCACCCTGCACGATGGGCAGGTTTACTTTGGTCTAGCCGACATCAAGGGGATGCGGCGAGACTTCACTGCCGAGATCATTAAGGAACGCATCAACGGGCCTTACCAGGACCTGCGGGATTTCATCAACCGAATTCCGGCCCGTTTTCGAAAGCAAGAGCTGGTGGAACCCTTGATCTATGCAGGTGCCTTCGACCGGCTGGGCTACAACCGGGCGGAAATGATCGCGGCCCTGCCAGAACTGGTATCGGGAATTGACCAGCTTCTGAGCAGCTTTCAGGATGATCCGAGCCTCCAGTCAACGATCACCAGGCATAAAGAATTCCCGCTAACCGATCGATTATTAAAGGAAAACGAGTATCTGGGCGTCTACCTCTCCGGCCATCCGGTTAGTCAATACCGTCGGCTGGGCGAGGCGCTGCATGTCCAGACAATTGACCGCCTGCGGCCCGGACAAAACGTTACTATCCTGCTCTTCGTTAACCACGTTAAAACAATCTACACCAAGCGCGACCACCGGCCGATGGCATTTGTTTCTGGTTCCGACCAGACGGGAACCATCGATGTGACGGCCTTTCCCAAGCAGTACCAGCGTTATGCCGAGCTGTTGAAGAATAACCAAATCCTGGTGGTGCACGGCAAGGTCGAGGAACGGCCAGGACGGGGAACTCAGCTTTTGGCGGACCGGATTCAGGCGGTCGCCACGTTGCAAAAGCAACTGGTTCCCAACCAGCGGTGGGTGATTCGGGTCTTTGAAGCCAAGGCCAACCGCCAGGTGATGAGCCAGCTGAACGACGTGATGCATGCCCATCACGGTGATGTTCCGGTCCTGCTGTACTATCCCGAAACGGATGCCAAACATCTTCAGGTCCGTGCCAAGTGGTTGGACCGTCAACCAGCGACCGAGCAAGCCCTAAAGCAACTGTTCGGGGCAGCTAACGTGGTCCTGCAAACTTTAAAAAATTAAATCTAAATGAGAATTACTGACAAATTTAAAGTGATAGCGGTTTCTTGAGAATTTCCGCACAAAAATTAAAGACACTGTTTTTGAAAAGTGCTATTATACAAGTGTGCAAATGAGGGATGCAATTGGCAGACCGCAG
>NZ_JBJEEM010000041.1:0-11723 GCF_051873075.1 Limosilactobacillus sp. | reverse complement strand
AACAGTAACGAAAGGCCGCAACCCAACGGAATGCGACCCTCCAATCAATCATTTAACCATAATTCACTTAATATATATGATACCACAAGTTGCGAGTATTTCAAACAAAAGCCCTTATTACTTGACGATCAAATCATTCAGATTACCAACGACCGCTGCTAAGCGAGCCAGGATGGTTAATTGAGCCAGGCGGTTCTGCCGAATAGCCTCGTCCTTATCCATGATCATGTTCTCTTCAAAGTAGGTACTGATCACTGGTGCCAAAGCGCGCAGGGCCGTGAAGTTTTCGGCAACGGTCCGGTTAGCAAACTCCTTCTTGACTCCTTCAACGGCATCGTAGAGTTGTTGCTCTGACGGGTTGACAAAGAGGTCAGGGTTAACGGTTGGCGTCTCAGCACCAAACTTACCCTTCTTGGCAATCCGCAGAACCCGGGTCAATGCCTCAACGGCTCCCTTGAAGTCCGCATCATCCTTATGGTTGTCGATGGTTTCAGCAGCTTCAATCACGTTGGCGATGTCGACACCCTTGGTATCAGTAACTGCATCAACAATGTCGTGGCGTAACTTCTCACCGGCAAACAGTTGCTTGATCCGGTCAAGGAAGAACAGGCGTACTTGGTCCTGGTTAGCAGTCAAGTCAAAGTCCGGCTTCAATGCTGCCTCGTCATAAGCCTCAACGATCGCTTCCTGCATCCCCATCAGCGGCAGGTGCCAGTTGCGGTCATTAATAATCCGGACAATTCCGAAAGCCTGCCGCCGCAGTGCGTACGGGTCGTTGGAGCCTGATGGAATCATGCCAACGGCGAAGAAGCTCATGATACTGTCAAGCTTATCAGCAATTGCCAGGATTGCCCCGAGCTTGGTCTGTGGCAATTCACCCTCAGCAGAGATTGGCATGTAATGTTCCCGGATAGCTACGGCAACGTCATCCTTCTCGCCGAAAATCTTGGCATAAATTTCACCCATGATCCCCTGGAGTTCGGCAAACTCGCCAACCATCTGCGTCGTTAGGTCAAACTTGTAGATGTGAGCCGCCCGATCAAGGTCTGCCAGTTCGGTATCATCCAGGCCAAGCCGTTCACCAATCAAACGGGCGATCACGGCGACCCGCTGCATCTTGTCATACATTGAACTGATCTTGTCATGGAAGCTGACCCGCTTGAGCCGTTCAACGTATTGGTCAATGCTGATCTTTTGGTCCTCTTCAAAGAAGAACTTAGCATCTTCCAGCCGTGGAACCAGCACCCGCTCGTTCCCCTTAATCACGTTGTCCAGGTGCGCGCTATTCCCATTACGGACCGCAATGAAGTGTGGCAAGAGCTTGCCATCGTGATCACGAAGGTAGAAGAAACGCTGGTTATCTTTCATCGAGGTGATCAAAACTTCATCAGGCAGAACCAAATACTTAGGATCAAAGGAACCGGCAAAGGCAGTTGGCCATTCGACCAGGTTGTTAACCTCTTCCAGCAAGTCAGCATCTTTGTCGATTACCCAGTTGTTTTCTTCAACGATGGCATCAATCTGGTCAGTAATGACCTGCTTACGCTTAGCAGCATCTGCAATCACAAACTGATCGTGGAGGGCATCCTCGTAATCCGTCGCCTGGCTCAGCTCAATGTCGTGACCCAAGAAACGGTGCCCACGGGTCGTCCGACCGGCCTCAACGTCTAAAATTTTGAAAGGTACGACCTGGTCATTGAGCAAGGAAACCAACCAGCGAATTGGCCGGATAAACTGAAGGTTGTTGTAGCCCCACTTCATCAGGGTTGGGAAAGTCATCGCCGTGATGACATCTGGGAGACCCTTTAAGACTTCAGCAACCGGCTTTCCGGCAATATGTTTCTCCACAAAAACGTATTCCACACCCTTGATGTCCTTGAACTCGATGTCGTCGACCGTGGCTCCCTGGCCGCGGGTAAAACCGATCGCGGCCTTGGTCCAGTTACCATCGGCATCTTGAGCAATCTTTTTAGCTGGGCCCTTCACGGACTCGTCAACGTCTGGCTGCTTGTCAGCCAGGCCGTCGATCAAAAGGGCCAGGCGCCGTGGGGTTGCGTATTCCTTAATGCTGTCAAAGGAAATCCGTTCCTCCTTTAAGTAGTCGGCCACCCGCTTATGCAATTGCTTAATGCTTGGCGTTACCACGTGAGCTGGCATTTCTTCAACACCGACTTCTAATAAGTATGAATTAGCCATGTTACTTGTCCCCCTTCTGTGCCTTGGCAGCCCGTTTTGCTGCCCGCTGCTTTTCCTTTTCCGCTCGCTTAGTGTATTCATCAAGCGTCTTTTGCCGAAGTTTTTCGTCGTGAATCAATGGGAAGCCCCGCTTGCGACGTTCTTCAACGAAGGCCTTGGCAATGGATTTAGCCATGATCCGAATCCGGTGCAGGTAACCAGCTCGTTCCGTGACGGAAACTGCTCCCCGCGCATCAAGCAGGTTGAAGGTGTGGCTGCACTTCAGAACATAGTCATAGGCCGGGTGAACCAGACCGAGCTTGATCAGGCGCTTAGCTTCTGTTTCGTAATCATTGAAGGCCTGCAGGAGCATTTCCTGGTTGCTTTCCTCAAAGGCGTACTTGGAATGTTCATACTCTGGTTCCTTGAAGATGTCACCATATAAAACGCCATCTGCCCACTCCAGGTCGTAGACGGAATCGACGTTTTGGATGTATTCAGCCAGCCGTTCCAAGCCGTAGGTAACTTCTGCGGCAACCGGGTTCATCGGTAATTCACCAACGACCTGGAAGTAAGTGAACTGGGTGACCTCCATTCCGTCAAGCCAGATTTCCCAACCAACCCCGGCACAACCCATTGAAGGGTTCTCCCAGTTATCCTCCACAAAGCGGATATCGTGTTCCAGGGGCTCGATGCCGAGTTCCCGCAGGCTGCCCAGGTAAAGGTCCTGGATGTTGTCCGGTGATGGCTTCATGATCACCTGGAACTGGTGGTGTTGGTACAACCGGTTCGGGTTCTCCCCATACCGACCGTCCGCTGGCCGCCGTGATGGTTCAACATAGGCGGCGTTCCATGGTTCTGGCCCGATTGCCCGCAGGAAAGTGTAAGGACTCATGGTCCCGGCACCCTTTTCATTATCATAAGCCTGCATCAGCATGCAGCCTTGCTTAGCCCAGTATTGTTCAAGCGTAAAGATGATGTCTTGGACACTTAGCTTCTTCGTTGTCATCGTTATTCTTCCCTTCTCTAAATAAAAAGGTCCCTTCAGTTACTAAAATAGTAACTGCAGGGACGAGTTTAATTCGCGGTTCCACCCTGCTTTTTTGCATTTCTGCAAAACAGCTTAGTTCATCCAGCTGATAGAGGGCCCGTGGTGGTGAGCCAGTCTGAGGCTTTCACTCTCCCCCATTCGCTGCATTGGCACTGACCACCATTAATCTCCGTCATGGCTGTTTGTATTCAATTGAAGTGTTTCTTAAATACGTACCTAATAATAGATAAAGTCCCTTTGAAAGTCAATCATTTGACGATAAATTTCCCATCTTTTGTTCCCAACGGTGCATTTCATCGATAAAGTGCTTGCTCTTGAGCTTTAAGCCGACCTGATCATCATAGATGGTGTCGATAACCGCCTGGATGCGGCGTTTAGTGACCGGGTTAATATTAATCGTGCGGACCTTCTGCAGGTTGGCGTGGGCCAGGCGTTGTAAGAAGTAGACCGTTCGCCGGTCAAGATGCATCCGGTGCGGGTCCAGGTACCAGTGACGGCTGCACAGCATCCCTCCAGACTGTTCTGAAAAGTCAAGGAGTCCCTGTTCCTGGCCGCAAACGACACACTGGTCCCAATTAGGCGCCACCCCAAACATGACCAACAGCTGGATTTCAATAATGTTAGCAACCACCTGCTCATCGACGCCCTGATCAATCCGTTCCAGGGCCGCAGCGACCTGGTTAAACCAGCCGCCAATCCCGCGCCCATCGGGAAAGGCATGGTCCACCAGGGAAAGAATATAGGTTGCGTAGGCGTTCTTGCTGATGTCGGCAATGATATTTCGGTACTGGTGAGTCTCACTGGCAACGTTGATAAAACTCAGCCCATCATCAGCTAGTGAGCCAATGTAGCTGCCATGGGTAAAAGGCAGGATATCGGCTGCAAGCCGAAAGCCGCGTTTCTTTGCACCCTTGATAAAGAACATTGCCGGGCCGATCTTATCGGTCAGCATCTTAACCAGGAGGTCCCGCTCTCGGTAGTCTTGTCGGTAAATAATGATTCCGTTAAAGTCAGTTACTTCCCGAGCCACGGTCACTCCCCCTTGTTCTAGTAGTCCTTATTCCGGTAACCGTAGTCCTTGAGCATGGCGGACTTGTCACGCCAATTTGGAACCACCTTGACCCACAGTTGCAAAAAGACCTTGTCGCCGAGCAGGTGCTCGATGTCCTGACGGGCCATCGTCCCAATCTTTTTAAGCATCTGCCCCTTCTTGCCGATGATGATCCCCTTTTGGCCAGGACGTTCGACGATGATGTTCGCCGAAATATGAATGTGTTCTTCGTCTTCACGTTTAATCGAGGTCACATCAACGGCCACTGAATGTGGAACTTCCTCCCGGGTCAGCATGAAGATCTTCTCCCGGATCATCTCCGCAATCACGAAGCGCTCCGGGTGGTCGCTGATCTGGTCAGCTGGGTAATATTGTGGGCCGTGCGGCAGACCGGCAATGATTTCGTTTAACAGGTTGTTGACGTTGTTGCCCTGCAGTGCTGAGACTGGGACCACTGCCTTGAACGGCAGGGCATCCTGGTATTGGGCCACGATATCCGGCAAGTCATTGGGACTCACCTGATCGATCTTGTTAACTACCAAGTAGATTGGCTGTTTAACCTGCTTGAGCCGATTGATGATAAAGTCATCGCCAGGTCCCCGCTTATCCGTTGCACTGACAACAAAGAGAACTGCATCGACTTCATCCAGGGCCGACATTGTTGACCGCTCCATGAAGTCACCCAGCTTGGTAGCGGGCTTATGAACCCCGGGCGTATCGATGAAAATGATCTGCGCTTCCGGGCTGGTGTAGATTCCCTGAATCTTATTACGGGTGGTTTGGGCCACATTACTCATGATGGCGACTTTTTGCCCCACAATGTAGTTTAACAGCGTTGATTTGCCAACGTTTGGCCGGCCAATCAGGGCAACAAAGCCGGACTTGTATTCTGGATTATCCATTTATCATTACTTCCTATCTAATAATTAATGCATAGAACCGTGGCAAGAAGATGATCAGCCCCACTGCAACTGCAAACAAGGCAGCCAGAAGAACTCCCCCGGCGGCAACGTCCTTAGCCTTCTTAACGTTGATGTCGTAGTGGTGATTGGACAGGAGGTCGGTGACCGCCTCCGTGACCGTGTTCAAGAATTCCGCAGCAAAGACCAAGAAGATCACCAGCAGGATCCATAACCAGTCGGTCGTGCTGATCCGCAGGTACCAACCGACAATGACCGCCAGCATCGCCGCCAGAACGTGGAAGCGCATGTTGCGTTCTTCTTTGAGCATCGCCACGATCCCGTCAAAGGCGTGGCCCATTGCCTGAAAGAGGTGGTGGTTCTTGGTTACCTGATGGTTATCGTGTGAGCCCATATTCATCGAGAATCTCCCGTTGCAAGGCAAACATCTTCTTCTCATCATCCGGCCGTTCATGATCATAGCCGTTTAGGTGCAGGAAACCGTGAACCAGTAAGAATCCCAGTTCACGTTCTGTTGAATGGCCGAGGAACTTGGCCTGTTCAGCAACTTTGTCGACCGAAATAAACAGGTCCCCTAAGTTGATCGGTAGCTCGGCCGCCAATTCGGGATCCATGATAATCGGTGATTCGTCGCCGCTCTCCTCCGCCGCAAAGCTAAGCACATCGGTAGCCCGATCAACGCCCCGGTACTGGGCATTGATCTTCTTGATTGCCGGATTATTCATCAAAGTCACCGACATCTCCGTGCTGTCTGCCATGTCGAGTTTCTTGGCAGCGAACTGGAGGATCTCCTCGATGAATTCTCGCTGCCATTGGCTGATGCCGTTACTTGTCTGATCGTAAATTGTCAGATCCATCTGCTTGCTCCTTTGCTTTTTCTGCCTTCTTCGTAGTTGCTTCTTCGTAAGCCGTGATGATTCGGGCAACGACGGGGTGCCGAACCACGTCCTCAGAACTGAAGGTCACGAACTTAATCGACCGCACATCCTGCAGGATCCGTTGCGCACTGACCAGTCCGCTACGCACACCATGTTTCAAATCAATCTGCGAAATATCCCCGTTGACGACCATTTTGGAACCGAAGCCAAACCGGGTCAAGAACATCTTCATCTGGGAATTGGTCGTGTTCTGAGCCTCATCCAAAATAATGAAGGCCCCGTCTAGCGTCCGTCCCCGCATGTAGGCCAGGGGGGCAATCTCGATGACGCCGCGTTCCATCAACCGCTGGGTATGGTCTGGACCGAAAATATCGTTTAACGCGTCATAGATCGGCCGCAGATAAGGATCAACCTTCTCTTGGAGGTCACCAGGCAGAAAGCCGAGGCTCTCCCCTGCTTCCACAGCCGGACGGGTAATGATGATCCGCTCGACTTCGCCTCGTTTCAGGGCTGCCACCGCCATGGCCACCGCCAGATAGGTCTTCCCAGTCCCGGCTGGACCGATCCCAAACGTGATATCGTTATGCTTCATGGCGTTGACGTACTGGCGCTGGCCGAAGTTCTTCACCCGAATGGCCCGACCACGCCGGTCCTTGATGATGGTCTCGCTATACAGGTCGGCAAAGTATTCCAGCGTCCCCCGGTGGGCCATCTTCATTGCACTGACAATGTCGGTACTGTGGATCCGGATTCCTTGGTTCAGCAGGTCGATCAGGGCATGGAAGACGTCCACCGTCATCTTGACGTCTTCCTCTTTTCCTTTCACCTTCAGGTTGCCGCCAAACGGGTTGATGGTCACATCCATCCCCTGTTCGATCAGACTGACAAACTTGTCTTGCGGGCCGAGGATCCCGACCTCGATCTCAGGAGTGTCAATCTGAAATGTTTGTTCAATCTCGTCGTTCTTTTCTACCAATTAAGCATGTTCCCTTCTAGTAGTTAATAATCTGCAATTGATTATATCACAGCCGGTCATAATCAGATAATACTAAACAACGGCAAAGCGCGCTCCCGCAAAAATAAAAGGATAGCCGGGCAAACAAGTTGCTGACTATCCTTAACTGCTGACTATTGTTGGTTTTGGGCGATTATTTTTCTAGCGGCCGCGAGCTGCTTTTCTACTTGATCAAAGCCGGTTCCGCCAAGGGAATGACGACGGGCAACCGCAACGTGTGGCTTGAGTACTTCATAAACATCAGCAGTGATCTTCGGGTTGATCTGTTGGTACTGGTCCAACGGAATATCCGCCAGGTTCGTCCCGGTCTTCAAGCCCTTCAAGACCAGCTCACCGACGATCTCGTGTGCTTTTCTAAAGGGAATCCCCTTCGTCGCCAGGTAGTCGGCCAACTCAGTGGCGTTTGAGAAATCGTGGTGGGTGGCATGCTCCATCCGCTTCTTATTGACGTGGAGGGTCTGGATCATCCCCGTCATCACCTTCAGACTCGGGATAATCGTCTTGACGGCATCAAAGATCCCTTCCTTGTCCTCTTGCATATCCTTATTATAGGCCAGCGGCAACCCCTTCATCACCGTCAACAGGCCCGTCAAGTCACCGAAGATCCGCCCCGTCTTCCCCCGAATCAGTTCAGCCATATCCGGGTTCTTCTTCTGCGGCATAATTGAGCTTCCCGTTGCATATTGATCAGCCAGTTCAATGTAGCCAAACTCGTAGCTGCACCAATAGATCAGCTCCTCACACAGCCGCGAGAGGTGGACCATCAGGATGCTGGCATTGCTCAGAAATTCCAGGGCGAAGTCCCGGTCCGAGACCGCGTCTAAGGAATTGGCATAGGGGGCACTAAAGCCCAGAAGCTGTGCACTCAGCTGCCGATCAATCGGGAAGGTCGTCCCCGCCAGGGCCGCCGCCCCGAGCGGTGAAAGATCCGTGTGCTTCATATTAAATTGAAACCGTTCCACGTCCCGCTGAAACATCTGGAAGTAGGCTAGCAGGTAGTGGCCATATGAGATCGGCTGGGCGTGCTGCATATGGGTGTAACCAGGCATCACCGTCTTCACATTGGCCGCCGCCTGGTCAATCAACGCCTCCTGCAACTTAACCAGCAAGTCAATGATCTTGGGCAGGCGTTCCTTAACGTAGAGGTGAAGGTCGGTGGCAACCTGGTCATTTCTGCTCCGGGCCGTATGCAGTTTCCCGGCGACTGGCCCGATTTCCTTCGTCAACAGGGCTTCAATATTCATATGAATGTCTTCATTTTCAACCGTGAAGGGAAGCCCTTCACTAGCCAACTGTTTAGCCAGCTTCTCCAGCCCTGCGATGATCTGGTCGGCATCCGCGGCCGACAGGATCTTAGTAGCCTTCAGCATCTTCACGTGGGCTAAAGACCCCATGATATCTTCTTTGGCCATCGCCTGATCAAAGCCGATGGAGGCGCCAAAGCTGTCAACGAGCTGGTCACCCGCGGCTTCAAACCGGCCACCCCACATCTTCTTAATCGGCATTGTGAACCTCCTTGGTCTGCTGATGATTCTGTTGAACTTGTGCGTAGACCTTATCTGGCAGTTCCCAAAGCTTGATGAAGCCGGTAGCCGCTTCCTGATCAAACTCATCGGCCGCCGTGTAGGTAGCCAGGTTCTTATCGTAAAGGGAATTTGGTGACTTCCGTCCTTCACAGATGACGTTGCCCTTGAACAATTTGACCCGAACGGTCCCGTTGACAACACTTTGGGTCTGGTCAATGAAGGCCACCATTGCCTTCATTAACGGGGAGTACCAAAGGCCATTGTAGATGATCTCGCTCATCTTTTGTTCCACGATTGGCTTAAAGTGGGCCACTTCCCGTTCTTGGGTCAGGTCTTCCAGATCCTTGTGGGCCGCCAGGAGGACCGTTGCTGCTGGGCATTCATAGATTTCACGAGACTTGATCCCGACCAGCCGGTTCTCAACGTGGTCGATCCGGCCAACCCCATTTTCACCAGCTACCTTGTCAAGCTTCATAATCAGCTGGTCAAGCGGTTGCTTCTCACTGTTAATGGCGGTTGGAACCCCTTCTTCAAATGAGATTTCCAATGTAGTCGGGGTGTCAGGTGTGTCTTCAATCGCTTTGGTCCGCGCGTAGGCATCTGCCGGAGCCGCTACCCACGGGTCTTCCAGGATCCCGCATTCATTGGCCCGTCCCCAGAGATTTTCATCGATTGAGTATGGGCTAGCCTTAGTGATCGGCACCGGAATGCCGTTATCCTTGGCGTATTGAATTTCTTCTTCCCGTGACCAGTGCCAGTCACGAATCGGGTCCTCAATCTTCATGTCGGGTGCTAAGGCGTGAATACCCGCTTCAAAACGAACTTGGTCGTTTCCCTTCCCAGTGCAGCCATGGGCGATGGCGGTGGCTCCATACTTATTGGCCACTGCAACCAGCTTTTGGACAATCAGTGGACGAGACAGGGCAGATACCAGCGGGTACTTTTGTTCATACATCGCATGGGCCTGCAGAGCTGGCAGGACAAATTGTTCCGCAAAGTCGCGCTTGGCATCAATCACCACCGACTTCCAAGCACCGATTGCCTCCCCCTTCTGCTTGATGGCATCCAGGTCCAGGCCTTCACCGACATCAATACAGCAGGCAATCACGTCATACCCCTTGTTCTTCAGCCAGGCAATTGCAACCGAAGTATCAAGGCCACCAGAATATGCTAAAACGATCTTTTCTTTTGTCATTTATCTCGTCCTCCATTCGCTTGATTTAAGATTGATTATGAATATACGCTTATATTGCATAAAAATCAACAATATTTTAAAATTAATCGTGATTTATGCAAAATATGCAAATATATTGTATATTGAAAAGCCTTAAAAAAGCCCGGCGCAGTGAGCACGAAAGCGTTCACCACGACGGGCAAAATTATTTTTTAGTTTTGGTAGTTAATAGCCTGATCGTTAAGCATTGGGTAGGAAACCAAATCACCGCTGTTTAAGTTAGCATTGCGCATGATAACCGCATTGATTTGGCTGTTTTCATAGGTCGTGTAGTAAAGGGTCCCCGTAGACAGGTTAACGCCATCAGAGTAGATCGTGTACTCAAAAGTATCTGGGGCAACCTCATCCAAACCCTTCTGCTGGTCAACCGCATGGAGAATGTGGAAGTAGTTCGTAACGTTTTCCCGTTCGCTCTTTCCCACCGGTGCATGCAGTTTGGTAAAGGTTTCCTTGACGAAACGGCTTTCGGAATCCATCCCGCCCGGCAGCAGGTGGGAGCCAATTCCCCGGCTGTAATTATTCAAGTCCACCCCAGGAGTCAAGGTGTTGGCCGGTTCCGCTGGTGAAACACTCTGGTAGTTAGCCAGATTAGTCAGCTGCTGCGGAAACTCCGGGTTATTAGTTAATACGCCAACTGGATTATCGTAAACGTGCAGACCCGTCGCGGTTGATTCGACGACAATGGACTTGCCAGACCGGTCCGCAATCAGCCAATGTAGCGGCGACAACTTCAGCTGATCAGAGAAGTTGATGTTGACTAAGTTGAGGTTAGCCAGCAGTTTTTGAGCCTCTGCCACGTTCTTGCATTGGCCGAGGACGTACGGGATAAACTCAAACGGCGAGACATTGTCCTTGCCATCTTCCACGTCAAAGAAGTGGGCAGGGCCATCGAAGTTCAGGCCAGCCATCCCCAGCCCCTCTTCGTTGGCGCCATCAAAGTACAGCGGGTAGTTATCCTTAACCAGGGCCACCCCGATGATTGCGTAATGATGATCCATAGTTGGCATCTTCCGGAAGTTGAAAGCATAGTCCCGGGGAGTAATCACAACTTGTTGGCCAAAGGAAACTTCCAGGTCCAGGTTGCGACCAAAGTAACCATCACCAGCATTATAAATAATTGAAGTACACACCTTATCTACCTCCAAATAATTATTCAGCCTGTATTTTAACACTAAATAATCACAATCTCCCTATTAATGCAATTATTAGAAAAATTACAGGCGCAAGTCAGCAAAATCGCCTAAAACGCACCCTATATTAGAGCAAAAAACGGCCAGCCCGTATCGAACGGGACTAACCGTTTAGAAAATCAAATTACAGGTTGCTCAGTGTTTCCTTGACAGCCTGGTTAACCAGCTTACCATCAGCTTGTCCCTTGACCTTTGGCATTACGGCCCCCATGACCTTGCCAAAGTCTTTCATGCTGGCGGCGCCAACTTCTTGAACAGTTTCGCTGACAATCTTCTTGACGTCATCTGCAGAGAGCTGCTTTGGCAGGTACTTCTCAACGACCTTCAATTCGTTGTTGGTCTTATCGATCAGGTCTTGCCGGCCCGCCTTCTGGAACTCTGCCAATGATTCCTTGTGCTGCTTGTATTCCCGTGACATTACGGCAACTTCCTCATCGGGCGTCAGGTCGTGTCCCGCTTCAATCTGGGCATTTTGGACCGCTGCCTTCAACATCCGGACCACTGCTAGGGTATCCTTGTCCCGGTCCTTCATTGCCGTAATCATATCTGTTTGTAATTGCTTCAATAAACTCATTGTCTTCTCCTCCAGTCAAAAAAAGCTCCCACCACCAAAGGTAGGAGCAAACATTTTTAGTAACGACGACCACGCTTGTTCTTGCGCTTCCGTGCCGCTTCAGATTTCA
>NZ_JBJEEM010000040.1:0-11737 GCF_051873075.1 Limosilactobacillus sp. | reverse complement strand
CCGGTCTGGACGAAGCGACACCGCTTATAGAGAGCGATTGCCGGTTTGTTCGTGGTGAAAACACTCAGCACCAATGACGAAAGGCTGCTGTAGTTTTCAAACCAGTACTCGGCCTCTTCCACCAGCAGGCGGCCGATTCCATTATGCCAATAGTCCTTGGCAACCACCACGCCGAGCTCACCAGCAGTGGGCCGGTCGCCCAGCACCATGACCGTCACAATGCCGATCGGCTGTTCACCCAGCATTGCCAGCATAACCACGCAGTCATCGAAGCGGTTGATCATCTCAATGTTTTGCCGCTCTTGGTCTACGGTCACCTGGTCGAGGTGCGGGATCAGGACCGCGTCGGTCTCCTTAGCCGCCTGGCGCAAAAAGTCCAGAACCGCCGGGGCATCATCGGCCGTTGCCAACTTGATTTCTACTTGAGCTGCCATTTAAGCCACCACATCCTGCACCAGCTTGCTGAAGTGGGTGCCGTGGGGTTCAAACTCCAAGACCCGGGTATTATCATCATCGGTCCGCTTGAAGTGAATGGCCAGGAAGTCATCTGGCAGTTCATCTTCCACGAACTCGGCCCACTCAACGACACTCACACCGTCGCTATCGAAGTATTCCTCGAGGCCCAGGTCTTCGGCACCGCCATTCTCCAGGCGGTAGGCATCCATGTGGTAGAGAGGCAGTCGACCGTCCTGGTATTCACGGATGATTGTAAACGTTGGACTCTTGATCAGGTCGGGAATATCCAATCCCTTGGCCAAGCCCTTGGTGAAGGTTGTTTTGCCAGCCCCGAGGTCACCATCCAGGACTAAGACATCCCCCGCTTCCAGCTGACGGCCAATCTGCTCACCGAGGGCGATCGTTTCGTCTCGGCTCGTTAACGTTAACTTTTTCATTTTACAGTCCACCTTAAAATATTGATCTTAGCCCTATTCTAACTTACCGTCCCCAGAAAGACAAAGGTTCACCACCGGTAACGATAGTGGTCGTCACCGCGGCTATGACCAATCACTTTCTTCTGGCAGCAAATCGTCGCCTCAAGTCCCCGTGCGGCCTGATGCTTGCTGATCCGGCGATTTTCCGTTAAAACCATTCGGGCGAGGGCCTGGACCTGGTTCATCACGTTCGTCTTATCGTTATCAGACAGCTGACAAAAGTTGCGCGTGACCTGGACCGTGATCTTCCCATGCCCCCGGTCATTGATTTGCCGAATGTACTTTGCGTAGCCATAGTTAGCCGGATCCGTGTCGGCATAGCTTTGATGCTCCACCAGTTCCTGGGCCAGCTGCTGATTAGCCGTTTGCCGATCAGCTAGGGTCTTGCCACTCCCCAGCAGGATCGCCAGGACTAAGACAATGATCAGTGGCAAGGACATCCACCGTCGCATCTGTGCCCACTTCCCTCCATTAAAAAAGCCGGCAGTCATTTTCGACTCCCGGCCATTATTATTTTTAATTACAGTGCTTGGGCTGCCGTGATCAAGGCAACCTTGTAGGCGTCGTCCTCGCTGCATCCCCGTGAGAGGTCAGCGATTGGGGCGTTCAGGCCTTGCAGGATCGGGCCGACAGCGGTAAAGCCGCCAAACCGTTGCGCGATCTTGTAGCCAATGTTACCAGCTTCCAAGCTTGGGAAGATGAAGACGTTGGCGTGTCCAGCAACTGAAGAGCCAGGAGCCTTCAATGCTCCAACTTCAGGAACGAAGGCCGCATCGAACTGCAACTCACCATCGGCTGGCAAGTCTGGGGCCATCTCATGAACCTTCGCCGTAGCATCGGCTACCTTGGTAACCATGTCACCCTTGGCAGAGCCCTTCGTGGAGAAGCTCAGCAAGGCAACCTTTGGATCGATGCCGAAGAGTTTGGCGGTATTAGCACTCTGAACGGCTACTTCCGCCATCGTTGGAGCATCCAATTCGATGTTGATGGCACAGTCAGCAAAGATGTAGCGCTGGTCACCCTTGATCATCAAGAAGGCACCGCTAATCCGGTGGGCACCTGGCTTGGTCTTAATAATCTGCAATGCCGGACGAACAGTAGAACCAGTAGAGTGAACCGCACCAGAAACCATTCCATCAGCCTTGCCCATGTAGACCAGCATGGTCCCAAAGTAGCTGACGTCCTTGAGCATTTCTTCAACCTGTTCAGGGGTGTTCTTGCCCTTCCGCCGTTCCAGAAGAGCGTCGAACATGGCCTTCTTGTCAGCCTCTGGGTATTCAAGCGGGTCAATGATCGTCAGGTCGGCGATGTCAAAGTTGTTATCCGCCGCAGTCTTTTCGATCTCTGCCCGGGTCCCGAGCAGAATTGGCTTGAGCAGGCCATCCTTTTGCAGGCGAACAGCAGCGCCGAGGATCCGCTTATCCTCACCTTCGGGGAAAACAATTGTCTTACCCGTTCCCTTTACCTTAGCAGCAATTTCATCAAATAGTTCCATTATGCTAAACCTCCTTATTAGTGGTCATCAAGCATCTACACCTAATTTGCGATCTGATTGCCAGCTACCGGATTAGCCGGCAGTTGCCAATCAATCGGCGTTTCTCCCATTGCCTGAAGTGCCTCGTTGGTCTTAGAGAATGGCCGTGAGCCAAAGAAACCACGGTTAGCAGAAAGCGGGCTCGGGTGTGCTGATTCAAGAACAATGTTAGTGTTCAAATTGATCAGCTTCTTCTTGTCACGGGCAGCCCGTCCCCACAGAATAAAGATCACCGGCTTTGGGCGCTCGGACAAGGCGTGGATTGCCGCGTCCGTCAGCTGCTCCCAGCCATGTCCCTTGTGCGAAAAGGCCTGACCGTCACGAACCGTCAGTACCGAGTTCAAAAGCAGCACTCCCTGGTCGGCCCACTTTTTCAGGTAGCCATGGTTAACCGGAGTACAGCCCAGGTCCGCCTGGAGCTCCTTATAGATATTCTGTAGTGACGGTGGTACCGGGACTCCCGGGAGAACGGAAAAACTGCACCCATGAGCCTGGTGTGGTCCGTGGTACGGATCTTGGCCCAGGATCACCACCTTGACATCATGAAAGGGTGTCCACTCAAAAGCCTCGAAGATGTGATGCATCTCCGGATAGACCGTATAGTGGGTATATTCTTCCTTCAGGAATTCCCGTAGTTGTGCATAATATGCACTCTCAAATTGTGGTTTTAAGACATCCCACCAGTCGTTATGAATAAGTTGTTTCATGACTATTAGCACCTCGTCTCTTATTTTAGCATATCTCATCTCTACCTGCGCACCGAAATGAAAACGCTTTGCCAGTATGCAATTAGCCGACAAACTGGTAAAATACATTTAAAAGCAGTAGATTGGTGGTGAAAAAATGCGACAATTATATCTGCGCGATCACGCAACCGACCTGCGCGGGACCACGATTATTCGTGACCACCAGGGCCGATCGCGCTATCTCCTGGTTGGTAAGTGGGGAATACATTACGATGTCCTCTCCCTTTACTCGATCAGCGGGACCCTGCTTGCCGAGGTCAAGCAGCAATCATTGGGTATGTTGCCGAAGTTCTCCCTCTACCTCAATCGGCAACGGGTCGGCACGGTCGGCAAGTCCCTGGGCTTTGTCCGCCAAGTGATCTATATCCGCGGACTGAATTGGTTCATTGTCGGCTCGCCCTTAGCTGGCCGCTACCGGGTCTTCCAGGGTAATCGGAAAGTCTTCTCCATCCAGCCCGTCGAGCTCACCGGCAGCTACTATCACGAGCTGAAGGTTGAACAAGAAGCCGATGAACCGCTGGCCATCCTGGTTGCCAGTGTTCTTGACCACTGGGCACGGCATGGGCAACGTTCGGCCAAACGGCTACGTTTCCGTAAAACGCGGCTATCCGGTAGCTTCGGTATGGATTTTAGCCATAATATAAACAACGCACAGCACCGTTAATTCGCGATGTTGTGCGTTGTTTGTTCTAATAATGTTTCATTACCCGTTCAATTTCCCGGTTCTGTTCCCGGCGCTTGATGGCCTCACGCTTGTCATACTGGTGTTTACCCTTGGCAACCCCCAGCAAAACCTTGGCATAACCATGCTTGATGTACATCTTCAGTGGGATCAGGGTAACCCCCTTGTCCTGAAGCGTTCCGGTCAGCCGGTGGATCTCCTTCTTGTGGAGCAGGAGCTTCCGGTTACGAAGCGGGTCTTGATTAAAGTAGGTCCCGTTATCATACTCACTGATGTGAACATTCATCAGCCAGGCTTCGCCGTTTTTAATCTGGGCAAAGCCATCTTTGAGGTTGACCCGGTGGGCCCGGACCGACTTGATCTCAGTCCCGGTCAGGACTAGCCCTGCTTCGTAGGTGTCCGTCACGAAATAGTCGTGGCGGGCCTTTTTGTTTTGGGCAATCAAATTGTCATTATTGTGTTGGGATTTTTTTGCCATTCTATCCCTCCGTTGAAATTATGAGCGACGACGGTGGCGCCGACCCTCGGAATGGTGGTCACGTGAATTGTTGTGGTGCCGACTCTGGCCCCGGTTGATCTGCCGGTTGTTGACGTGACCATTGTGCTTGTTCCGGTCCCGCCGGTTGAAGTGGCCGTGGTTCCCCCGGCGGTCATCATGCGGTACCCGAATCTTCGTGGTTGGCGTGTTTTCGGGATGAACAATCTTGAAGTCTACTTCCCGCAGGTCCTTGTCGACCCGGAGCAGCTTAACCTGAATTGGCTGGCCAATCTGGAAGATCCGGTGGGTCTTGCGGCCGATCAGAGCCAGGTGCTTCTCGGAGTATTCATAGTAATCGTCATCCATCACGCTGATGTGGATCAGGCCCTCAACCGTGTTCGGCAGCTCGACAAACAGCCCGAACTTCATCACGGAGCTGACCACCGCGTCGAAGGTCTCGCCGATGTGGTCTTCCATGTATTCGGCCTTCTTCATGCTGTCGACGTCTCGTTCCGTGTCGATCCCCCGCCGTTCAGTAACCGAAGTGTGTTCGGCGATCTCCGGCAGCTTGTCGCGCCAGTGGGCCTTGGACTTTTCATCCTTGCCGTGTTCGTGGTACCACTTGATCAAGCGGTGCACCGTGTCATCAGGGTAACGCCGAATCGGTGAAGTAAAGTGGGTGTAGTATGGTGCGCCCAGGCCGAAGTGGCCGAGTTCTTCATCCGAGTACTTGGCCTGCTGCATACTCCGCAGCATCATTACCTGCACCATTTCTTCCTCCGGCTTCCCAGCGACTTCTTTCAAGACGTTTTGCAGCATCTTCGGCTTAACGTTGTTGATGTCACCATGAACGTTGATGCCGAAGACCTCCAGGAAGTCAACAAAGGACTTGATCCGGTCCTTGTCCGGCGTTTCGTGAATCCGGTATAGGAATGGTACCTTTTCCTTGAAGTAGTGCTCCGCCACCGTTTCATTGGCTGCCAGCATGAAGGACTCAATCATCCGTTCTGCCAGGCCCCGTTCTCGGAGTTGGATGTCTGTTGGGTGGCCCTTCTCGTCAACGATGATCTTGGCTTCTGGGGCCTCGAAGTCGATGGCGCCGCGCCGCTTCCGGTTCTTGAGCAAGATCCGGTGGAGTTCCCCCATCGTTTCAAACATCGGGACCAGGTTCTTGTATTCGGCAATCGTTTTTTCGTCGTGAGCCTCCAAGATCCGGTTGACCGCCTTGTAGGTCATCCGGGCGTGGGACCGCATGACACTCGGGAAGATCCGGTGGTTGACGATCTTGCCGTTTTCATCGATCTCCATCTCACAACTCATGGCCAGCCGTTCCTCACCTGGATTCAGTGAACAGATCCCGTTGGACAGGCGCTTTGGCAGCATTGGGACCACCCGATCGGTCAGGTAAACTGAGGTGCCTCGCTTGAAGGCTTCCTTATCCAGCGGTGTCCCAGGCTTAACGTAGTGGCTGACGTCGGCAATGTGGACCCCGAGGTGGTAGTGGCCGTTGTCCATCTTCCAGGCTACAACGGCGTCATCCAAGTCCTTGGACTCAATAGCATCGATCGTTACCAACGGCTGGTCGGTGATGTCTTCGCGTCCCTTCTTTTCCTCTGGCAGGACGTGCAATGGAATCTTATCCGCCTGCTCAAGGGCCTCCTTCGGGAACTCGTGAGGAACATCGTGGGCATAGATCACCGACATGATGTCGATGCCGGGTTCATCCTTATCCCCAATGACCTCCGTGACGGCCCCGGTCATGACCTTCGGGGAATCATCGTCTGGGTAAGTGGCCACCGTTGCCGTAACGACCTGGCCATCCATCGGCTTCAGACCCTGGTCAGTAACGAAGAAGCGATACGAGTTCAGCTTCTTATCCTTCAACAGGATCTCGCCGATGTAGTTGCCAACCGTCTCCTGCTTGAACTCGCCGACCACCCGTTCGTAGTTGTGTTCGACGATGGAGGTAACCTGACCCTCAGGCCCCTGGTCGGTCCCCGGCTTGCCAGGACGCAAGACCTTGACCGTCACCTGGTCACCATTCAGTGCGTGCATGGTGTGGTCCGGGTTGATGTACATGTCAGGCAGGTCCGGATCATAGTCGACAAAACCAAAACCCTTGTCATTACCATGGAAGGTCCCGGTCAGCGGCTGCTGCTTGATCACGGCTTCAAATTCGCCCTTATCGGTTACCTGGACCTTCTTGTCCCGCTCCAGCTTAGCCAGGGTCTGGACAACCGGGGTAAACTGATCACCATTGTCCATCCCGAGGTGGTAGGCGATCCGCTCGGCGGAGTAGCTCACCCCCGCATTATCAGTTAAGTATTTAAGAATTTGATCTTCTAAATGCTGTTTATCGTTTGTTCTTGTTGTCATCTGATACCTCGAATAATTTTTGTAAATAATCTAAGACGTCCGCGAATAACTTTCGGTGAGCGGTATTAACCGTCAATAAATGGGTAGCATTGGGGTAGAAATGGTAGTCTACCGGCGTCCCCTGAGCCCGCAGCCGTTCGGCTAACTGGGCGCCAGATTGCGAATCAATCATCTCATCATGGCCCCCCTGCGCAATGAAGAAGGGTTGGTGAATCTGATTCAGGTCAGCATCCAGCTGCTTGGTCATCGCCTGGATCGCCGCCAATTGAGCCGGCAGGTGTTCTTTGATCCAGGCCATCTTCTCAGTCACCATTGCCGGCGACGTCTGCTCCTTACGGTAGTAATTCATCGCCAACCGCGGGAAATACTCCGGTACATTCGACTGGCCCCAGGTGGTGATCGGTGAGGCAAAAACACCGCCGCCGCTCAATTGAGCATCGTTTTCCAGCGCCCGGGTGGCAAAGAGGCCGCCCAGTGAAAGGCCGAAGATTGCTAATTGGTCATGGCCGCTATCCCGCAAGCGGCGGATCGCTAACTGGGTATCCGCCCACCATTCGTCAGGATCACCGTCACTGAGGATCCGACAGGGATCACCGCCATGCCCCGTGAAAACCGGCGCATAGACAGTATAGCCATGCTTTTGGAGGGTACGCCCCAGCATCCGCACGTCGTTGCTATTGCCGGAATAGGCGTGGAGCAGGATCACTGCCGGTCGCCCGCCGGTAAAGTAAAATGGCTCACCCGTATATGTTTTCATCACTACCATCCTTTTCCAATAAAAAGAAAGCCCCCTGAATCGCTGCAGGGGGCACACTACCAATGTCTAATGTGATGATACGTAAACCAGTGCTAATGCCAGGATAAAGAAGAGTGCCCCACAGATTGTTGTGACAATTTGCATGACCGCTTCAAAACCACGGGCCTTGCGCCGGGAGAAGAGGTCCCCAGCCCCACCGGTCAGTGCTGACATTGCGTCGTTATCGTTCTTCGCTGGTTGCATCATTACACATGCAATTAAAACCACGCAATCGATTAAAAATAAAGTCATTAATGTGTTATACAAGGAATTTTCCTCCTAATATTTTACCCACTATATCTTTATTATCATACCATAAGCCCCGCCTTAATGCTATACGTTCGCATAGTGGGCAGCATCCATTATCCGGCGATAACAGTGCTTGGTCGAAGTAAAATTAGCCCGAATCAGCAGGGTATCGCCTGCCTGAATGGTCGTCTTGCCGTTGGGGATGATCTTGTCCTCGCCCCGGTAGATCAGGGTCACGATGGTATCAGTCGGCCACGGGTAGTCCTTCACCTGACAGCCGTCCAAGCGCGCCCCTGCATACACGGTCACCGGCATTGTGACGTTTTCGTCCGGCTGCTTGGGGTGCTTGCCGATGAAGGCGTTGAACATCGCCGTATATACCGGCTCGCCATGCAGGGCGTTGACGACCAGGTAGGCCACCACTGCCACCGTGGCTAACGGCATCAAGTGGGCAAGCGACCCCACCATCTCGGTAATCAGCAGGATGGCCGTGAAGGGGGCCTTGCTGATGCAGGCAAAGTACCCTGCCATCGCGTAGATGATGAAGTTAGGCAAGTACGCCGCTGGCAACAAGCCGAGTTGATTCATCAGGGCACAGTAGAGCGCCCCCAAGACGGCTCCCAGCGTCAGGATCGGCAGGAAGATCCCACCGGGCAGTTGTGAACCATAGCTGATCATTGAGAAGACAAAGCGGAGGACAAACAGGCCGAAGAACAGCCCGACGGAAACCGGCATCAGATGCAGTTCCCCGATCAATTGGTTCCCCCCACCCAGTGTTTGCGGCCAGAACCAGGCGATCGGAATTACCAACAGAAAGGGGACCACCGGGTAGGCAACCGGGGGCAGCCACCTTAATTTAGCGCTCCAGCTATTGAGGTGCAGGATCACAATCTGATACAGCCGCCCAAGCAGGCCTAACAGCAGGCCTAGCACAATCAGGTGCCAATAAAACCTTGTCGGCAGCATCCGTTCATAGGGAACGTCCAGGACCGGACGCAGGCCGAAAAAGACCATCGAAACCATGTTGGAACAAAGCGAACTGACGAAGGTCGCCAGCCAGATCACCGGCGAGAAGTTATGGTAGACCTCCTCGAGGATGAAGATGGTACTGGCAATCGGGGCGTTGAAGGCCGCTGCTAATCCGGCGGCGGCCCCGCTGGCGATGCCGACTTGCCGGTCAAGCTGGTTGGAATGGAGACTCTCAGCTACTCCTTGACCAACCGTGGCCCCCAGTTGAATCGATGGTCCTTCCCGGCCAAGGTAGAGACCGGACCCAATCGCCAGAATCCCGCCGACGAATTTCCGCCAGAGAACCGGCCACCACTGCTCATCAAACTGACTGGTGAGCTGCCCCTCAACCTGGGGAATTCCGGATCCCTTGATGTTGGGGTTGCGTTGCGCCATCCAGCCGAGCAACAGCGCCAGGATGACCGAACCCCCGGCCCATGGAATCAGCCAGAGTGGGTGTGTATGAAAGTATTGAAAGCTCTTGCCGACCAGGATCAGCGCATGCTGGATGGCCAGGCGAAAGAGACTCACCACTACTCCAGTCAAGAGACCGATCAGAATGGCCCGCACGAGTTGCTTGCTTTGACTGTCACGCTGAATATCTTTCATAAACTAACTCCTCCTACTTTAACTTTGAAATCACCACACTATTCTACACTAAAAACACCGCCCCTGCTAAATCATACCGGAGCGGTGTTTCAAATTTTAAGACTATTTACTGCTTACTGCTGACCGGTGGCGGAACAGGTATACCAGAACCGCCACGATCAGAACTGCCGCCCCGACAATCACCGAAATCCGGGTATCGGGGTTGACGAACATGAAGATCACAATCACGATCAACATGATAAAGGCAAAGTAGTTAGAAAACGGATATAACGGCAGCTTGAACGGGTGATCGACCATCAGATCTGGATTGTTGTGGCGGAAGCGCAGTTCAGCCAACAGGATCACAAACCACGGAATCATCCCCGGCAGGACGGACGAACTGAAGACGACCACGAACATGTCCGCCGTTGACTTGCTGTAGATCGACGCGATCATGTCGATGACGAACCCGATCAGGATTCCCCCAGAAATTCCCAGAATCGCCGCATCTGGAACCACCCGCTTGGAGAGCCGGCCGAAGAGCTTCGGTGCATCCCCCTCATGGGCCAGTTTGAAGAGCATCCGGCTGGAGCTGTAAATTCCGGAGTTAGCCCCGGACAGGGCCGCCGTCAATACCACGAAGTTGATGATTGAGGCCGCCGCCGTGATCCCAACCTTGGCAAAGGTCGAAACGAACGGTGAACCAACACTCGAAAGTTTATTCCACGGATAGATCGTCACGATCACGAAAATGGCACCGACGTAGAAAATCAGGATTCTGAAGAGCACTGACTTAACCGACTTGACAATTGCCTCCTGCGGGTTGGCAACCTCACCGGCAGAGATCCCCAACAGTTCGATCCCTTCGTATGAACCAACGATGATCGACATGGAGAAGAAGAAACCACTGACACCGCCGGTAAAGAAACCGCCGTGGGCCCAGAGGTTGCTAAAGCCGGTCGGATGGCCGCCATTACCGAAGCCAAAGAAGATCACCATGAAACCCAATAAGATCATGAAGATGATCGTGACCACCTTGATCATCGCAAACCAGAATTCCAACGAGCCGTAAGCCTTAGCACTTGCCAGGTTGGCCAGGACCAGGAAGATGATGATCACGATTCCGGCAACCCAAGTATGCATATGGGGCCACCAGTACTTAAGGTACTCCGTGGCCGCAACCACCTCCGACATCCCGACCACGATGTATTCGAAGACGTTGGCCCACTTCGCCAGGTAGCCGGCCAAGGGGTGAACATATTCGGTTGCGTAATCGGCAAACGACCCGGTCCCCGGGTTGATATAAATCATTTCACCCAGTGCCCGCATCACGATGTAGAGAATCAAGCCGACAAAGGCATACGCCAGCATGACGGATGGCCCAGTCCACTTAATCGTTGAGGTCGCCCCCATGAACAGGCCGACCCCGATGGCCCCACCAAGCGAAATCATCTCCATCTGCCCCGCCGTCATTGACCGGCGAAGCTTTGGCGCATTATCTTTCATTTTCTATCAAGTCCCTTTCCTAATTCAATTCTAGGAAAGTATATTATAATTTTGTATAAAATTCTATCTTTTTCTCATTATTTTGTAATGAAAAAGGAGTAACCGACACAGTCACTCCCATTTGTTCACTTAATATTGAGGCTGTTTTTCACCAGCATCTTGACATCCTGGTCAGTCGAACAGTTGTTGATGGCGTCATTCACCACCCGCTGACACTCACGGGTATCTAACTTGCTCATCATACTTCGCGTCCGCAATACGGTCGAAGATGACATTGAGTAGGCATCCAGGCCTAAACCCATCAACAGCGGCAAAGCCCACTTATCGCCAGCCATCTCCCCGCACATGGCAACCGTAATCTTATGTTCATGCGCGGCATCAATCACGTGCTTAATTAAAGCCAGAAATGCCGGATTAAGGGGTTGGTAGAGGTACGAGACCGCGTCGCTCCCCCGATCGGCAGCGAAACTGTACTGGATCAAGTCGTTGGTACCGATGCTGAAGAAGTCGACCTCCTGGGCCAGGTTGGCAGCATTGACAGCCGCCAGGGGAATTTCAATCATGATCCCGAGTCGAATATCATCACCAATCCCCGGCTGGGTGACTTGCAGCTCAGCCTTACATTCGTTGAAGATCTGCTTGGCCTGACGCAGTTCCTGAACCGTCGCAATCATCGGGAACATGATCGACAGCGGTCCATACTGGGAGGCCCGAATCAGGGCTCGTAACTGGGGCTTGAAGATCTCAGGATGGTCCAGGCACAACCGGATGGCCCGGTAGCCAAGGAAGGGGTTCATTTCCCGGGGCAGCGGCAGAAATGGTAGTGGTTTATCCCCACCGAT
>NZ_JBJEEM010000039.1:0-2437 GCF_051873075.1 Limosilactobacillus sp. | reverse complement strand
CTAAATCATACGCTAAGGCTTTCTAATTTACACAAACTTCTTGACACTCTCAAAATGTCTATTACGTAAAAGAGCCGCGACGCATTAGCATCGCGGCTCTTTTTGAATTCTCATAATAATTAAAGCGCTTCCGGATCCTCAACAATCGGCAAGATAATCCGGAAAAGCGAACCGGCCCCCAGCGAGCTTTCCAGGGTAATGGACCCGTGGTAGCCCTCGATCAGCCTTTTGGCAATCGACAGTCCCAGGCCATTGCCGCCCTTCTTTCGGCTCCGGGCCTTATCTACCCGGTAAAAGCGGTCAAAGACCTTATCGATATCCGTAGCGGGGATTCCCTCACCAAAGTCTTGAATGCCGATCTCCACCGTATTCATTCCCCGGGACAGGGAGATGTGAACTTCCTTGCGCTCCTTTGAATACTTGACGGCATTATCACAGAGGATGACTAGGACTTGTTCGAGGTGGTCGCGGTAGATATTGACCGTGATCGACTCATTCAGATCGTCATCTAAGGTGAAGTGAAAGTCCGGATAAAGCATCTTGAAGTTATTGAAGACCTGATGGACCACGTCGTTGACCACTGTCTTCTGGTCCCGGAAGTTGATCTCAACCTGCTCGGCTCGGCTGAGATCCAGCATTTCCTGAACGAGGTTCTTCATCCGCTTAGTCTCAATCAGGCAGGCCCGAATTGAGTCATCACGGACCTCCGGCTCATCCTTGCCCCACCGATCCAACATGTCCAAGTGACCCTGGATGATGGCGATCGGAGTACGGAGCTCATGGCTGACGTCACTAACAAACTGCGACTGCTGTTCAATGTAGCGCTGCATCCGATCCAGCATCTCATTGAACATCGTAGTCAGCTCGGCCAACTCGTCATTATGATTGGGAACTGGCACCCGGACATTTTTAGTTGGATCCTTACTGATCGTCTTGACGGTATCATGGATCTCACCAAGCGGCCGCAAAAACATCATGGACAAGAAATAGCCGAGCAGCCCGCTGGCGAGGACGACCAAACACATCGCCAGGATCACCACGAGCCGCAAACGGTCATAGTTCTGGTAATAGGCGTTCAGCTTGTTTTCCACCTGAAGGTAGCCGATCCGCCGGTGGTCGCGCTGGGCGTAGATCGGCTGTTGACCAACAATCACCTTGTGGGCGGCCCCCTTCATCATCTTAACCTGACGCCGGCTGGTAAAGGTCGGCTTGGTGATGCTCTTTCCGGTGCTCAGGATCGGCTGTCGATCCCGGCCATAGACGTTGACGATCAGGTGGCCGTCACTGAGCTCCTGAACAATTGGCCGTTGGTATTCCGCCACGTGGCCATCAGCAGGATCGATCGCGTTGCTGATGTTTCGCTTGGTGAGCGGCTGATTAATCCGGCCCAGCTGACGGCTGATATTGGTCATCCCCTGGTTGAGCAGGTCCCGTTCCTGGTTAAAGAGACTCTGGGTGAATGAGCTAAACATCGCCATGGCGACGATGAAGAAAACAACCAACGAGCCCACCGCCGTCCCGAAGGCCCACTTAAGCTTTAAGGAAATAAAACGTCGGTTACTTGTTTTTTCCTCCATAATTAACCACGAACCTTACGAACGAATTACGTATCCAGTACCCCGCACGGTCTGAATGTAGCTCTTCTCACCAGGGCGATCAATCTTATTCCGCAGGTAACGAATGTAAACATCAACCACGTTGGTTTCAACCTTGGAATCATAGCCCCAGACCTTGGAAAGCAGTTCCTTCCGTGACATGACAACGTTGATGTTTTCCATCAGGATCAAGAGGAGCTCGTACTCCCGCTTAGTCAGGTTGATCACCTCGTCACCCCGCCGAACGACCCGGTTTTCCTTTTCAATCGTCAAGTCCTTATAGTTAACAGTGGTCTGGTGTTCCTTGTTGTTGCCATCCTCGATACTGATCCGCCGCAGCAATGCCCGCACCCGAGCCAGCAGTTCCTCAATGGCAAACGGTTTGACGATGTAGTCATCAGCTCCGTGATCAAGGCCGGAAACCCGGTCGATTACTGAATCCCGAGCGGTCATGATAATGATTGGCGTATCCTTCAGTTCCCGAACCCGGCGGGCAACTTCGATCCCGTTTAATTCCGGCAGCATCAGGTCGAGCAGAATAACGTCAAAATCCTGGTTCAGGGCCGCTTCCAGTCCGGCCCGGCCATCAAGCTCAACATCGGTGTCGTACCCCTCATGTTTCAACTCCATGTCCACAAACTTTGCCAAATTCTCTTCGTCTTCGATAATCAAGATTCGACTCATTAATTTCACCTACTAACAATCAATTTAATAACGACCATATTAATAAAACAAAATAATTTTATCACAATTTTCTAATAAACCCCAGCATTCTGGCCATTAAATTAGGGAAAAGTCTCCTCGTTGAAAAATTGCGGTCCCCAATTATTAAAATTTAAAAA
>NZ_JBJEEM010000038.1:0-49569 GCF_051873075.1 Limosilactobacillus sp. | reverse complement strand
TTTTTATATTTTATTATAATGCTTCGTTTATTTGAATAACCTAAAGTTATATAATAGATTAAAGGGGTGAAGCTATATGGTTGAAAATACAATATCCTCTCAATTAAAAAGTCTTAGGAAAAATAAAGGTTGGACACAAGCACAATTAGCAGATAAATTATCTGTTTCTAAGCAAACTATCTCTAACTGGGAAACCGGTTTGAAGACCCCACGGATGGGGTCACTACAAAACTTAGCCGATCTCTTCCATGTAAAAATAGGAGAAATAACCAACGCTTCAATTGCTAAAAAAAAGACAGATAGTAAATTACCAACTAATATAATTTTCCCACTAATAAGCGATCAATTTGAGCATATCAGCATTCCACTCATAGGCAAGCTCAACCATAAGGACTCAATCACTGCTAAAGAAAATATTGAAGGCTATGTTGAGGAAATTTTTGAGAAACCTGTTCCCACAGGTACTCTTTTTGCTCTGTGCTGTAAAGGAAAGAGTATGGAGCCAACCATTCATGATGGCTCCATCGTAACTATTCGAGAACAATCGTCAGCGAAAGATAACGAAATTGCAGCAATTCTTATTGACGGTGAAAACAAGATAACTCTAAAGCGTATCAAACATCAGGGGAGCTTGATTATACTAATGTCTGATAATAACGAATTCGATCCGATCATTTTAGACAAAGACACCCCGGGTCAAATTGTTGGAAAAGCTGTTCACGTTTCATGGAATATTAAATAGTAATATTACGTCCAATAAGCTGATTGACGTTAAAAGCTGAATTTGGAGGAATTTATTTATGAATAAAGGTTTTAAGATTATGTTGGCAGTGGGCCTTGCTGGAGTTTCCCTCGCTACCACAACAGTTGTTACTAACACAAATAGCAGCAATACCACAGTAGTTCAAGCATCAAAACGTTCTAGAATCAGAGCTGCAGTAGCGGATATGCAAGATCACTTTGGCGATGAAGCTGATGTTTATTACGACAAAGAGAACGATGTCATTGCTATCAAACCTACTAGTCAAGAATTTGAAGATGAAACAATTGCTGTTCTTGATGGCGAGGAATCCGAGAGTGATTGGAATGATATGACCAGCGCACTCGATGACTTATCAGAATCTCTTCATGATAATCTTCGTATCAAGACACCCCTTGCAATTGTCAATCCCGAAAACACCGACAAAGTGTTGTACATGACTTACAATGGCGAAACGCTCTACGATGTAATGAATGATGATAATGACTAAATAAAAAACATCCCCTGCCGCCACAAGGGATGTAAAATCTTTGAATAAAATATATCGAATTAATTATATCAGATTTTAGGGAGTTCTAAATAATGAAAAAAATAGGTTTAATCTGTACTGCTCTGTTAGCGTGTGGGAGCCTAGCAGGATGCGCTAAGAAAATTAACAACGTTAAAGCATATAGTACTGAAGTCTCAAGCAAAGTAACCCCTGCTAATGGAAGTAAAGACTATCAACATGGCTTAATGAAAATCAAAGGCACCTCTTCGGCTCCTGATGGCTACCAGGTCATGGCCATTAACAGCGATAATAAAGATAATCTTGTCAGTGGAAATAATTCGATGGCCGGCCATGCCGTTGTTAAGAATGGCAAATTCACCGGATATATTGATCCCTTGAAGGCTAATAAGAATGCCAAAAAAGGTACCCAGTTAAAATATCATTTTATTGCTGTCAAAGATCCAGAAAACTTAGGTCAAAAGGACAAGACTGCTTTTAAGCAACAAGTAAATAAGAAGTTCAAACCTACCACCATTAAATTGTCTTTCGATCCAACGACTTCTTACGTTCAAACCAAGGTTCAAAGCACATTAGGTAAAGGAGCTTTAGTTGCTAAGAAGTCTAAGACTGTCTACACTATTACGCCGAAGAAGAACAGTGACTTTGAGGATGAGATATCACAGGCAATGTACGGTGATAAGGATCAGTGGCCAAATATTAGCAAACAGATCAATAAACTCTCGGCTAAGATCAAAACACCTTCCGGCAGAGTAGCGCTTGTGCTAATGAACCCTGAAAATCATAAGAAGTTCCTCTTCGTTTCAATCGGTGGCAAAACAAAGTTCGATGCAATCACTAGTGGAACAGTTAACAGTGATGCCACAAAGACTTCAAACATCAAATCAGCTAATACTTCTTCTAATGTTGCCACTAACAACGATAATGATGGTGGCGGTTCCGATAGCGATGGTGACGATTTTGAGCTTGGGGTGATTCTTGGCTGGCTGATCGC
Organism: Limosilactobacillus sp.; assembly: GCF_051873075.1. Classification (GTDB taxonomy): domain Bacteria; phylum Bacillota; class Bacilli; order Lactobacillales; family Lactobacillaceae; genus Limosilactobacillus. Next base: position 47,307 of record NZ_JBJEEM010000038.1, on the reverse strand, counting down.
CTATGATGAAGAATATGGCTACGATGATGATGAAGACACAGACACTAATTCAGATTCAAGCAGTGCTGACTATAATGACAACGATAGTGGTGATTATAGTTACGATGATTCGGATGACGATGATAGCTCAAGTGAGGATCAAGACAGTCAAAGTATCCCCGCCGACCAGCCTGAAGATGATTTCGACGATAGTTTTGCATACTAAAATTGATATGAATAATAAACGCAGCTTGTTTAACAAAAGTATTGAAACCTTTCTAATAAGTTTAGCAGATCGCAATAAATAAAAAAGACGTAGGAATGTTCAGCTATTGGCCTACTCCATTTAGGTTAACTTGATATTAAATTAAAACAAAGCCGACTCAACCAGAACAGCCAAAAAAGCAGCCTGTAAAAAGGCTGCTTTTTGTATTGTACGATGCTAAATGACGACAAATTAGTTTCTATAGCAATTAGGTTTCTTATTAAATTTCTATTTACTAAGACTCACTAGAGGAAAGCAAGCATTAAACTGGTCTACTTTGTGAATTCTAGCAAGCACCAAACGCCGTCATCTCAACGATCACTTATCATCCAATTGCTCATCGGTCTTCAAAACGGCCATGAAGGCTTCCTGCGGAATATCAACCTTACCGACGGCCTTCATCCGCTTCTTACCACGCTTCTGCTTCTCCAGCAGCTTGGCACGACGGTCCGGGTCCCCAGTGTGGATCCGGGCGGTAACGTCCTTCCGGTAGGCCTTGATGTTGGTCCGGGCAATGATCTTGGAACCAATGGCGGCCTGGATTGGAATCTCGAAGTTCTGCCGGGGAATAATCTTCTTCAACTTGGAAGTGATGTCGCGACCACGTTCAGCGGCAAAGTCCTTGTGGGCAATGAAGCTGAGCGCATCGACCTTGTCCCCGTTCAACAGGATATCGATCTTAACCAGATTGCTTGGCTTGTAATCATCAATTTCATAATCAAGCGAAGCATATCCGCGGGTCGAACTCTTCAGTTTATCGAAGAAGTCGAAGATAATTTCCGACAATGGAATATGGTAAATCACGTTGACCCGGGTATCACTGAGGTACTCCATCGTATCGAAGATCCCCCGCTTCCGCTGGCAGAGCTCCATGACCGGGCCGACGTAATCATTTGGCACCATGATTGAAGCCCGGACATACGGTTCCTTAATGTCCTTGATCGAAGAGGCGTCCGGCATTTCAGCCGGGTTTTCGACCTCCTTCATCGACCCGTCCGCCAGGTCAACGTGGTAGGTAACGGATGGCGCCGTGGTGATCAAATCGAGGTTAAATTCCCGCTCCAGGCGTTCCTGAACCACGTCCATGTGCAAAAGGCCCAGGAAGCCACACCGGAATCCGAAGCCCAGGGCCTGGGATGATTCCGGCTCGAAGGTCAGCGCCGCATCATTCAACTGGAGCTTCTCCAAGGCGTCCCGCAGGTCATTGAATTTGGCATTGTCAGTCGGGTAAAGCCCCGCGTAGACCATCGGCGTCATCTGCCGGTAACCCTCCAGTGGCTTCTCCGTTGGCCGGTCGGCGTTGGTCACCGTATCCCCGACCCGGGTATCCTTAATGTCCTTGATAGCTGCGGTGATGTAACCAACATCCCCCGCCATCAAGACGTCCCGTGCCAGGGGCTTTGGCGAGTTGATCCCGACCTCGGCCACTTCGTACTCGGTCCCGCTGTTCATCAGGCGGATCTTATCCCCCTTCTTGACGGTCCCCTCAAAGACCCGCACACTGAGGACCACCCCGCGGTAGTCATCGTACTTGGAATCAAAGATCAAGGCCTTCAGCGGTGCCGTCAAGTCACCAGTCGGCGCCGGCACATCCTTGACGATCTTCTCTAAGACCTTGTCGACGCCCAGGCCCGTCTTGGCACTGACGTCAACGGCTTCGTCGGTATCCAGTCCGATTTCGTCTTCGATCTGCTTCTTGGTGCCCTCCGGATCGGCGGACGGCAGATCGATCTTGTTGATCACCGGCAGGATCTCCAGGTCGTTGTCCAGGGCTAGGTAAACATTGGCCAGCGTCTGGGCCTCAACTCCCTGCGTTGCGTCAACCACCAGGATGGCACCCTCACAGGCAGCCAGCGAACGTGAAACCTCGTAGGAGAAGTCGACGTGACCCGGGGTGTCAATCAAGTGAAAGATGTAGTCCTGGCCGTCCTTGGCATGGTAGGTCAGGGCCACGGCGTTCAGCTTGATGGTGATTCCCCGCTCCCGCTCTAGGGGCATATCATCCAGGATCTGGTTCTTCATCTCCCGCTTACTGATCGAGTCGGTCATCTCCAGAATCCGGTCAGCCAGCGTGGACTTCCCATGGTCGATATGGGCCACAATTGAAAAGTTCCGAATGCGCTTCTGGCGCGCCTTCATTTCATCTAGACTCATTGTCATTCTTACGTCACTCTTTCTGTGAAAATACTATTTCTAGTATAACAAACTCCCCGCGGTGATGAAAAGCCAAAAGGGGCGATGATGTTGGCCCCATCGATAAATGAAGGCGGCTGATTTTATTAGCCGCAGCTAGCTATTGAGGGCGTCTGCATTAATTTGCTGTCAAAGAATCGATAAACTGATTAATGTCCATTCTTAAACCGATGGCTTGCTGATCAAGCTCTGCCGGAAACGAAGCGTCCATTGCGTTAACGGTGACCAGCCTTGCCTGCGGGTTATTAAAGGTCCACTGCCAGAATGGATACTTGATGATCCCTGGGGTGTTGTGCCCCACACCTAATTCAAGAAAAACGATTTTGCTGTTGCCATAGTGCTCAACGAAATGGTTAAACCGACCAGCAGCGTTATGCCATCCCGAATCTTCAACAAAACTACCATCCACCCGCAAGTTAAGCTGGTACTGGTCCGCCTGTTCAATTAACGCCGGATCAATATCCATTGACAGCTGGGCTGGTTTTTGCAATTCCCCGTTATCGCCAATTTTAAAGCCCTGGGCGCGAATCATCTTCTCAATCAAGGGTCGATTATCAAAGGTCTGCTTGGTCGTGGCCTGCTGAAACAGGCCATAGTCCCCCTGGGTATAAAAGAGCCGGCGTTTATCGAACCCGGCCTGCTGAAACTGGTGATCGACATTGGTTGTCAGCACAAAGTAATTCTGCCCATGGATTAAACTATAAAGGCGCCGGTAGGTATCCCGCGGCGCTGGCTGATAACGGTTAAGCCAAATCACCCGGCTCCACCAACTCCAGTATGTTTGGCGATTAGGGAAGGAATAGAAGCCGCCGCTGTACATGTCGGTCAGGCCGAACTTCGTGATAAAGTCAGCGAAGTAATTTGTAAAACGGTCCCCGTTAAGGGTAAAACCAGCGGCTAGGGAAAGGCCCGCCCCGGCGCCGATAACAAGTGCCTCCGCATCATCAATAACTTGCCTGATCTGGCTAAAGCAGTTCCTGATAGATTGCCCGGTCGTAGTCTTTGAACACATTAAAAATCACCTTCTGAATAATAGAATTATGTTGTAAAAATCTTTGGACTTCCGTCACCGCAATCCGAGCGGCCAGTGAATTAGGAAAGTGAAAGACACCGGTGGAGATACACGGGAACGCAATGCTGGTCAAGCCATTTGCTGCCGCTAGCTGCAAAGCGTTGCGATACGAGGATTTGAGCTGTTGGATTTCACGATTAGTTGGCACCGCCGTCTTCACAATTGGCCCGACCGTATGGATGATATACTTACTCGGCAAATTATATGCGGGAGTTATCTTGGCACGGCCTGTTTCTTCGGGGTGCCCCTGTCCCTGCATTATTTCAGCACATTTATTTCGTAACTCAATTCCCGCAAAGGTATGGATTGCGTTATCGATACACGAATGATTGGGAACATAGCACCCGGTCATGCCGCTATTGGCAGCATTAACAATCGCATCGGTTCCAAGGCGGGTAATGTCGCCCTGCCAAACGCTAATTCCAGCGGGAAATTGTACCGCTGAGACACTCCCTTTTGCCAACGCGTCTTCTTTCAGGTAAGAATCTTGAACCCGTTGGAACTGCGCACTAATTGCCCTGGGCGCCCGAACGTTCATCAGCGCACGCAAAAGTAATTTTTGCTGGGCAGGGTCTGGCGGTATTTGAATCGTATCATATTCTGCCTTTTCGGCAATTAACGCCCGAATTAGGTATAAACGTTTTGCATTATGGTCCATTCGTTGCCTCCTAAAAAGCCTTTCAAGCTGGCAAACCAGCGGCCCGCTTCGTAACGGTCATGTTTTCGCATCTCCACGGCCGCCACTTAAGTGCAGTACCAGTCTTTGTCGACATGTAATTTTAACATTTACAAGTATTATATTAGCACCTGTGTTTTTATTGTCAACAAGAATTCAAAAAGAAAATCCATTCGAAAAATTTATCGAATGGATTTTTATTTCTTATTTACATCTTAACGGTCTTCAAAGGCGTCCCGAAGCTTATCCAAGACCGACTTCTTGACTCCCTTGACATCCTCGCCGCTAGCGGCGGCAAAGGCCAGCATGGCTTCCCGCTGCCGCTTGTTCATGCTCTTTGGCGTCCGAACGTGAACGGTAACGTGCTCGTCACCGTTGCCACTACCATTGAGGTGCGGAACTCCCTTGCCGCGCAGGCGGAAGTTAGTCTCCGATTGGGTACCAGCCGGGATCTTCAGGTCAACGTCACCATGAACGGTCTTGACCTTGACCTCGTCACCCAAAGCAGCTTGGGCAAAGGAAATATCGCGGTCCACGTAGATCGTCGAACCATCACGACGGAAGTCCCGACTAGGCGTTACCCGAAAGACGATGTAAAGGTCACCGGCAGGGCCGCCATTAGTCCCGGCATCCCCTTGACCCTGGAGCCGCATTTGCTGACCATCATCAACACCGGCAGGAACCTTAACTTCCAGCTCGTGCTTTTCGTGAACATGACCAGTACCGTGGCAGGTTTCACAACGATCTTCCGGCTTAATCACCTTACCAGTCCCGTGACATTCAGGACAAGTCGTCTGCGTCTGCATGTTCCCCAGCGGCGTCCGCTGAACGGAAACGATAAAGCCTTGACCACCACAGCGTTGACAGGTCGTGGCAGACTTACCCGGCTTGGCACCGGTACCGTGGCAGGTCTTGCACTGCTCATCACGGTCATACTTGATGGTCGTCGTCTTACCGAAAACCGCATCCATGAACTTCAGGGTCATCGCATACTGCAGGTCACGACCCGGTCGCGGCGCCGTTGGGTCCTGTCGAGACCGGCCGCCACCGCCGAAGAACTGGCTAAAGATGTCGTCAAAGCCGCCAGCGCCAAAGCCCTGGCTGTAACCGCCCTGGCCACCGCCAAAGCCGCCGAAACCACCAGCACCGGCCTGGGGACCAGCGGATCCATACTGGTCGTACTGAGCCCGCTTTTGCTGGTCACTCAAGACATCGTAGGCTTCGTTGATCTTCTTGAACTTCTCCTCAGCACCAGGCTCGTGGTTGACATCCGGGTGGTACTTCGCAGCCAAACGCCGATATGCGTGCTTGATATCCGCCTCAGACGCATCCTTAGAGACCCCTAAAATGTCGTAGTAATCTTTTTCTGCCATATATAATCCCTCACAAGTTGATTTGGTTTAGTTATACCACAATTGACAAATGAAAGTAAAAGCCAAAGTCCTCAAACGATGGCCTTTGGCTTTTACATTACTTTTGTCAACAGTTGAGATTACTTCTTGTCGTCAGGCGTTACATCCTTGAAGTCACCGTCAACGGTGTCACCATTGTTGCCATTTTGGTTGTTGTTACCGTTGTTGGCACCGCCATTGTTCGGGTTAGCACCGCCCTGAGCGCCGCCTTGTGCTCCTTGGGCCTGCTTGTAGAGCTTGACACTGAGGTCTTGGATAACCTTGTTCAAGGCATCCTTCTTGGCCTTCATGTCATCGAGGTTGCCGCTTTCCTTGGCCTTCTTCAGGTCATCACGGGCACTTTCGGCCTTCTTGATGTCTTCTTCAGGAACCTTGCCCTTGACTTCCTTCAAGGTCTTGTCGACTTGGAAGAGTTCTTGGTCGACTTCGTTCTTCAGGTCAACCTCTTCCTTCTTCTTCTTGTCGGCTTCGGCGTGTTCCTCGGCATCCTTCTTCATCCGTTCGATTTCTTCATCAGACAGACCGGAGTTGGACTTGATCACGATCTTTTGTTCCTTGCCAGTTCCCATGTCCTTGGCAGAAACGTTAACGATCCCGTTCTTGTCAATGTCGAAGGTAACCTTGATCTGTGGAACACCACGAGGGGCAGCCGGAATGTCCGTCAGTTGGAAGTTCCCTAAGGTCTTGTTGTCAGCTGCCATTGGCCGTTCACCCTGCAGAACGTGGATGTCAACGGCTGATTGGTTATCAGCGGCAGTTGAGAAGATTTGACTCTTGGAAGTTGGGATGGTCGTGTTCCGGTCAATCAACTTAGTGAAGACACCACCCATGGTTTCAATACCCAATGACAGTGGGGTAACATCAAGCAGAACAACGTCCTTAACATCACCGGTCAGAACCCCACCCTGGATAGCAGCACCGAGGGCAACGGCTTCATCAGGGTTGATGGAGTGGTTAGGTTCCTTGCCAGTCAATTCCTTAACCATTTCTTGAACGGCTGGGATCCGAGTTGAACCACCGTTTAAGATAACTTCGTCAATGTCATCGAATGACAGGTCGGCATCCTTCAAGGCGTTCAGCACTGGTTGCTTCGTCCGTTCAACCAGGTCATTAGTCAGTTGGTTGAATTGAGCCCGAGTTAAAGTCTTTTCCAAGTGCAGTGGGCCGTTTTCACCAGCGGAGATGAATGGCAGACTGATTTGGGCTTCTTGAACACCAGAAAGGTCCTTCTTGGCCTTTTCAGCAGCATCCTTCAACCGTTGCAGAGCCATCTTATCCTTGGAAAGGTCAACGCCATTTTCTTCCTTGAAGCCGTCGATCAACCAGTCCATGATCTTTTGGTCGAAGTCGTCACCACCAAGGTGGGTATCACCGTTCGTGGAGAGAACTTGGAAGACCCCGTCACCTAATTCCAGGATGGAAACATCGAAGGTCCCACCACCAAGGTCGTAAACCAGGATCTTTTCATCCTTGTCCTTCTTGTCCAGACCGTAAGCCAGGGAAGAAGCAGTTGGTTCGTTGATGATCCGCTTAACATCCAGACCCGCGATCTTACCGGCATCCTTAGTGGCTTGCCGTTGAGCATCGTTGAAGTAGGCTGGCACCGTGATAACGGCCTTGTCAACCGTGTCACCAATGTAATCTTCGGCGTACTTCTTCAGGTACTGAAGAATCATTGCGGAAATTTCTTGTGGAGTATACTTCTTGCCGTCCACTTCAACCGTGTAGCCGGCTTCACCCATGTGACTCTTAATAGAAGAAATCGTGTTAGGGTTCGTAATTGCTTGCCGCTTTGCGACTTCACCAACTTGAGTTTCACCGTTCTTGAATGAAACAACGGATGGCGTTGTCCGGCTCCCTTCTGGGTTAGTGATAATCTTTGGTTCGTTACCTTCCATAACGGCAACGGCGGAGTTAGTAGTACCTAAGTCAATACCAATAATCTTATTGCTTGCCATAGTTTATTTCCCTCTTTTTTATAAAATTAAATTACTGTGCCACAACAACCATTGCTGGCCGTAAGACACGGTCCTTAAGCTGGTAACCAGCCTGCAAAACCTGAACAACAGTGTCAGCCTCCTGGCCATCCTTAACCGGAACGGTTTGGACTGCCTGGTGCAGGGTAGGATCAAACGGCTTGCCCTCAGCCTCAATCTCGGTAATACCGTGATCGGTCAGAGCATTGATCAGGTGGTCGTGAACCATCTGAATACCCTTCTTCAGCTGCTTGCCATTCTCGTCGGTAACCTCAATGGTCAAGGCCCGCTTGAGATTGTCCAAGACTGGCAATACTGACTTGGCCAAGTCCTGACCGTCATACTTCAGGAGTTGGGCCTGTTCCTTCTTGAACCGGGTCGTCATGTTTTGAATCTCGGCCTCGGCCCGCAGGTACTTGTCATCCTTTTCATCCAGTTGCTGCTTAAGGTCCTTGATTTGCGCTTTTAATTCATCAACCTGACTGGTTGCTGATTCTTTTTTATTTTTATCATCTTTAGGTGCCTGCTTAGCAGTTGCCTTTGTTTCCTCAGACTGCTGAGCCTGCTGATCATTTTTCTTTTCTGCCAATTAACTCGCCTCCTATGAATCATAGTAATGCCGATAAAAGTCCAAGAGGCGCTTGGCCAGTTCCTGACGAAAGGCGTTTACCAGGCCAATCGTCCGGGAGTATGGCATCCTGGTTGGCCCGAGCACGGCAATGATTCCCTTGCCATACTGGTCAACATCATAGGTTGCCGTAATCAGACTATAATTATCAAGCACTTTGTCTTTTGAAATCTCAGATCCGATGCGAACGTTGACCCCATCACCGGACTTGCCAGTGTCGAGAAGGTGTGAAAGTTCATCATCATGATCCAACAGACGATACATGGTCTGCAACGCTTGCGGATCCCGTGTATTCGAGAAATCCAAAAGGTTTAATCGGCCGCCGATAAAGAACTGCTCACGGGCAGCCTTTGATACGACGTTGTCAAAGAGATCCAAGAAGCCATCCGCACTGTGCATATAATGCATGACCCGGATTGGAATATCATCATTCAATCGTCTCATCACATCGGTCAGCGGCAACCCCACTAACTGATCATTGATCATCCGGATAACGGCCTGCAGGGCATCCAGGTCGAGGTTGCGTGGCAGAGTAAATGCCTGACTCTCGACGTCCCCACTATCCGTCACCAAGATAGCAATAACTTTGTGGTTGCCAAGCGGCACGAGGCGAAAACCGCTGAGCCGAACATCAGCCTGCTCGGGCTTCAAGGTAAACGCCGTGTATGAGGTAAGATTTGACAAAATATCAGCCGAGTGCGAGATGATCTCATCAATCTTTTGAAAACTAGTGCCCAATGAGTTTTGAATAACCACAAGGTCGTTGTCCGTCACCGCCTGGGGGTCCAGGAGGTGGTCAACATAGTAACGATACCCCTTCTTGGAGGGAAGACGACCTGATGAGGAGTGCTCCTTCAAAATCAGGCCAGCCTTCTCCAAGACAGCCATCTCGTTACGCACCGTTGCAGAGCTCACCTTAAACGGTAAGGCCTCTGCCAGGTGCCGTGACCCCACCGGTTGACCAGTCGACGTGTATTGACGTACAATCGCTTGCAGGATCTTGTTTTGACGCTGTGTTAGCATTTTTATCACTTCCCCTTTTAGCACTCTTTAGGGTCAAGTGCTAAACACACTGTATAATATACCAATCAGGACCTTAAAAGTCAAGAAATGTCAAAATAATTATTAAAATAAATTTAGAAGGAGATCTATATCAAATGAGTAGCGACGATCACCGTTATGTTCAGCCCCACAACGCCAAGGAGGCCATGGAGCTGATCCAAAGCCTCTTCAATAAATACCGCAACGCTCCCCTGACCAGCGAGCTGCTTGCCTACCACAATAACTTGGTTTACCGGTTGCAGTCAGACATCAAAGAGGCAGCCCAGCAGGAGGGCGACCCCGACCGGCTTAAAGAGCTTGACCAGATGACCGACATCATGCGTTCCTGGACCAACCTCAGGCTCACGGGGCACCCATTCAAGGGTAAGATGCGCCACTTCAGGTTGGTAACGGATGACGGACCTAAGTTCAAACGCCGGGTCCACAAAATTCACCAAGGCGGCAGTCACCGCGCAAGCCGCCACTAATTGCTGCCGTGGTCCACGGCGTATCATTCTAATAAGTCAGTAAGAATAACGCCCGACGAAGCTCCATCAGCTCGCCGGGCGTTATTTTTACCCTGTGGACGTTTTAGAAATCCTGTTCTAGCCGGTATAAGTCATTGAGAAAGGCTGCCACCACCTGAAGCTGATCCGGTGAATATTTTACTGTCAGTTTGTTAACCAGCCGTTTCTTGATCAGCTCATGCAGCTGGTCGTGTACTTTCGCCACCGTCTGACCGTCCGCAGTCAGGGAATAATAAATTTTTTTCTTATCATCGGGATGCTTTTCCGCATTAATCAGGTTGTATTGAAGAAGTTTCTTGGCCGCCCGGGTAACCCCGCCCCGGGTAACGTTGATCTTATCGGCAATCTCGATCCCCGTTTGCGCCCCCGCTTCCAGGGTGGATAGGATGTGGAAGGCCACGATCGACAGCTTAAGGACAATTTCTCCCAGACGGTCATCAGTCAGGTGGGCCTGGATCCACTGCTGTTCCTTTGAGCCGTGGGCATTACCGTGCTGGGTCCGCAACCGTTCGATTGTTTGCCGGATATCGGTTATCGCATCTGTATTCATTTTTAACCTCGCCCCTAATTTTTAAGACTATTATATCAGAATGTCTTCGCCATGGTCTTGGCCGCCGTCAGCGCATTGTCAAGGATTGCCTGCCGCTGGTCACGATGGGCGTCGGCACCCTCAATGAACAGCTTCTCAACGTCGGTCACCCCGTAAAACTTCAGCATGTTGGTCAGGTACAAGTCACCGAGGTCCATCAGGGCCGAGCTTTGCTTGCTCTTGATACCAAAGGCCTTCTTAATCAGGAACTTGATGGTTCCCCACTTGCCACCCTTGTGGTACTCGCTGCCGGCAGCCTGAATGTGAATGGCCTTCTTGCCCGTTAGCAAACCTACGGAACCATTCGACGTGTACTTAAAGGTCTTGTGAGCAACCGCCGTCAGGTCAAGGTATTGTTTCATCTCGGCCGGGAGGAAATGGTTATACATTGGGTTAATGAAGACATACTTGTCGGCGGCAATGAATTCGTCTAGCCATTCCGCGTGTCGCTTCAGCAGTGCCTGCTCCTCCATGCTCAGCTCCTCACCGAACTTTTGCTTGCGCCAGGCCTCCATCGTCTGGTCGTTCAGCGGTGGTACGCCCCCTGCTGCATATAGGTCGCGGATGAGGACCTTATCGTCGGGATGAGTTGCCTGATACGTGTCGACAAACTGCTTTCCCACGGTCAACGAGAGGCTTTGGGCAGTATGTGGATGGGCTTGAATTACTAATAATGTAGTCATAAAATCATTTCCTTTTTTGTTGTCAAGCAACATTATTTATGAAACATTTTACTCCATTTATGTTGCTTGTCAACAATAATTAGAAAAATATTTTGTCTGCTCGCTGCCTTGTCGGCAATGCCATGTAATTATTGAATTATAGGCTAACAATAATAGGTATTTCAAATAGTCCTCCCCTTGCACTATCATTTAGTTAACGACAACAAGGAGGGATTAATAATGAATAAGCCATATATCATTTGCCACATGATGACTTCCGTCGATGGTCGCATCGACTGTGCAATGACTGCCCAGCTGGCGGGCGAGCCAGAATACTATTCCACCCTGGATGCACTGGACGCCCCAACCCGGATCAGCGGTCGGGTAACGGCAGCGACGGAACTGACCGGCGGCGGTAAATTTGTTCCGCAGAACACCACCCAACTCAACAAGACCGCCTTTGCTAAGAATACCGCTGCTACCAGCTATAACATCGTCGTCGATACCAAGGGAACCCTGCATTGGCACAAGGAAACAGGCAATCGTTTCCCCCACCTGATCATCACCAGCGAACAGGTAACCACAGAATATCTTGATTACCTCAATGAACAGGGTATCTCATGGATTGCAACGGGCGCCCAGCAAGTCGACCTCCCGCGCGCGATGGACATTCTGGCAACCGAATTTAACGTTGCGCGTCTGGCAATCGTCGGTGGCGGACGCATCAACGGCGGCTTTCTCGATGCCGGCCTAATCGACGAGATCAGCATCTTGATCGGGGCCGGTGCCGATGGTCGAATCAACCAGCCGAGCCTATTCGACGGCCGGCCGGAAAATCGACAGCCAATTGCCCTTAAGCTAAAGGACGTCAAGAGCTACGATGACGGCGCGATTTGGTTGCGCTACCTGGTTAAATAAAATTTAATGTCATCACACAAGAACCCGCAGTAACTATGAAAATTACCGTGGGCTTTTGTATTTTTGCCTAACTCCCTTAGTTCATCACCGAAAATTATTTCATTTCCCATTTACATATATCAAATTTGGTATATAATGCATATCGAATTTGATATATTGGAGGCACTCATATGAATTGGTGGATTATCTTGGCAACCTTTATCGCGGTTAACCTGGACTTTTTCTTCATCCTGTTGCTATTGCTAAGGAGGTTTAAGCTGCGCGATGTTATCCTCGGCTACCTGGCTGGCGTTCTGATCCTCGTGGCAGCTAGCTACTTTGCCGGACAAATCTTGGCAATGTTTCTCCCCGAATGGCTGCTGGGAATTCTTGGGATCTTGCCCATCTGGATGGCCCTGCACGATAACGACGAAGACCCCAGCAGTGAGGAACACCACAACCCGGTCATAACGGTCCTGGTAACATACCTGTCCGTGTGTGCCGGTTGCAACCTATCCATCTTTTTGCCGATCTTAACCGGCGTCAGCCTGGCCCATTTTCTGGAGGTATTGCTCTTTGTCGGCATTTTTACGATAATAATCGTATGCTTATTAAAGCTGATTGGTGAGATTCCAGTTGTCAGCCACTTCATGACAAAGTACAGCGAAATCCTGATGAAGGTCGTCTACATCGGCGTCGGCCTTTACGTGTTTTGGGACAGCGGCCTGATCACTCACCTAATCAAACTGATATAGGAGCGTGCGCATAATTGGAAATAAGTGATGACCTAATCAACGAAGCTGCCAAGATCTATAAGGTACTGAGCAACGGTACCCGGATCAAGATCTTATATTTTCTTCGCTACCAGGATAACAACGTTTCAGTCAACGAGATTGTTCAGGCGCTGGGGATTGCCCAACCCATCGTCTCCAAACAACTGGGAATTCTGCGACGCTACCAGCTGGTCCGTAACCACAAAGAAGGGACCAAGGTATTCTATGTCTTGGACGACCCGCACGTTGTCGAAATGGTCGACGACATGCTAAATCACGTCCGCCACGAAATTAAGGGACTACCGCATCCCAAAAACATGTATTAGTCTTTTTACCGTTGATGAGCAAGATTTATTTTCAAAAGAATTACACCCGTCCGAATGGAAAAAGGATCCAAACAGTAATCTGAATTACCGTCTGGATCCTTTTTAATGGGCGCCGGAAAAGAAGTTGCATAGTACCACCCCGGCGATGATCATGACAATTCCCAAGAGTTCCGGCAAAGAAATTGCTTCATGCCAAACCGTGACGGCCACAATCGCGGTCAGGATGATTCCCAACCCGCCCCAGGTCGCGTAGGCCACACTGAGGTTAACCGTCTTTAAAGACTGCGCGAAGCAATAGAAGCAGGCGATGTAGGCAACAATCGTTACCATGGTCGGTACTAACTTGGTGAAGCCCGCGGACGCCTTCATAAAGTTGGTACCAATCACCTCACCGATAATTGCCAACGCCAATTCTAAGTATCCCATCAATACAATCGCCTCCCCTTATATCAATAGAGATAATTATATCGGTGAGATCCGTCGATTTTTAGTCTTGAATTTCTGCTTTTTCTTGCGAGGTTGGGAAATGAAAAAGCCGAGCAAAGTTCTGGTAAAAAATCTTTTTCCGCGCCGCCGGTGACAATTCGGCCTGGTCAAGTGCGGCAATGATCTCCTTGGTCGCCCCCGCCGGTGCAATTCCCAACGGCGCATCGGTCCCAAACAAGACATGGTCAGCGCCAAAGTAATCGACCGTCAACTCCAGAGCCGCCGGGTTCCCCAGGATTGCCGTGTCGACATAGAAGCGGTGAAAGGCCGCCGCCTGTTCTTCCGGCAGGATGTGCTTGATTCGCCCAGCAAAGAATGGCACCATTCCCCCGGCATGGTGAACGATCACCTTCAAATCAGGGTAGTTGGTAAAGATCCCGGCCTGTACCAGCTGAAGCATCGCGTTGCTCAACTCGTATTCCCAGCTGAAGACAATGTTATTCTCCCGTTTTTGCGAATCAAAGACGGGATGCAGCAGGAGCAAAACATCATTAGCGGCCGCGGTGGCAAACACGGGCGCATACTCAGGAGCAGCAATGCTCTTGCCAAGGGCGCGGGTAAAGATCTGCGCGCCCAGCAAGGATGGAGCGTTCTTAATCTCTTCAATGATCTTGACGGCGGCGGGAATATTATTCATCGGCAGCATGGCAATGCCACCAATGAACTTGGGGTTATCCTCGACAATTTCTTCAATCTCCTGGTTGGCTGCTTGACATAGCGCCGCGGCTTGCCGCCCAGCCACGTAGTCCTCTGGATTGACGTTTACCGCCGAGACAACCTGAAAGCTATCCGACGGCAGGTAACTGTTCCGTAGGGCGGGGTTAGTCAGCATCGGATGCTTGATAAACGGGGCCCGCGTGGGAATCTGCGGATCAATGGCCAGCATCTTTTGATAGAAGGCCGGCGGTAAAACATGGGCAAAGACATCAATGGTTTTCACTTTAATTCCTCCTCACTTTGGTTATGACTGGGCATTCAGATAGTGGCGAATATTGCGGATACACTTGTTAAACTCGACCCACTCGTTGAAGTTCATGTCAACATTCTTAACCTGGTAGCGGTCCGGCGGCGTGATCACCGCGCGTTCCTGTCCTCGGTACTTAAGGAGCAGGCTTGCCCCCGCCTGCTCCAGGGTATAATTACGGCCGTGCAGCCAATCCTGCAGGGCTTTCATTGTTTCTGGCTTCATCTTGTTCACTTCCTTTGTATCTTCTTCATTATAAAGAATTCACCGACCAATAGCCAAGCACATCCAAAGGTGGCATAATCAATCATAGAAAGACTAGAAAGGGGCAGATTAAAAATGCAAACAGTTGTTATTACCGGCGGCACCTCCGGAATTGGACTGGCCACCGCTGAAATTTTCCTTAAGCATGATTGGAATGCCGTTCTGATCGGTCGTGATGCCAAGAAAGGGGCAGCCGTAGCGGACCAGCTCGGCCAAAAATATTCCCCATCCCGGGTTATCTTTGTTCAGGCCGACATCAGCCATCCCGCTGACGTTGAAAATGCCAAGCAAACGATCCTCAACCGGTTCACGGCCATCGACGCCCTCGTCAACAACGCCGGAATTGTGATCCATGGCAAACTTCACGAAACCAGCGAAGAAGATTGGGACCGAATCTTTGCCGTCGACGTCAAGGGAACCTACCTGGTCAGCAAGGCCTTCCTGCCGACAATGATCAACCAGCAACGCGGCAGCATCGTTAATATCTCCTCCGTTTCCGGCCTGGCTGGTGACCGGGCCATGGTCGCCTACAACGCCGCCAAGGGGGCCATCATCAACATGACCCGGGCCATGGCAATCGACTACGGGGAGAACCATATCCGGGTAAACGTGGTGGCGCCCGGGCCGACCAACACGCCACTCTTCCACCAGGACAAGCAAAAGTTTGCCAAGAACAGTCCATTAAACCGCATCGTCGAACCGGCAGAAGTGGCGGCCGCCATCTACTTTGTTGCCAGTCCGGCCGCGAGTGCGATTACGGGGGAAACCATTCCCGTGACCGCCGGCTTTGAAATTTCAACCGGCCAGCCAATGTAGGCTAATCCCCTACATGATTCTGATTAAGGAGGGACCAACGTGGCTTATGATTTCAAAAAAGAGCAGAAGAAACTATACGTACCGGGAAAGCGGCCGCAATTGATCGACGTTCCTTCGCTGAACTACCTCGCTGTCCGCGGCCACGGTGATCCCAACGATGCCCACGGGGAATATCAACAGGCAATCAGCCAGCTTTATGCGGTTGCTTACACGATCAAGATGAGCAAGAAGGGTCCCCACCACATTGATAATTACTTTGACTTTGTCGTTCCGCCGCTAGAGGGTTTGTGGTGGCAAGACGGCATTAAGGGGGTCGACTACACCCATAAAGAGCAGTTTCGCTTTATCGCGCTGATCCGCTTGCCAGACTTTGTTACCCGCGCCGTCTTCAACTGGGCAGTTCAGGAGGCGGCCACCAAGAAGGCGCGGGCCTTCGATAACGTTGAATTTCTCACCCTCCACGAAGGCCGGTGCGTCCAGGCCCTGCACGTCGGGCCATACGACGCGGAACCGGCCACCGTTGCCAAGCTGCACGAATTCATCGCCGCCAAGGGTCTCCAGGTCAACATCAACGACCACCGGCACCACCATGAGATCTACCTGTCTGACCCCCGCCGCACCAAAGCGGCCAACCTGAAGACGGTAATCCGGCTCCCCGTTAAATAAGGCAACTGTTCCCCCAGTCTGGACATTACAGTCCCAACCCGCTAGATTACTGACGCTAACTCCGCTAGTTTTAGCTGATCCCTGTTAACTTTTACCAACCATCTCCATAAACTAGGCCATCCCATCCCGTTCACCGCCAAGGCAATCATCAACCTATGTCAACATGCCATCACCTAACAACAATAGTGGTGGCATCATTTTTAACTTGCAAGGTGAGTAAATACTCACTATAATATGCTTTGCAAGGTAAGTGTTTACTCACCAATAGAAAAGAGGTATCAATATGGATAACCTAATCCAGCTCCACCACCTAGAAAAACAGTTTAATAACAGCACCGTTCTTCGCGATGTCAATTTAACGGTTCACCCTGGTGAGATCGTCGGCCTAATCGGCCCCTCCGGCTCGGGTAAAACAACGGCCATCAAAGCAATGCTCGGCATGGAAAAGCCCACCAGCGGCACCGCCCTCGTCTTGGGAGAGACTATGCCCAACCGGCTGGTTCTCAGTAAAATTGGCTACATGGCGCAATCGGATGCCCTGTATGAGAGCCTCTCCGCCAAAGAAAACCTCGTCTTCTTTGGTAAGATGAAGGGGGTCACGGGCCGGCAGCTTGCTCAAGAAATCAGTCACGTCAGTGCAGTGGTTGGCCTTACCGATTACCTCGACCAGCGCGTCAAGGACTACTCCGGGGGAATGAAGCGCCGCCTCTCCTTAGCCATTGCCCTCCTCGGCCAGCCAGAACTGCTGATTCTCGACGAACCAACCGTCGGGATCGACCCGGCCCTACGACGGCAAATCTGGCAAGAACTCCGGGGTCTGCGTGGTCGAGGACAGAGTGTCCTGATCACGACCCACGTCATGGACGAGGCCGAGCAAACCGACCGGGTCGCCCTCCTTTTGCACGGGGACGTGATCGCCTTTGCCGCCCCCAAGCAGCTTGAGCAGCAGTACCAGGTTACCACCATTGAAGAAGTTTTCCTAAAAGCAGAAAGGGAGGATCAAGATGCGAATACTAGCGATCACTAAACGGGTCTTAATGGAGCTCTTCCGCGATAAACGGACCCTGGCCCTGATGTTTTTGGCCCCGATCCTAATCATGTGGCTGATGAACGTCATGTTTTCGGCCAACTCCAACACGACGGCCACCATTGCGACAGTTAACGTCAGTCAGTCAATGCAGACCAACCTTAAAAAGGTCGACGGGGTAAGTGTAACCCCCACTTCCGCACGACAGGCCCAAAGGAAATTAAAGAATAATTCGACCGATGCCATCATCAAGTACGACCAAAAACAAAATCGGTACAATGTGACCTATGCCAACACGGATTCGAGCAAGACCGTCCTCACCAAGCAGGCCCTCAAGGCGGCCATTACTGCGTCGACAATCGGGACGCTTTCCCATGGGGTTCACCAGCTGCAAAGCGTCGTCAGGGTCACGAACCCGAATATCCCCCTGCCCAAGCAAAACGGTCACGCTCCCACAATCAGCAACCATTACCAATACGGTGATGGGGACACCGGCTTCTTCGCCAAGATTGTCCCCATTCTGATGGGTTTCTTCGTCTTCTTCTTTGTTTTTCTGATCTCCGGGATGGCCCTCCTGCGGGAACGAACCTCCGGAACCCTCGACCGCCTACTGGCCACCCCCGTCAAGCGGAGTGAGATCGTTTTTGGCTACATGCTAGGCTACGGTTTTATCTCAATCATCCAGTCCACCGTCATTGTCCTCGCCACCGTCTGGCTATTGAAGGTTGAGGTCGTCGGCAGTGTGATCAACATCATCCTGATCAGTTTCCTGCTCGCGCTGGTCGCCCTGGCCTTCGGGATCCTCATGTCAACGCTGGCTAACTCCGAGTTTCAGATGATGCAGTTCATCCCCCTGGTCATCGTCCCCCAGGTCTTCTTCTCCGGGATCATCCCCTTAGACTCGATGGCACCGTGGGTTCAATACATTGGTAAGATTCTGCCACTGACCTACACCGGGGATGCCATGACGCAAATTGTCATGTACGGGAAGGGGCTTACCAGCCTCGGCGGCGACATCTTAGCCCTGCTGATCTTCCTCGTCGTCCTGCTCTGGCTGAATATTGTTGGCCTCAAGCGTTACCGTAAAGTATAATTTGGGTAGGGGGTGAAACCAATGGCCCAAGTTTTAGCAAACTACGAAGCCCAGCTGGCCGCTGCCAAGATGCCGGCCGGCAAGAAAAAGGTCCTGACAACGGCACTGAAGCTCTTTGCCAGCAACGGCTTTCATGCGACCACAACCGCCAAGATTGCCAAGCAGGCGGGCGTCAGCGAAGGGACCATCTATAAATACTTTTCTTCAAAGGATGACCTGCTGGTTAAACTCCTGCAGCCGATCCTGATGGAGATCAAACAGAACTTCTTCAGTAACCTTGATGATCAAAAAGACTTGCCCACCCTTGTCGAATTCATCGTGACCGACCGGATCAAGTTCATTGAGGTCAACTTTGACTTTATCCGGGTGATCCTGCAAGAGATCCTGACGGGGCACCTCGTCGATGATCATTCCTACCGCGAATTCTTTCATGGTGACGATGGGATCCTTAAGAAACTGCAAAAGTTGCCGACGGATTTCCCAGAAATCAATCAAGAACTAACGCCGCCCCAGCTTGCCCGGATCTTCGTGGGTCCAATTCTCGTCTACGTCCTGCAGAACAAGTTGCTGGGCCTGGCTGGCAGCAAGGAGGACCTCGAACTAATTCAAAAGCAGATTTTAGTTAACCTAACTTTAAAAGGAGACTAGGAAAGACCTTCCTAATCTCCTTTTTTGCTTAACGTCCGTTACTCGCCAAATTCTCACTTCACTTGTTCTCATCAGGCAGCTTCGCTAGAATAAGGGACAGATTAATTAATGAGGAGCCATTTTCATGAAACGCTATCGCTTGCTTGCCACGCTATACCTGCTTGTCGCCGCCATCATCATCGGTGTGCTGACCGGGCTCTACCTGAATACAATCAACTTTGTTATTCACCTAATCTGGCATCCCCTTCCCGCCGAGCTCCACCTCCCCAGCCGGTGGCAGATTCCGGTCATCTGCCTGTCCTTCAGCCTGATCATCGGCTTGATTCAAAAGTACGTTGGACCCTACCCGTTGACCATTGCCAAGATCTTGGATGAGGTTAAGGTCAACGGGTACTTTTCCTATCGCAACTGGTGGAAGATCCTGCTCGCCGGCCTCCTGATCTTGGGAGCCGGGGCCAGCGTCGGGCCCGAAGCCAGCGCCAGCGGTCTGGTGGCGGGAATGGTCTACTGGTTTGGCTGCCGCTACAAGCTGATCCATGACCAGGCGATTGATTATCACACCAAGCCTCTGGGTTCCCAATTGCGGGCAATCACCCGCACCCGCTTTCACCCGGGGGATCATCCGCGTGCATTCAAGGACTACTTCCCCAGTAAACGACGCCGGCAAATCTTCACCTGGGGCTGGACCCTCGTCGGCCTGGTAGGTTTCTTTGGCTACTTTCACTTCTTCCCCCAGGAAGGCGTGATCGGTTTTCACCACCCCACCATTGACTGGCGATGGCAGGGAATCCTCGTGGTTATCCCGGCCCTGGTCGTCGGCTGGTGTTTCGGCTACTTCTTCGTCAGGGTCAGCCGGCTGAGTGAACACTGGCTGAGTTCCCCCCGCTGGCCGATCGTTAAAGCATTTGCGGGGGGAGCACTCCTGACAATTGCCGCCCGTTTCAGCCACGACGTCCTCTTTTCTGGCGAATTCAGCATTGTCCCCTTCGCCCACCGCTCACTGGCGTTGAGCCCCCTGTTCTTAATTCTGCTGGCCGTGATCAAGACGGTCGTTACCAACGCCGGGTTTGCCCTGGGCTGGCGCGGCGGAACCATCTTCCCCGCCATCTTCAGCAGCCTGGCTGTCGGTGCCGCCCTGGCCCAGGCTTTTCCCTGGATGCCGCGGCTGACGGCCAGCCTGGTCGTGGCCGCCGCGATCACCGTCATCCTGGAAAAGCCCCTGATTAGTGCAATCATCCTGATCCTTCTGCTGCCCATCCAGTTCAGCGGCTTTGTCCTGCTTGCCTGTCTGCTCACCAGTTACCTGTTAAAGCGTTATCCCAAAATCAAGCCTTAAAAGGGACGGAGAACCTTCTCCGTCCCTTATTAATTAAAGCCATAGTAGTAAACCGCCAACGGCTACAGCCACGACCGTCAGACCGGCACGGTGCCAGAACTGCTGGCGGACCCGGTGGACCCGGTGCTGCCGATATTGGTCGATGATTGCCTTAATCCGTTGCTGGTTTGCCGGGCTAAAATCGTGGGTCAAAAAATTCTTCTCCCGTTCCATTCGTGCCCGATTAAAGAGCCAGGCGCCCCAGGAATAGTCCGGCTTGACAAACTGGCTGCGGGTGATCCAGCGGGGATTGTGGGCACCAACCGGCAAAATCAAAATCTCCCGCACGATTGCTGGACAGATTTTGGCCCGCCCGTTTTGATACTTCGTCGTTGGGACATTGATCAATGCCCCCAGCAGAACGCTTTTCCAGTCGCGGTGCTCCTTACGATATTGGTCCAGCGGCCCCTGCAGGTCCTTAGGCAACTGATAATTAGCAATCCGGCCATTGGTAAACTGGACATGGACCCAGTAATATTCTCGCTGATGATGCGTTTTCTTCTTTTTGGGCTTTGATTGTGACTTCAGCTCGTACAGGGCCCGTTTGGTAAACGACCAGCCACGCGTATCCGTATTGGTCATGGTGATTATCCTCTCATTGCAATTCTTATTAAATTTTAAAAGATGATCCGAAAATGTCAAAAAGACTTTGCCATTCGGATCATCTTTTTTTATTAGTTATTCGGCTGTCCTCCTGCTGGGTGCTGGTTATCCAGGATATAGCGCTGAATTAGACTAAGAACCTCATTGTTCTGCGGTAATGCCGAGTGCTGAGCCAACTTCCCGGTAACGGTAATCTGAGTATAGTGTTTCACCGCCCCCTGGTAAATGTACTTGCCCGCGAGCACACTGCTGAGCGGCACCAGGCCGTCCTCAACGTAGTTCTCGGATCCCGCAATTGAATACATGGTCAGGTTGTCCGGCAATTTATTCCGGTTCTTGATGAAGTCACTAAGCATCTGGGTCCGCCGGCTGGTGGGCTCGGCAAAGTTGTATGGCGTCCCGATGGTCATCAGCCGCTTAAGCCGGATCTGGCGTTCATTAAAGTAGTGTTCCAAAAAGTAGGTATAGATCAGTCCCCCGTTGGAGTGGCCGATCCCCTTGAAGTTGTTGAAGTTATACTGTTCCTTCAGCTGATTGAAGGCCGTGTTAAACATCCGGGCCTGTTTTTTGATGTTGCCATAACCATCATGATTATTCTCAAAGCCAACCACGATGAAGGGCTCATCGTCCCCCTGCCTAACCTGGCCGGTATAGGTGATCTTGCCGCTGTTATAGACCTTCACCTTCAGCAGGCTGTGGTTTTGGTGATCCTGCCGATTGATTTTGGCCACCAGGGTATCAAAACGGTTAACCGAGGCACTGCTCCCCGGGATCATGATCACCGGCGACATCCGCGATTTCTGCCGCTTTTGGAGGGTTGCAATGCTTTGCCGTGACCAGCAATAGGAAGCTAGCGTCAGGATGGCCAGAATAATAACGGCCGAAATAACGATGATCTTGTGCCGCTTACTTAATGCTTTCATTTTGTTTATCCCCCTCTCCTGCCAGCTGTTCCTCGACCGCCAAGGCCAGTTTAATGAATGGAATATAGGCAATGATGTCAATGATCACCAATAAAATTGACAACAACAGCGCACGCCAATCCCCACCGGTGCCAATAAACGGCACCAGGATTCCCGGCGTCCCCGTCGGCACCGGATAGACAATCGGCGGCAAGGCGTGAATAAAGATGAACACACTCGCGATCAGCATGTTAATAATCGGCAAGAGCACGAACGGCACGAGGTAGATCGGGTTGAGGAAAACGCAGGAGCCAAACAAAATCGGCAGGCCGTTATTGAAGATCGCCGGGAAGACGCTCAGCTTGGCAACCGTCTGCTGATTTCGATTACGGCCAACCCACAGAATCCCGATCACTAAGGCCAGGGTGACCCCGGTGCCGCCAAAGTTGGCAAAGCCGTTATAGAGGGCCGAGGGTGTAAACGGGTACGGCACCGCAAACGAACTGTGGGTCAAAGCGTAGATCAGGTTGCTCCTGATTTCGTTGCCATAGGCACTGCTCGTCAGGTTGAGGGGTTCCGCAAAGCCGAGCCAGACGGCAAGGGTGTTGAATAAGGACAGGGTAATATTAAGGAGGTAGTTGCTGTGGCGGCCAATCGCGGAAGAAAGCGCTTGGGTCGTAATGGTGTCGAGGTTGAAGACCCGCCAAACCGCATATAGCATATGCAGGATGAAGGCCCCGCTCAATACCAGCGTAAAGGGCCTGAGGTTTTTCAAAATTCTCGCCAGCAGGCGTTGACTGCCGCCGTGCACATCACTCAGTGTAAACGGGTAACCCCATTTGACAAACAGCATCCCCACCAGGTAGCCAACCGAGATCCCGATGATCAGCCAGCCAACACTAAAATAGCGCAGCTCCACGGCCTGGCTGCCGCGGATCGTGTGATAGAAGATCAGCACATAACTAATCATGGCACAGACTCCCGCAATCAGGTTGCCACTGCGGTAACGCCGGGTGGTCATAATGGCACTGACGAAGGCCGCATAAGAAGCCAGCCAGCCAACAGTAATGGTAGTTGCGTCACCAAACAGCGCCCGAAAAAACTGCCGTTGCGGTAGCCACTGCCGAACCCGCAGGATGTTTGCCAAGAAACCATTGGGGGCCAGCAGATTATCACCAATAATCCAGACAATCGACCCCACCAGCGCAACCGGAAACAGCATGATTAACGTTTCCCGCAGGATTTGGACAAAGGCGTGCTGGTTGAAGCGCACCGCCCACGTTACCAGTCTTTGTTTTCTGCCCATCTAGCTCTCCCTCTCTCTAAACCACAAAAAGCCTGGGCCGCTTACGGTCCCAGGCTTGCTTATTATTCACTTACAATTACTAACGACTTGATGGCTTCACGCTTGTCCATTGCCTCATATGCCTTTTGAATATCATCAAGGTCAAAGCGCTTCGTGAAGACCTTTCCGGGGTGGATTTCACCCTTTAAGACGGCATCCAAGAGGACATTCCGGTCGTAGGTCGTCACGGAAGCAATGCCCCCACGGAGACCAATGTTCTTCCAGAAGAGGTTGTTGGATGATGGTTCCGTTTGTGGAACCCCAACCCGGCCAACGATTGCACCAGGACGAGCCAGCTTACCGGCTTGTTCAATTGCTGATACGGCCCCGACACATTCAAGAACGGCGTCAACACCATTACCATCGGTCAGTTCAAGCACCTTCTTAACGGCGTCATCGCCACGTTCGGCAACGATGTCGGTCGCCCCGAATTCCTTAGCAAGCTTGGCCCGGTCTTCGTGGTGGCTCAGTGAGATGATCCGCTTAGCACCACGCAGCTTGGCACCGATCACCCCACAAAGACCAACCGCTCCGTTACCGATAACGGCAACCGTGTCGCCTTCCTTGACCTCAGCACTAGCGGCGGCATGGTAACCAGTTGCCATCACATCGGCCAGGGTTAAGAGGTCGTTTAACTGCTCATCAGTGTAGTCTGCTGGTTGGCCAGGAATTTTGACCAGGGCCCAGTTAGCGTTGGTGAACCGCAGGTATTCCCCTTGGTAACCACCGTTGCCGCCAGCCTCCTGATTCATGCAGTTACCATCAAAGCCCGCCAGGCAGGCAGCACAGTGGCCGCAACCGTGGGTGAATGGGGCAATTACAAAGTCGCCGGGCTTGACGTCCTTAACATCGGCGCCGACTTCTTCAACAATTCCAATGGCCTCGTGACCAACCAATGAACCGTGTTCCCGCTTGGCAATGCCCCGGTACCACCAGAGGTCAGATCCACACACACAGGCCCGGACGATCTTCAAAATCGCGTCGGTCGGCTTTTGAATCTTCGGCTTCTCAACTTCATGAACTTCCATCTTGCCTGGTTCCATAAATACGGCTGCTTTCATCTATATCCGCTCCTTTTCTTATATATCATATCTATCAACATTATTTAATATAAACCTTAGAGTCGACTAGAAGGCAAGGCCTTTTTAACAGGAATTTTATAAAATCAGCTCTGCCATAATCAAAAATGGCTGACGAAGAGCTCATCTAACTTCATCAGCCATTTTACCTTGTAATCTTCTATTTGTCTTCCTCTTTTGGCTTAAGCATGTCTTTCTTCCTGAGTTCATAGTAATCTTCTTCTTCGATAAAGGGCATCACATGGTCCTCAAAGTGGTCCAGCTTGTAGGCCAAGTAGTTAAGGGTCTTGTCCAGTTCGTTTCTCTTTGCTAAAAGGATGTCATACTGCTCCTTGACGATTGACCGCTGGGCTTCTCGGCTATCCTTATGCGCATTATACAGGTCAACAAATTCGATTAATGATTCGACAGACATGCCTGCGTTACGCATTGCCTTGATGAAAAGAGCCCACTTGATTTCGTTTTCGGTATAATCACGGTAACCGCTGCTGTTACGCGGAACTTCTGGAATCAGGCCGTTATTTTCCCAGTAACGTAACGTCTCCTTCGGAATACCTAAGCGCTCACTTGCTTCTTTAATATTCATTTAATTCCCTCCTGTAATCTTCCCTTTATTTTAACACTCAAGCGAGCTCTTCTCGCTCAATCGTCTTTTCCATGTCGGTAAGCTGGTCCACTAGGCACCGGTGGTCGTCGTTGAGCTGGCCCAGCTGTTCATTGAGAAGGCTCTGGCGGGCTGGGGCAGCATTCTTACCCAGCATCGCTAATTTTACATATTCAATTTGGAAATCAGGAGAAATATTCATCATATTGAGCAGCTTGGCATATTTTACCCATCGAATATCAGCCTTGGTAAAGTTTCTTAAACCATCCTTATTTCGCGTAACCGGTGGAATCATTCCGAGACGTTCCCAGCGACGAATCATATCAGTAGAAATGGATAGCTTCTCCGCTACTTGTTGAATATTCATTAATTGTCTCCTTTTAGTTCAGTTCCTTAAGCCATTTTGCTAAGTCATTTGAACCCTCGTGGCCCGGCAATACGTTTAAGTTCCCGGCCCACTGTTTGAAGGTGTCCTCAAAGCCGTTGGCCGACCCGGCGTCAGTATAAAATGGGGCGACCTTGCCAGAGAATCCCTGAATCGATTCAAGGAAGGTGTGCACTGGAGTTGCCGGTGCGCCCCGCCAGACCGGGCTGCCGACTAAAATTAGGTCGTATTGACTCACCTCGGGAACCGGGGTCGTCAATGCCGGATAGCGGTTATTCTTGATCTGGTCGGTGGCAATGGCATCGGTTTTGAACATATCGCTGTCAAACGTGTCAGCGGCCACAGCGATCTCATACGTCTCCGCACCATCCAACAGCTGAGCGAGTTTTTTGGCGACCTTGGCCGTTTGTCCTGACCAGGAATAGGTTGCAATTAATATTTTTGACATTTTGATTGTCCCCCTTACATGAATTTATCATTACTATAAACCTTGCAGTTCACTTCAAGGCAAGCCTTAGCCTAAATTTTTAAGCCAGCGTTCGATCTGGTAATCAGCCCGGTCAACCTTATTGCCATCCACGACTAACGGACGCCGGTACAGGTCTGCCGAAACCCCCTGCTGGCGGAGAAGCTGGGCAATCTTCTGCACACTGCTTCCCTGACCATAGCCGCCCTCTGACATGAAAGGAACCAGCTGCTTATGACTCAGTGCTGCCCCGTACTCAAGCAAAAAGCTGCTCATCGGGTGAGCCAGCGTCATTGCCCAAATCGGGAATCCCAGGTAGACTCGCCGATATTGACTGAGGTCCGGTAGTGACATCCTCAGTTCTGGATAATCGGCATTTAGCCGCTCGTTATTTGCCCGTGACAGCGTCCGGTGGTAGTTTCCTGAATAAGGCTTATCGACCACAATTTCCAGGATATCAGCACCAGTCAGCTTAGCTAGTTTAGCAGCCAGCAATTCCGTACTGCCGGAACGGGAAAAGTAAATGATGATTTCTTTTGCATCCCTGGTCAGCTGACGGGTTGGTTTGTTTTGACTGTTGGTATCCTGACCATCAGACACTACACCATAACCATTGCGTCACTGCACCGCCGGCATCCCTAACTGTGGGGCCACAATTGGTTGCCCGGCAATCTTA
The DNA here is from genome assembly GCF_051873075.1 of Limosilactobacillus sp. Taxonomy (GTDB): domain Bacteria; phylum Bacillota; class Bacilli; order Lactobacillales; family Lactobacillaceae; genus Limosilactobacillus. Next base: position 20,892 of record NZ_JBJEEM010000038.1, on the reverse strand, counting down.
TCTTTAATTTCAGCCTTGCGTTTAAATCCCATTATTATTACCTCCTAACGACCTTTAGGGGTGGTCAGCGTTACCAAAAGCAGGAGCGTCAACACAATCAGACCAATTAATTGATTTACTAACATTTTCTTCTCCTCCTTCACTTCTACTGTTCCGATATGATGTATGTACTATAAACCTTATAGTCTGCTTTAAGGCAAGCAATTTCTTTCTAAAAGAAGAACCATCTGAAACTCTCAACGAAATTTCAAACGGTTCTTTTTTGGCCGGTTAATCCTTCCAAACATCCTTGGCAAGGTTAAAGGAGACCAGGCCACCCAACTACCGAATTTCAAATGGGGTATCGAGCTGGCTTCCTACTCAGGATGGACGCTCCGCTCGATTAATGACAGTATAATTAGAAATGAATAGGCCTAAAATTGCCAATTGAGTATATCGCTATACTAGAATTGAATAGTAGCTACCAATCGCCTGAGTTTTTGTTTTTATATTTCCCCACACAGTTATCTTCTTCTCAATTCTGTTAGAGACGTCACTTAGAATTTTTTATTAGCATGCTTTTACCGACATGCCAAAATTTCATCCTCAAGCTGCCTAAATTCAATCTTGACATTTTCTTAAAAAATGATATTTTATTTCATGAATATTTGATAAACGTTTATCAAAAAATTAGGAGGAGTAATTTTGGAATACAAAGAGCATAAAAAAATGTACAAGGCTGGTAAGAAGTGGGCAGTTGCCGCTTTGGTCTCTGCCTCTGTTCTGATGGGTGGAGTATTGAATGCTCATGCTGACCAGGTAGACAACAAGGCTGATAATCATGAGAACGTAACTGCCGTAAGCACTGAACAGCACCAAGTCGGTACCGTTACTAGTAATGAAGTTGCTAAGAATACCCCTGCTTTGGCCACCGAAAATTCGAGTTCCACTGCCCAAGCCACTGCAACAGTGACCCCTAGCAGCCAAGGTACGAGCAGCAATGCTAACAGCAGTTCTTCTGCCAACACACCAAGCCAATCTGCAACTTTAGATAACCAGGTCAAGCAAAATAATGACCAGACACAGATCAAGCAACCAACCAATGTAGATTCTGATGCTACGCAAGCCAATCTGAAGAAACTCAACCCTGCCGCTGCGCAAGCCGTCAAAAACGCTAAAATCGACGCTAGCAGTTTAACAGATGATCAGATTAATGAATTAAACAAGATCAACTTCTCCAAGTCGGCTGAAAAGGGTACCAAATTAACGTTTAAGGATCTGCAAGGAATTGGAAACGCACTAATCAACCAGGATCCACGTTATGCGATTCCATTCTTCAACGCGAAGGAAATTAAGAACATGCCAGCTGCCTACACAGTTGATGCCCAAACCGGTAAGCCAGCACAATTAGATGTTTGGGATTCATGGCCGGTTCAAGATCCGGTTACGGGTTATGTTTCAAACTATAAGGGGTATCAATTGGTCATCGCCATGATGGGTATTCCGAACACCCCCTATGGTGACAACCACATTTATCTTTTATACAACAAGTATGGCGACAATGACTTCTCCCACTGGCGAAATGCCGGTTCCATCTTCGGGACAAATGAAAATAACGTTTTCCAAGAATGGTCCGGTTCAGCTATTACAAATAACGATGGTTCAATTCAACTGTTCTACACTCTGAATGACACTTCTGATTACAAGCTGAACGATCAAAAGCTGGCCACTGCTACACTTCATCTAAACGTAGATGATAACGGTGTATCCATTCAAAGCGTGGATAACAATCACGTTATTTTTGAGGGTGATGGCTACCACTACCAAAACTACAATCAATTTGCGGATGGCCCAAACCGGGCGGACGATGACTACTGCCTGCGGGATCCACACGTTGTTCAGTTAGAAAATGGCGACCGGTACCTGGTTTTTGAAGCCAACACTGGTAACGAAGATTACCAAAGTGATGCTCAGATTTACAATTGGGCTAACTATGGTGGCGACGACAACTTCAACATTAATAGTTTCTTCAAGCTGCTAAACAACAAGCAGGACCGGGCACTGGCTGGTGTTGCCAACGGAGCACTTGGGATTTTGAAGCTGAATAACAACCAAACTAATCCTCAAGTTGAAGACGTATACTCACCATTAGTTTCTGCACTAATGTCTAGTGACGAAGTTGAACGGCCGAACGTTGTAAAACTTGGTGATAAGTACTACTTGTTCTCCGTAACGCGGATTCGCCGGGGATCTGATACAGAGTTAACCGAACATGCTAACAAGACCGTTGGTGATAACGTTGCAATGATTGGTTATGTATCAGACAGCCTTACCGGAACATACAAGCCATTGAATGATTCAGGAGTTGTCTTAACAGCTTCTGTTCCGGCCAACTGGCGGACAGCTACCTACTCGTACTATGCCGTTCCTGTTCAGGGACATCCTGACCAAGTCTTAATTACCTCTTACATGAGTAATAAGGACTTTGCCTCTGGTGAGGGTAATTACGCAACCTGGGCACCAAGCTTCCTGGTTCAAATCAATCCAGACGATACGACCACTGTTTTAGCACGGGCAACCAACCAGGGAGATTGGATTTGGGACGATTCTAGTCGGAATGACAATATGCTTGGGGTCCTTGACAAAGATGCTGCAAACAGTGCTGCCCTTCCTGGGGAATGGGGTAAGCCAATCAACTGGAACCAAATTATCGGTGGGTACAACTTGAAGCCACATACCCCTGCAGATCCAACGCCTAATACACCTAACACACCTAACACGCCTAATACACCTAACACACCTAACACGCCTAACACGCCTAATACACCTAACACACCTAACACACCTAACACGCCTAACACGCCTAACACACCTAACACACCTAACACGCCTAACACGCCTAACACGCCTAACACGCCTAACACGCCTAACACGCCTAACACACCTAACACACCGAATACACCAAATACGCCAGGCGAAAAGCAATTACCTCAAACCGGTAATGCGGATAACAAGCTGACCGCCCTTGCCGGAATTGCTCTTAGCAGTGCTGCAATGATGTTTGGCCTTGGTATCAAGCGGCGGCGTTATTAATAAACGAGCTGACTAAAAGTCTTAAACCATTGGACAGATCCAGGCAAAGGGCCTCACAATCGTTAGATCAAGTTCTAACAATTGTAAGGCCCTTTTTATATAATCAAATGTAATAATGCTGATTTAAAAATTAAATAGCGACTCACATTCATGCAATCAGAACGCTAGTCGCTATTTCAAATCAACTATTTAAGGAGACCGGCCACCTTATCGCCGAGGGTCGGATAAATGGCGATGAGGTGTTGCCTGTACTCGGCACCGTCAATTCCTAAGCCAATCACCGGCAGGAAGTTATTGATGTCATCCGCAGCGTGGTCACCGACCTCACTTGCCCCCACCAGGCGCCGGTCCTTAAAGACCAGAGTCAGGGTGCTGACCTGATCGTTTTGCCCGGCATAAAGGCTACCGTACTTGAGCGGGATCGTTTTGACCTGATACTGCGGGTCATCGGCAACCTCATCGGCGTTGACGCCAACCCGAGCCAGCTCGGGGAAGGTAAAGGCCGCCTGTCCGATCGTTGGGTAGCTAATCTCCTGGTCAGTCTTCCCCATCAGGTAGTCAAACAGATACTGCCCTTCGAATTCGGCAACCGGGGTTAACTTAGGCTGCTGACGGCTCACCACATCCCCGATGGCGTAGACCCCCGGGACTGTGGTCATCAGGTGTCCATCAACCTTGATGCCGTGCCGGTCGTGCTCAATGCTGGTGTTCCCCAACCCCAGCCGATCAATGTTGGGGCGGCGACCCGTTGCATCAAGAACATAATCAGCCAAAATAGTTCCTTGATCGGTGACCACGTTTAGACCTGTTTGATCCTTTACGATCTGCTGCGTATCAGCGTCAAAGATAAACTTGATCCCCCGTTGCTGCATTGCCGTTACCAGAGCCTTGTCTTCCGCCCTAGTGAACTCCCGGAGTACCCGGTCTGAATGCACAATCACGGTCACCTTCGCCCCAGCGGCCGCGACCAGAGTTGCCAGTTCGAGACCAACAAAGCCAGCCCCGATGACCGCAACCCGATTGGGAAGTTTCCTCAAGGATAACAGGTCATAGCTAGTGTGGAGGTATCCTTTCCCCGGAATATCAAGGAGGTTAGGCGTCTGCCCGGTAGCGATAATGATGTGGTCCGCCTGGTACTGATGACCGTTGACACTGACGGTGTAATCATCAACAAAGCGGGCATAGCCGTCTTCAATGTCATGAGTCTTCTTGATGATCGCCCGTGTCTCTGCCGGCCACGGGTCGAAGCGGGCACGCTTGGTCTGCATGAGAGCCGCCCAGTCTAGTCTGGCCGGTTCACTGATCCCGTGTCCAAGAAGCTGCTGGGACTGCAGGACCGTTCGTACGGCCCCTTCCAAAAAGATCTTTGGCTCACAGCCATAGTTGGGGCAGGTTCCACCATATTCAAAGCCCTCAATCACCAGCACCCGGTGATCGGTCTGAGCCAGGCGGTTGGACATCGCATAGGCGGCCGGACCAGAGCCAATTAAGATTTCATCATACTTCTTCATGCTGATCCCTCCATATTCTTATTAGGTCAAGTGTAGCCTAAATGGTTTGCCGAACACAACGTTTCTGCCTCGCTTTCACGTTTGCTTGACTAATTGCCCATTGCTACAATTTGTTGCTGCTAAGCGGTCCACAAAGTAAGGCTGGTTATATAATGGATATTTTCATCGTTTTGTTAGTCTATAAGTTTATCAAAGGGACGTTTACCTATGAAAAGGTGAACCGTTTTGAATTGGTGATCATCCCGATCTATTCCGCAATCATGATGCTTCTGGGGCTCAGAAACATCCGTTCATTAGGATCAGTCGGCCTGGCCTTAATTCTTGTCCTGATCGGGATCGCAATCGGTTTTCTTCAGGCAGGCCGAACCCAGCTGCGCGACACTAATAAATTTGACGCCCACCAGCGGCCAATCCTGGAGGTCAAAAGAAACTGGCCCTACCTGCTCGGCTGGCTGGTGTCGTTTGCAATCGGCATTGGTGTCGAAGTATTCTACGGAGCCCACCTCGACGTCGCCGCAGTTTCCCATGAACTGTTCACCGAAATCCTGAAAGATCTCTCCGTAATTGCCATGCTGCGGGGACATAGCAGCTGGTATGTTTGGCTCCTCAACGTCGCCACGAGTTTCACCTATGGGGCTTGCCTGCTGATCCGCTATCCCAAGATCCGGGCCGCGATCCACCGCAAGCACCATTAAGATTGAATAATTATTAAATAAAAATGATCCGCCTCCCATTGGGAACGGATCATTCTTTGTATTAATGAACAGTTGTCATAGTCTTGTTATTCTTACTTCTTTTCAATCTTGGTCCCGCCAAAGACGTCGGACATCGGTACGGCATCTAAGGCCTGGTCAATCCGGGCCACCTCTTCTGCAGACATCTTGATCTGGGCCGCTTTCAGGTTGTCTTCGATCCGGTTAAGGTGGCGGCTGCCCGGGATCGGCACGATGTATGGCTTCTTATTGATCATCCAGGCCAGGGAGATCTGGGCCGGCGTGGCATCGTGACGCGCAGCAATTTCATCGAGCAGGTCCAGAAGTTCCTGGTTCTTCTTCAGGGCTTCCGGCGTGAATTGCGGCATCTTGTTCCGCAGGTCCTTATCGGAGAAGGTGCTCTGCTTAATTTGTCCGGTCAGTAATCCGTTGGCCAGTGGTGAGAAAGCCACTAATCCGACGTTCAGTTCCTCCAGCACTGGGAAGAGGTCTTCGTATTCCCGGTACATCATTGAATAACGGTTCTGAACGGCGGTCACCTTGCAGACCGCATTGGCCCGCCGGAGGTAATCCTCATTGGCTTCGGAGATTCCCCAATGGGTGATCTTCCCTTCATCCATCAATTCCTGCATCACCTTGGCAACCGTCTCCGGTTCCACATTCGGATCAATCCGGTGTTGGTAGTAGAGGTCGATGTGGTCAGTATTGAGCCGCTTCAATGAGCCCTCAACCGACTTCCGGATTGTTGCCGGGCTGGAGTCCACCTTCAAGCCATTGCCTTCGTGAGCCGCAATCCCGAACTTGGTAGCAATCACCACCTGGTCACGGACGTCGTGCAGGGCTTTGCCAACCAGTTCCTCGTTGTAGTTCGTGGAGCCGTCCGGGTTGGTCCCCCGGTAGATCTCGGCAGTGTCGAAGAAACGGTAGCCCATGTCGTAGGCCGCCCGAATGTTCTTGATGGCTTCGTCAACATCGGTTGGTTTGCCATAGCCGTGGGAAAATCCCATGCAGCCCAGGCCAATGGCCGTTACTTTTAAGTCTTTACCTAGGATACGTGTTTCCATATAATCATTCCTCCATTTCTCAATAATGGTATTCTAAACCTTGAAGTCGACTACAAGGCAACAACTTTATTTATGTGAACCCCGTAAAATATTAAGACCGGCAACCAGCATGACCACTGCCAAGACGACCATCCAAGCCAGCTGACTTTACGATTGGCGATCTGATGGTCGATGGTCCGCGGCTTGCCCAAAAACGTGAATAACTTATTCATCAATTGTTCCTCCCTTTCTCCCAAATTCATCACTAACGAGTATAGGCCTTCAAGTCGACTCCAAAACAAGTATAAAAATAGCAATTAATTGCAGAAATTCATCCCCCCTCAATCTAAATAGAAACCCACAATTTTCCAACCAAAAAGATGCAACCTGAGAGCTTCAGCTTTCAAGTCGCACCTTAATGATGAATATGGGAAATTTACTATATTTAGTTTACTTTAGGGAGGTGTTATCGGTCTTAGTATACCGGACGGTTGCTGCCCTGGGTGTCCGGATCGGCAATCCCTAAACTGTCCTTGCTGCCGAAGGTCGGGTCAGCCACGATCTTCAGGACAACATCGGCAATGCTCTGCCGAGAACCGGAGACACCAACGAATTCATCGTCCTTGTGGGTAATGGTGTACTTCACTTCATCACGGTCGTTGAGCCATGGCAGACGAAGAGTCGTGTAGTCCAGGCCGGATTCTGCCGCCAACCGGTCAGATACCACGGCAGCGTTATCACTACGGACGGTCCCACCGAAGCAGGTGTTCCGGTTCCACTTGCCAAACTCGCCAGGAACCTCATCATAGATCCCGAGCAGGTTCGTCAGGATCAGCCGGTTAACGCCATCTTTCTTCATGGCGTTGATGATGTTATGGGTTGGCCGGTTATGACCGGCGTCATCGTGATCAATCACCGCGTTGAAGACCATGTCTTGGCCCTTAACCGCCTTTTCAACGTCTGCCGGGTTGTTCAAGTCCCCCTCAATGATGGTAACCCGAGGATTATCGGCCAGGTCGCTGAGCCGGCCGCTGTTCCGCAAGAACAGGGTCAAATCAACGTCTTTAAACTGGTCTTCATTCAGAATCCGCTTTTCAACGATCCGGGCAATCTGTCCATTTGCTGCTAAAATTGCTAACTTCATTTTCTATTCCTCCATTATGAATAATTAATAGTAACGCTTGTTCTTGTTGATTTTGGCAATCTCGGCCATTTCTTCATCGGTCAACTTGAAGTCAAAGATATCATGATTGTCATGAATGTGGGCCGGGGTGGTGGAACCTGGAATCACGACAAAGCCCATCTGGGTGTGCCAACGCAGGATGATCTGAACATTGGACTTGCCGTACTTCTTGGCCAACTTGGTAAAGATTGGTTCATTGATCAGGGAACGATCACCGGAGCCTAGCGGGTACCAAGCCATCAGCCGGGTACCGTATGGCTTCATGATCTCCCGCGCGGCGGTTTGCGGGAAGTACGGGTGGGCCTCCGCCTGGAGAACCTGGGGTTTGATCTCCGCAAAGTCCAGTGCACTCTTCAGTAGGAAATCTTGCCGATCAAAGTTGGAGATCCCGATGGCCTTAATCTTGCCATCCTTGTAGGCCCGCTCCAGTGTCTTGTAAGCGGTCTTCCAGTCACCGGTTGGTTGGTGGAGGAAGAGCAGGTCAATGTAGTCCAGGCCTAATCGATCCAGGGCCTTGTCAACGGCATCCGGGTCATTGTATGAGGTCGTCCACAATTTTGTGCTTACAAACAGATCTTCCCGGTTAATCCCGGAATTCTTGATCCCCTTGCCAACCCCGTCTTCGTTGTAGTAGCCTTCTGCGGTATCAATCAAATGGTAGCCATCGGCCAGGGCTGCTTCCACCGCGTTCTGAGCCGCAGCCGATGACATCCGAAAGGTTCCCAAACCAACTTTGGGCATCTTGACACCATTGTTTAACGTAAATTCTTCTTCCATTATTCTCACCTCATTATTTTGATATCTTTTCAACAGTTCTTATCCTAATCCTTGAAGTGGACTATAAGGCAATCCCTTTTTACAAAATATTTTGATTGAAGTTCGGCCCGCAGCATGTCGTAACGCCGTGGCAATTGACGACCCAATAACCATTTAGAGATCTACGGCACCTACCTCGAGAGTGAACGCCGCAATATCCAGCCCCTGCTTAAGGAACTCGTCAAGCAATAGCCAAAATGACGATCAAGTTTTAGTACTCGAGTCAGTTTATTTCTTCCTTATGTCAAAAATAAGCATTATTACTAAGGCTAGCCTTAATAGTAATGCTTATTTTTGATAGGAATAATATTTCATTATCGTTTGCACCGAAGGAGGTACCCCCCTTCTATTACCAACCATTCTTAAAAAGAACCGTATTTTCTCCTTAGGGTATTTTGAAAAAGTAAATCCTTCCGAAGTATGGTATTGCCGATCACCATCAATGAGCTTTGGAAGCGATTACACTTTTGTCCAGTCGCCAGGCGTAGTTAGTAGATTTCTGGAAAGTGCGCATTGATTGAACAGACTGATGTCGTAATTATTAACGTACATCCAGTTAATTTTAATGTTTTTACAACAGGTGCCAAGTCAGGAACAAGCGATAAGGAAATTGATTTATTCATCAGTAAACTAAGAGAAGTGCTAACTCGTAAAGATACTTTCTAACGCTCTTTAGTAAGAATATCCATCAACACCTCCCACGAAAATTTGGGAGGCTTTTTGCAAACAGATAATTAATTTTTAAAATGAACAGTCCCAAAACTGCCAATTTGTTCAACAATTTTAGAGCTATTTATAGGTTAATACTTTTATTGATCAATATAGTCAGCCATCAACGACCGGATCAATTCATTAACCGGTCGAACAGCATGGATTTCAGAAATGCCGTTTCCTAGGGAAATATAGCCATCCTGCTCGCCCTTATACATTCCGGTGCGCATCTTCCCCCACATCAAGCGATCAATAGCTTTACGTGGTACAGCATCATCACTCATCTTCTTGAGCTTTTTGTTCAGCTTGATTGGCAATGAACGGTAGTAGTACGGAAGGGTCCTAAAGAGTTCCAGATCATCAGCCGTGCCATTAACGATTGCTGCTTTGACGTTTCTGCCGCCCGACTTTCTTCAGTTGCCAAAAATGCACTGCCAACATACACACCTTCCGCGCCAAGGGCAAAAGCAGCCCGGACATGGCGAATATCGGTAATCCCGCCAGCCGCAACTACTGGAATCTGAACGGCATCACTGATTGTTGGCACAATGTTAAACGTTCCGATCACCTTCTCTGGGACGGTTCCCCCTTCATCAAAACCAGTGGCAATAATGATGTCGGCGCCTGCTTGCTCAGCTTCTTTGGCTTCGCTAACGGTTGGGTTAAGCGAACGATAAATGATTTTAATATCATGCTCTTTAAGGGGCTCGATCAGCTCTTTATTTAAGACCCCCGGCACGCCATTAATCAATACCGCAGCGACATGTTCGTCAACCACAACCTTAATCAGACTCATCGTGTCCTTGGCATCCATCGTTACCACAACCACCATGCCAAAGGGTCGGTCAGTGAGTTGTTTGGCCTTAATTACTTCCTGCCGCATCCGTTTAATAATCGTTGCCGAATCCCTGGTTGGTTGCTCCTGCCCTGCATTTGGACCAAGAATTTCCAAACCACCAGCATTGGAAACAGCAGCAACGAGTTTTGCGTCCGTTAATCAGTTCATTGCCCCTTGAATAATTGGATATTTAATGTTTAAGATTTCTGCAACACGATTTTTTCATATGGATCTCCTCTTTCCAGTATTCTTTTTCCATTAACTTCTTTATTAATATAGGCAAAGAAATGCTGAAAAAGTGGCACTAAATAATGAAAAAGTTTCAACGCAACAAAATAGCCTTTAAACTTTGCGGCATCTGTTCTGCAATTTGCTTAGCCAGCTTTTGTGGTGCGGTCGTACAGTCACTTAAGGCCCACTCTTTAATTACCCCCACCATGCCAAAGCAATAAAATGTAATCGCAAATTCTTGAGTTTGACCGACAACATAGGCATGATGCTGACTAATCAAATCAGTAACATCTGTCTTGGTATATGTTATCAGGGTAGTTTCGAGAGAATTTTGCCCTCGATATTTAAGTGCATCGCAAAAAAGGTGCTTATTCTTTTCAACTTTAAGCAAGCCGTCCCTCAGCTGGTTACATACGGTTGCTCACTCTTTTGAAATATCTGCTTGCTGATGTCAGCCACAATCGAATTCAATAAATCGTATTTATCACGGTAATAACGGTAAAATGTGCTTTAGATACGTGCGCCTCCATCAATACCTGATTTAGTTGTACCTTTTCAATGTTGCCGACATTACCTAACTGATGTTTTAGTGCTATTTATAAAGAAGTTTTTATCATATTGATATTTTATAACTTTTATCAGGAAGATTGTCCACTCGCATTATTTTAGTGCCAATACTAAAAACCCCGTCAACCATTATTTCACTGGTGACGGGGTTTAGCTCATAGCTTTACATTTACTGAACTACATTATTTCTTAGCCGAACTTTCGTCATATGCCGGTAGCTGGTAAGAAGCTGAGTGGACGTCGGCTGGATCACCCTTGCGGCCCGGCTTCATCTTCTTGATACCGAGCTTGATTGCGCCTACTGGGCAAACCAGGGCACAGAGTTGACAACCGACACACTTGCTTTGGTCAAAGGTTGGCAGCCGCTTCTCATCATCCCAGCCCATGGCCTGGTGGGCACCGTCTTGACAGGAAATGAAGCAACGACCACAACCGATGCACTTGTCCCAATCAATCTTCGGGTAAACAACGTAGTCCCGATCCAGCTTGTTAGTTGGCACGATCTTTTGGTTAGCCAGCCCAACTAAGTCCGCCAGGTGATCGACCCCCTGCTCGTCCATGTAGTGCATCAGGCCATTAGTCAGATCGTCGATGATCCGATAACCGTACTGCATAATGGCAGTAGTTACTTGCAGGGTCGAAGCCCCCAGCAGGATGAATTCAGCTGCATCTTCCCAGGTCTCGATGCCCCCGATCCCGGAAACTGGCAATTGTTCCAGACCCGCGGCGGAACGAATCTGTTGCAGGAAGCGCAGGGCAATTGGCTTTACCGCTTTCCCGGACAGGCCGGAAACAGCGGACTTACCGTTGATGTTTGGCAATGCTACTTTGGTGTCAAGGTCAATATCTGTAATGGACTTAACGGTGTTGATGGAAGAAACCCCATCGGCTCCGCCTTCCAGGCAGGCCTTGACAACCGGAATCATCGTAGTAATGTTTGGCGTCATCTTAGCCAGTACCGGCAAGTCGGTCCCCTTCTTGACGGCCTCACAATTCTTCTTGCATAGCTCGGGATTGGTCCCCACATCGGAACCCATCGTGTGCGAAGTCATTTGCGGACAGGAGAAGTTTAATTCAATCATGTCTGCACCGGCCTCAGTAACTAACCGCGCCAAATCGGTCCAATCTTGTGGGGTTTCTCCCATGATCGAAGCAATCATGACCTTATCCGGGTACTCCTTCTTCAGGCGCTGGATATCCGCCAGGTCCTGGGCCAGCGGGTGCTCGGCAACTTGTTCCATGTTCTTGAAGGCGATAAAGGGAGTATCTTCCTTGGTCAATTGTGCAAAACGGGGTGAAACCTCATCGACAACAAAGTGGTCTGGCGAAAGGGTCTTGTAAACGATCCCGGCCCAGCCAGCGTCGTAAGCATTCTTACACATTTCATAGCAGTTGCCAACTGGTGAAGATGACAAGCAGAACGGGTTCTCAAAATGAACCCCTAAGAAGTCAATTGACAGATCTTTTTTAATCATTGTCTTGTCCTCCTAACACACGGTCGATTTCTTCGGCCACTTTCTTGCCCTTTTGGACAGCGTAAACCACGGTCTTATCGCCCTTAACAATGTCACCGGTAGCGAAGACCTTCGGATCCTTCGTGTGGAAACGAGCTTCCCGGAATGGTACCTCGTTGTGCTGAACATCAATGTCCAGGCCGGCCGCATTAACCTTTTGGCTGACCGCGAGAATGATCTTGTCAGCGGTAATCGTCAGCTCGCTATCGATCTTGCGGTGCTTAAAGGTAACCTTGTTTTCGTGAACGTCAGTTGGCTCGTAGCCATCCACAATGGTGACCCCTGCTTGTTGGGCCCCCGCCAGTTCCTTCTTAGAGGCCTTGAATTCGGCAAATTCTTCGTAAACCATGTCGGTCACGTGGGCCACACCCAGCTTCTTCAGGGTCGTAACAACGTCCATTGCGACGTCCCCACCACCGATAACCAAGACGTTATCTGGCAAGTCAGCCAAGTGTCCTTCACTTTCCTTGGCCCGGGCCAGGAAGGAAATCGCTGATTCAGTGCAGATGTTGTATTCAAACATCGGAATGGTCTTGGCTTCACTAGCGCCGATCGCCACGATAACGGCATTGTAGTGACTCTTCAGGTCAGCCATCGTAACATCTTTGCCGACAGTCGTGTTGTACTTAATGTTAGCGCCCAGGTTGACGATTCGTTGCACTTCGTACTCCACGATGGCTTCTGGAAGGCGGTATTCTGGGATGCCGTAAGTCAGGTAACCCCCCGCCTTCGCGTTCTTTTCGTAGATGTCGACAGCGTATCCCTTTTGCAATAAAGTCGTCGCGGCCTGGAGTCCGGCCGGGCCGCTCCCGATAATGGCAACGCTCATCCCGTTCGGCTTACCGGCATGGAGGATCTGCATGTTGTCCTTTCGTTCCATGTCGGTCACGTAACGCTGAATCCCCCCAATGTCAATCGGGTGGTCAATCTTGGCCCGGGTACAAGCGCTCTCGCAGTAACGCTCCGTCGGACAGACCCGCGCACAAATTGCACCTAGGGCGTTATTCTCACGAATGGTTTCCGCGGCCCCCTTAATATTGCGGAAGCGAACGCTCCGGATAAACTTAGCTGGGTTGGTGTGGGCCGGGCATGCCTTAGAGCATGGGGCATCTTCACATAATAGGCAGCGGGCCGCTTCTTGCATGACGGTCGTCATCGTATAGCCCTTTGCTTCTGTTTGGTATTTTGAAGTCATCGAAATTGCCTCCTCTAGGTTACAACTTCAGGATCAAGAATTCGTGAATTAAATCACTTTGTATAATACAATGATAGCGTTTTCATCTATGAAACTCAACAGTTTTTATAAATTCTTTTTTATTCTCATTTCTGCCGTGATAATATATTCTATAGAAATATTTTACTTATGCATTATTGGAATATTTAAGATTGCCAACAAAAAAACGACGCTGAATGAAATTCGCAGATTCCATTCAGCGCCGTTTACCTTTTATGAACTTTAATTATATTAATGAATTCGCTGATCGGGTAATACCGGCGGCGCCTGCACAATGATCCGAGATGCGTGTTCATCTTGCTTCATCTGGGCAACCAGTTCGTCGGCCCCGGCAAACTTCTGCTCACCGCGCAGGAACTGATACCAGCGCACCTTTACCTCTTCTCCATAGACCATTCGATCAAAGTCAAACAGGTAGATTTCAACCGTCAGCTGGTTATGGTCGCCAAAGGTAATATTATGCCCGACGCTTGCCATTCCACCGTACCAACGGTCTCCAATCATGACGTCCACCGCGTAGACCCCAATTCCCGGCAGGCGTTCCGGAGTCGGGGTTTCAACGTTGATCGTCGGGAAGCCCAGCGTCCGCCCCCGGGCCAGGCCATGAACCACCAGGCCGGTCGTTTGGTAGTAGTAACCCAGTTCTTGGTTGGCCAAGGCAACCTTTCCCTGGTCAATCAACTGACGAATCGTCCGTGAGCCAACCTTCTCCGCCGCGCCGGGCGCCACGAACTTCGGCACCGTCACAACCGCAAACCTTCCCTGGGCATAGTCCGGCAGTCGATCCATGGAGGCAATGTCGGCCGGGCCATAGGTATGGTCAAACCCAGCCACCACCACCTGGCTGTGAAAGGCAACCAGGTATTGATCGACAAAGTCCTGGGGAGCCAGGCTGGCAAAGCTGGAGGTAAAGCTGACCAAGTAGACCAGATCAACTCCTAGTTGCTCCAGCAGGTCCAGCTTGCGGCTAGTAGTGGAGAGGTACTTAAAGCCTCCCGGGTATTGACGGTAGGCAATTCCCGGGGCATGGCTATAGGTCAGAACAGCCAGCGGGAGTCCCTTTTTTTGGGCGATCCGTTTGGCTTGAAGAATGACCTCCTGATGTCCCCGGTGAACTCCGTCAAAGAAGCCCATCGCAAGGACGACTGGGCCCGCCGGAACGATCTTTTTGTCGAGCGGGTGATGAACTCTAATAACCTGCAATACGGTTGCCCCCTATTTTACTGAAAACATTTTGGTTGGTTTGTAGGCCCCTTGTTGGTCGTCAAGGTGATACAGCGCCTTTACCTGCTTATTATACTTCAACACGATCTCTTGTGCAGTAGTCGACACTTCCGTCGGCTTTAACCAGGCCCCATGCCGGACTGCCGCCCACTGGTCATCGGTCAAGTCAACTGCCGGGTAGCCCTGCAATGCATAGTCCAACGGGTAAAGGTAGTGATCGATCGTCCCCGCCGTCACGGCATCCTGGACATCGGTCAGGCTAAGGGTCTGGTCAAGAGTAAAGCCGCCACTCTTCAGCCGGGTCAGCCAACTCATGGTTCCCGGATACCCCAGCCGCTTGGCTAGTTCAACGACCAGGGTCCGGATATAGGTTCCCTTACTGCAAACCACGTTGAACCGGACCCGCTGTTGCTTGGTCGTAGGGTCATACTTACTGCTCAGCAGCTCAAATTTATCAATGGTGACGTGACGCACCGGCCGCTCCACTTCTTCACCGGCACGAGCGTATTCATAAAGCCGCTTGCCGTTCACCTTGACTGCCGAGTACATCGGCGGAATCTGGGTGATGTCGCCGGTTAGGGTGGCCATCGTCTTCTTGATCACCGCCATGGGGATCTCACTGGTAACCGGCTGCGCTGCGATCACCTCGCCATCCAGGTCCTCAGTCGTGGTGGCCTCACCGATCAGAAGTTCTCCTTGGTAGTTTTTCCCCGATTGCATCAGGTAGGGGACCACCTTGGTCGCGCTCCCCACGCAGATCGGCAGGACCCCATCCACGGACGGGTCCAAGGTGCCGGAGTGGCCGATCTTTTTAGTGTGCAAAATCCGGCGCAGGCGACTGACACAGTCGAAGCTGGTCATCCCCCGCTCCTTGTATAAGGGGATAATTCCATCCATACTAATCCCTCCAAAATAAAAGCGGGGTCCAGCCCCGCTCCTATCTACTTTTCTTGTTGATGCAGCTTGTTGATCAATTGGTCAATTCGGCTTCCATACGCGATTGACTTGTCCCGCTCAAACTTGATTGCGGGAGTCTTGAAGATGTTAAGCCGACTTCCCAATTCACTCCGGATCAGGCCGGTTGCCTTGTCCAGGCCGGCCTGAGCCTTCTCGCCATCAGATGCCAGATCAGAAAGCAAGCTGTAGTAGATCGTTGCCTGCTGCAAGTCACCAGTGACATCGACACCCGTGATGGTGATCCCTTGAACTCGTGGATCACGTACCCGTTTCAATAGGATGTCGTCAACTTCGCGCTGGATTTCCCCGGCAAGCCGGTCAACCCGAAATTGTTTACTTGGCATATTTTTCTCCTTCAGTTTTACTTAACTGGTACTTCCTTCATCCGGTAAGCTTCGATAACATCCTTTTCCTTGATGTCATTGTAGTTGGCAATCGTCAAGCCACATTCGAAGCCTGCCTTGACTTCCTTAACGTCGTCCTTGAACCGCTTCAGACTGCCAAGTTCGCCTTCGTAGACAACCACACCGTCACGAACCAACCGGACCTTGGAGTCACGGGTGATCTTACCGGAAGTGACCATCCCACCGGCAATGGTGCCGACCTTGGAGGCCTTGTAGATTTGACGAACTTCAACTTCACCAATCGTCTCTTCTTCGTAGACTGGCTCCAGCATCCCCTTCATGGCATCCTCAACCTCTTCGATGGCCTTGTAGATGACCCGGTGGAGACGAATATCAATGTTGCTGGAGTCCGCCAGTGACTTGGCAACAGGTGTTGGGCGAACGTTGAAACCAATGATAACGGCGTTAGAAGCTTCAGCCAGGGTAACATCACTCTGACTAATGGCACCAACGGCTTGGTGAATAATGTCAACTCGAACACCGTCAACCTTGATCTTTTGCAGGCTCTGGCTCAAAGCCTCAACAGAACCTTGAACATCGGCCTTGATGATGATCGGCAGAGTCTTCATCTTACCCTTCTGCATCGTAGCAAAGAGGTTATCAAGGGTAACGTGTGAAGTCTTTTGCCGTTCCTTATCTTGGGCCCGCTTAGCCCGTGCCTCACCAGCGGCCCGCGCCGTCTTTTCATCGTCAAAGACAACAAACCGGTCCCCGGCTTCTGGAACTTCATTGAGCCCCGTGATCTCGACAGGCGTTGCTGGCGTAGCAGCCTTGATCCGCCGACCGTTTTCGTTGGTCATCGTCCGGACCCGGCCATAAGTGTTGCCGACCACAATTGGATCGCCGACATGCAGGGTCCCTTGTTGGATCAGGACCGTCGCAACGGAACCCTTACCTTGGTCCAGCCGGGCTTCAACAACGGAACCAGCAGCGTTTTGGTCAGGGTTAGCCTTCAATTCCATCATTTCCGCCTGGAGCAGGATCATGTCAAGCAACTCATCCAGGTTCTTGCCGAACTTAGCTGAGATCTGAACGAAGATCGTGTCCCCACCCCAGTCTTCTGGGATCAGGTTGTACTTAGCCAGTTCTTCAGTAACCCGATCTGGGTTGGCACCCGGCTTATCGATCTTGTTGACGGCAACAATGATTGGCGTCTTAGCAGCCTGAGCGTGGTGAATGGCTTCGACCGTCTGTGGCATAACCCCATCATCAGCGGCAACCACGAGGACCGTGATATCAGTAATGTTGGCACCACGGGCCCGCATTTCAGTGAAGGCCGCGTGTCCCGGCGTATCCAAGAAGGTGATCAGGTGGTCATTGTAGTGAACCTGGTAGGCACCGATTTCCTGGGTGATCCCACCGGCTTCGTGAGCAGTAACGTGAGAGTGACGCAGTTTATCCAGCAGAGTCGTCTTACCATGGTCGACGTGCCCCATGACGGTAACAACTGGTGGCCGTGAGACAAGGTGGTTGGTGTTATTCTGCTCTTCCTCGAAGATCTTATCGATGTCGGATACATCGACTTCAACCTTTTCCTTGGCCTCAATCCCATAATCGGCAGCCAGCAATTCGATCGTGTCCTTATCCAAGGACTGGTTTTGGTTGATCATTACTCCCAGCATGAAGAGCTTCTTGATGATCTCGGCTGGTGAACGGTGCAGAAGCTTTGCCAGATCCTGGGCATTCATTCCCTCGGTGTACTCAAGCACATCCGGTAACGGCTTATCTTTGCGCTGGGTTGGTTGCTTGTGTTCAACTTCCCGCATCCGCCGGTTCTTATTGTGCTTGTTGCGCTTCTTGTTCTTCTTGTTAAAACGGTTGCCGCGCCGGTTATCGTTGGAGTTCAGGCTGCCGCCGAACCGGCCGCCGCCATTACGGTGTTGGTTGTTGTCATTGTTGTTGCGATCATTGCGGCCCTTATCCTGGTTACCACGCTGGTGATCGTGGTTGCGGTGATCCTTATGTTCGGCATGCTGGTGGTTATGATTATGCTGGTCACCGTTCTTATGTTCTTGATGGCTATTATTTGACCGGTTGTCATGTTTCTTAGAACTGGCTGCTTGATCCTTCTTGACCGCATTGCTCTTGACGATGTTCCGCAGTTGGTTAGCCTGTTCAGGGGTCACAGAAGACATGTGACTCTTAATCTCCATCCCCTGTTGCTTAGCCACTGTTACCAAGCTCTTACTTGGCATCTTGAGCTCTTTTGCTAGTTCATAAATTCGTTCCTTGGCCATACGCTCACGCTCCTTATTCCATTGTCATTAAATCCTCAAACTTTCTTGCAAATCCAGATTGCATCACACCAAAAACGGTTCTTGCCTGACCCGTTGCCTGACTGAGCTGCTTTCTAGTAAATTGCTGGCTGTAAGGGACGCGGTAGAAGCTGCACTTGTCAGTGAACTTCTTGGCAGTCGCCTTCCCAGCATCACTTGCTAAAAACACAAACTTTGCCTTGTTAGTTTGAATATTTTTTAATACGATTCCTTCACCACTGGTTAACTGACCGGCACGGCGGGCTAATCCCAGCAGGTTAAGGACTGCTTGTTGATTATTTTTGGGCATCTTTTCCAAATAATTCCTGCCGTGCTTGCAGGTGGTCCGTGTACTGGATCAGCTCATCATAGAAGGCATCATCCAGGGTAACGTGGAAGGCCTTCTCAAAGGTTTTCTCTGCCTTGGCCCTTTTAGCAATCTCAACATCGACGGCGATGTAGGCGCCCCGTCCAGCCTTCTTGCCGGTCGGATCAAGCGAAACCTCGCCTTCCTTGTTCTTGACTACCCGGATCAATTGCCGCTTGGGCATCATTTCACCAGTGACAATATCCTTACGCATCGGTACTTTTCTCTTTTTCATTACTTTCACCCCCGCTGCTTAATTATTCTGCGTCAGTTGATGATTGGTCATCGCTCATGTCGGCTGCTGCATCATCACTGGCGTCGGTCGTGTCGTCGGCTTGATTTTGCAGTTCTTCCATCTCTGACTCGGACTTGATGTCGATCTTGTACTTAGTCAACCGAGCAGCAAGCCGGGCGTTCTGGCCCCGCTTACCAATTGCCAGGGAAAGCTGGTTGTCTGGAACAACAACCGTACAGGAACGTTCAGCTTCCTTAGGTGCTGCCTCGGTTTCGGCCTCTTCATCACCATCGGCCGGAACCTCTTCAACCGGTTCTTCGGCTGGTTCATTGAAAATCACATCCAGAACATCGGCCGGGTTCAGGGCGTTAGCGATGAACTTGGCTGGGTCCTTGACGTATTCAACGATGTCCATGTTTTCACCATCCAGTTCATTGACGATGGCTTGAACACGGGAACCACGAGGACCAACACAGGTACCCACTGGATCAACGTTCGGGTCGTTGGAGTAAACAGCAACCTTAGCCCGGTCGCCAGCTTCACGGGCGATGTTTTCAATCAGCACGGTCCCATCCTTGATCTCAGGAACTTCCCGTTCGAACAGCCGCTTCAACAATTCAGGAGCCGTCCGGCTGACGTAGATCTGCGGACCGCGCCGGTCATCGTTAACCTTGGAAACGTAAACTTGAATCCGGTCATGAACCCGGTAGTGTTCATTTGGCATCTTGTCACGGTAGCCCATGGCCCCTTCGACACCATCGCCGAGGTCAACGTAGGTGAAGCGCTTGTCTTCCCGTGAAACTTCACCGGTGATGATTTCGTTTTCGTAAGTCTTGTACTTGTCGTAGATGATCTTCCGTTCTTCTTCACGCAGCCGTTGCATAACAACCTGTTTAGCCGTCTGTGCAGCGATCCGGCCGAAATTGCGTGGAGTAACTTCTTCTCTGATCTCATCACCGACATCATACCCCTGACCATGAGGGAGCTTGCGGGCATCCGCCAGGCTCATAAATTCGTTGCCGTCATTTTCAACCGCTTCTTCATCATCGGTAATCGTCTTGACGGCGTATACCTTGATGTTACCGGTCAGTGAATTAAATTCAACTTCAACGTTCTTCTCGCCGTAGTTTTGCTTATAAGCTGTCTCCAGGGCTTGTTCCAAAGCCTCGATCACAACTTCACGCTTGATTCCCTTTTCCTTTTCCAAGTAGTTGAGGGCGTCAATCATTTCCTCATTGACTCTTGATTTGCTCACTTGAGACACTCCTTTAATTAAAACTTAATTGCCAACCGGGCCTGAGCAACCTTGCTCCGGTCGATAACGACCTGACGGTGCCGGGTCTTATCCAAGTAGTCGAGGGTCATTTCCTTATCCGTTAATTTAGTTAAGGTTCCCTCGTAAACCTTCTTACCATTGATCTGTTGGTACAGGGAGACGTGGATGTAGTCATTGACGGCCCGTTGATAATCCGCTTCGTTACGCAGCGGCCGCTCTGCACCAGGAGATGAAACCTCCAGGAAATACGCCTGAGGGATCGGGTCTGGTTCGACATTGTCCAAGGCCTCACTCAACTGGTCGCTAACCGTGGCACAATCATTCAGGGTGATCCCGCCATCCTTGTCAATGTAAACGCGCAGGTACCAGCTCTTTCCTTCCTTGACAAACTCCATGTCATACAGGTAGAAGTTGTGCTCAGCTAAAATCGGCTTAACAAGCTCCGTTACCGTTTCAACAACAGTACTCAAATGTGTCACCTCCATCGTTTGCAATAAAAAGAGCGAGCATCACTGCTCACTCCCACGAGTTATTTACCATAATTTAGTTTAGCATAAAACCGCATTGATGACAAACAAAAACGAGCACGTAAACGATGGAATGTTTTTCGTCTGCGTGTTCGTCTCAATTCGTTTAGAAAAGGCTCAGCTGATTCTCATCAGGCAGACCGTCCAAAACGTGATTTACCGTTAAGAAATCGATAAGCGTCTTAGAAACCTTCCCCCGTTCGGCAAGGTCTTC
>NZ_JBJEEM010000037.1:0-49719 GCF_051873075.1 Limosilactobacillus sp. | reverse complement strand
ATCGTGCTTTTTCTGGATTTATTTGCGCTTTAGCCACAGAATTTCCTCCAATTATCGTCATCTTTTTACTTAATTGATGCGACACAATGCTCTTTCAGTTTAACACACTCCATTTTTAATGAATATAGCGAAATAAAAAGAATGAAGAATTTACGATGAAATTCTTCATTCTTTTTAAACTATTCCTGCCCTTTGGCCTGCTTGAGCGGCAGGGTGACGATGAAGGCCGTCTCGTTTTCATCAGAGGTCACCGTGACCTGGCCGTGGTGAAGATCCACGATGCTCTTGACGATGGCCAGACCGAGTCCAGTCCCGCCGGTTGCCCGGGACCGTGATGCCTCGGCCCGGTAGAACCGTTCGAAGAGGTGGTCCTGTGCCTTTTGGGGGATTGGGGTCCCGTCGTTGGCCACCTTAACGACCACGTTGGCGTTCTCCTGGTGCGCCGTAATCCGAATGTAGCTGGCTCCGTTGCCATACTTGAAGGCGTTGGAAACCAAATTGTTGAAGACCCGCCCCAGTTTCTCGGGGTCCGCTTCAATCATCAACGGATTTGGCACCACCTTAGAAGTGATCTCAATCCCCCGCCGATCTGCCTCCAGAGCAAAACTGGCAGTCAATTGTTCCAGCAACTGGTTGAGGTCTACCCGCATGATGTTGACGGGAGCCCCGTGCTGCTGAACCTTGGTGTATTCGAAGAGGTCATCCACCAGGTTCTTCATCTGCTTGGCCTTCTCGTAGGCAATGTGCGTGTATTTGAGGATATCTTCCTCGTTTTGGTACTGCTTGTCTTCGATCAACCCCAAGTAACCGATGATACTAGTCAGTGGGGTCCGCAGGTCATGACTGACGTTCGTGATCAGCTCATCCTTGGATTTTTCAATCTTGCGCTCATCGTCCATCGACTGGACGGCACTGTCGACCAGCGCGTTGACACTGGTGATCACGTGCTGCTCACTGCCCTTGAGCCGGAAGGGAATTCGGTGGTCGAGGTGGCCCTGAGCAATATAGTGAAGCTCACCGATGATGTGATTCATCAAGTAGAGGTGATAACGCCGTCGCAACCGCCACCAGACCACCCAAACATCGATCAACATTAAGAAGATGATCAGAATTCGCTGGTAGCTCCAGATCTGAGCCTGCATTGGGCCAATCCGCAATGACTGCTTGATCATGAAAATCCCGTTGTTAACCCCCGGGTTGGATTGGATGACGTCCTGAATGATGGTTAGGATCGCCATATTCAAGAGGATCAACAGGACCACGGTAATGACCCCTTCAAAAATCAGTGAACTTTTTTCGCGTCCCGTTAGCTTCACGCCTGAACCCCCTCAATCACTAGTGGTTTTCAATCTTGTAGCCAACGCCCCAGACCGTCTGAATCACTTTTTCACCATTTGTGGCCTCTTCAATCTTGTCCCGCAGGTGGCTGACGTGAACCATCACCGTCTTGGCGGAAACCACGCTCTCCTGTTGCCAAACCCGCTCAAAGATATCGTCAGCAGAGAAGACCCGGTTCGGGTGGCTGGCCAGCAGGTACAAAATCCCGAATTCCAGGGCCGTCAATTGAATCGGGTCCCCCTTGATCGTCTTAACCTCATGGGAATCCTTGTTGATAATCAGCGGCCCCACGTTGAGGACATCTGGTTCGTCATTGGTGACCTCACCCTGACTCCGGCGCAATAGCGACTTGACCCGGGCCATGACTTCCAGCGGGTTGAACGGCTTAGTTACGTAGTCATCCGCACCGCTGATCAGTCCCTGAATCTTATCCATATCGGCCGTCTTGGCAGACAGCACGAGGATCGGAATGTCGGAGTCTTTTCTTACCTGCTTAATTACTTCCATTCCGTCCATCTCCGGCATCATCAAATCAAGAATTACCAGCCCGATGTCCGGATTGGTGTTCAGCTTAGTCAGGGCCTCCTTGCCATTGTAAGCCGCAACCGGCTCATAGCCTTCGTTACGGATGTAAATTTCCAGTAATTGAACAATTTCTTTATCATCATCGACAACTAAAATTTTCATATACGGCCACTCCTTTTTCTACCGGCTGTCTATGTATATCTTATTTATTATAACCAATTTACCCCAGTTCAACCGCTACTAAGCACCGACCTTAAGGAAATCTTAGCGGCTGACACTGACGGCAACGGTCTTCGTCTGCTCACCATCCGTCAAGATCAGGTAGTAGTTGCCTTCCTTCGTAAAGGTGTAGCTGACAGTTCCCGCAGCGGACTGGCCAGGGAATGTCTGCAAAACATTGCCGCTGCCCGCATCGATAATCTGCAACTGGTTCTTAGCCGGGACAGCAAAATTATTCAAGACGGCATGACCATTTTGGTCGAGCTTGAGGTTCTGGTGTTCGGGAGCCGGCAGGTTGCCCTGTTGCTGAGTCCCCTGACGGTTAGGATTAGCTTGGGCAGGTTGGGAACTGCTACTGCTGGAAGCCCGTTGCGCCTTTGACGAAGAGACCTTCGTAACCTGGCGAGGTGCAACCGCCGTCTTCGTGTGGGCAACCCCCACCCCCGAAAAAGCCAGTACCGCCACCACCAACAAGCACCAATTCAGGGCTGGATGGTTCCAAGTCAGCGGACGGGTGCCGCCATGGAGGATGTGCCGGGCCTGCCGAAACCACTGGATTATAAACAGCAGCAGACAAACGATCGCCACGCACAGTAGGATTATTTGATAGTTCAAAATTTTCCCTCCCTTCACGCTTAATCATCAATAGTTATCAAGCTTAGTCTCCTCTTTATTGTACCAGTTTCTGGAAACCGGAACACAACAAAAACCGGTGAGACAGGAATTCTCACCGGCTGATTTAGAATCGATTTAATTGATTACTTGTAGTTTGGTGCGGCCTTGGTAATCTGCACATCATGAGGGTGTGATTCCCGCAGACCGGCGTTAGTAATCTGGACAAATTGAGCGTTGTTGATCAGTGTTGGGATGTCAGGGGCACCGACATAACCCATTCCGGAACGAAGACCACCGTCGATTTGGAAGACGATGTCGGAAACGTCACCTTTGTATTCAACCCGGGCTTCAATCCCTTCTGGAACCAGCTTGTTGGCTTCGTTGACCCCGCCTTGGAAGTAACGGTCTGAGGAACCGTGGGCTTGTGCCATCGCACCGACGGAACCCATTCCCCGGTAAGCCTTGTACTTCTTGCCTTGGTCTTCAAAGACTTCACCAGGTGCTTCGGTGGTTCCGGAAAGCATGCTCCCTAGCATCACGGCATTCCCACCAGCAGCCAGGGCCTTGACAACGTCACCAGAGTACTTGATTCCGCCATCGGCAATAATCGGCTTGCCGTATTCGCGGGCTACAGTAGCAGCATCATAGATCGCGGTGATCTGAGGAACACCGACACCAGCAACTACCCGCGTCGTGCAAATGGAGCCAGGGCCGATGCCGACCTTAACAACATCAACCCCCGCATCAAAGAGGGCTGCGGTTGCTTCACCAGTAGCCACGTTTCCGGCGATCAGGGTAACATCTGGGAAGTGTTCACGAATTTCCTTGATCTTGCGCAGCACACCGGCAGAATGACCATGGGCAGTGTCGATGACGATTGCATCGGCTCCTGCCTTCAGGAGTGCTTCGGCCCGTTCAAAGGTATCACTGGTTACCCCAACGGCAGCGGCACAGAGTAGACGGTTCTGGTCATCAACGGCAGCCTTAGTAGCACTGGCAGGGACGACAACGCTCTTGACGTTGGCAACTTCGCCCGCCTGTGCTTGAATCGACATGTTCTTGTGGACAACCCCAAGGCCACCCTGCAGGGCCATGGCAATCGCCATTGGTCCTTCCGTAACGGTATCCATTCCGGCACTAATCAACGGAATGTGGAGTTTCAGGTTATCAGCTAACTGAGTACTTAAATCAACTTCGTTTGGCAAAACATGACTTTCCGCTGGAATCAGCAAAACATCATCAAATGTTAAACCCTTTTTGGCAAACTTTGTGTCCCAATTTGACATCGATCAAACACGCTCCTTAGTTTTTGATTAGGTCAACTCTACTAGGAATTAGTGCTGAGGTCAATAGCAAAAAGTTAAAATTATCGAGAAAATTCCAGGAGATCGTTCGCACTTTCCTGGTCAATCACCAAGGTATTGGCATATCCTGCCACTAAGGCACCATGAATTGCCGGAACTTTGGCTACATTGGCCGCCACCAGGATACTGTGTTTCTTCTTCTTCAGCTCCTCCAGACGAATCCCGATCGTCCGCTCATTAATGTCGTGATTGACGATCTGGCCCTTGGCATCGATGAACCGGGAGAAGATGTCCCCCACTGCCTCTTCTTGCAAGATTTTCTGTTCCTGCTTGGTGAAGTAACCCAGTTTGAAGAGCAGGGCCGAATCGCGGACCGTTCCGACGGTAAAGATGGCAATATCAGCCTGCTGTCCTAGTTTGAGGATATATTTGATATGGGTATCGTTGGCCACCAGCTCCTTAGTCTGGGCATGGTCAAAGATGACTGGCACGGGCAGGTACTGGGGCAAGGTATTAAAGGCACTGGCAAAGGTGTTAACCGTCTCAAAGGCGTAGTTGCGGGTCGGGGTATTGGCCATCGACCCTTTCATTTGCACAACTTTGATCCCGGAGACGTCCTTGGGGGTGATGTGAAGGGCCACTTGGTAGACCGTTCGTCCCCAGCCGAGGCCAATGATGTCGTTGTTTTTGACGATTTTTTCAATGTAGCGGGCCCCCGCCACGCCAACTTCTTCCAGTGGGTTATCCTTTCCAGGCACAATGATTGCCTGCTTGAGCGCCGGGTACTTGGCCAAGAGTTCTGTCTGCAATTGGTGAAGCGGGGCAAGGGGGTTATGAATCTTGATCGTCACCAGACCCTTATCACGCCCATACTGCAACAGGCGGGAGACCGTTGCTCGGGAAATATCCAACTCACTGGCAATCTCCTGTTGATTAAAGCCGTCCCGGTAGTAGAGGGTTGCTACTTTGAGGGCCAAGGTAATTTTCTTGTTTTCACCATCCATTTTTCAATCCTCCCTGATATGCAAAAACAAGGGTACTGTCACAGGATTGCTGCGCCAGGCCCTTGTTTCCCATTTCGTTAAATTGTAACTGATTGGTCGATAATATTCAAAGAAGAATATTACTTATCCGCAATTGCCGTCTCCAGTGAGATGTTGATCATGTCGTTGAACGTCTTTTCCCGTTCTTCCGCAGTGGTCTTCTCGTCACCAAAGATCAGGTCACTGACGGTCAGGACGGAGAGTGCCCGGAAGTGCAGCTTGGCTGCTAACAGGTACAGGCCGGCAGATTCCATTTCGGTACCGAGAATACCATAGTCACGGAGCTTCTTCATGTCCAATTCATCATTGTAGAAACGATCGGCAGCGAAGATGTCCCCAACCTTCGTATCGATGCCCAGCTTTTCGGCAATGTGGTAGGCAGTGTCCAACAGCTTGAAGTCGGCCAGTGGTGCATAGTGGAAGCCGGGGCCAAAGGTGTTCATCGTTACTGCTGAATCCGTGGAGGAACCCTGGGCCAAGATAACGTCGCGCAGGTGAACATCAGGAGCGATGGCCCCACAAGAGCCAACCCGAATGATGGTCTTAACACCAAAGAACTGAACCAGCTCGTTAATGTAGATGGACATCGATGGGATCCCCATCCCGGAGCCTTGAACGGATACCCGGTGACCCTTGTATTCACCGGTGTAACCGAAGGCGTTCCGGACGGCGTTAACCTGTTTTGCATTGTCCAGGAAGTTTTCCGCAATGTACTTTGCCCGCAGCGGGTCCCCTGGCAGCAATACTACGTCTGCGTAATCGCCCATCTTGGCATTAATGTGTGTACTCATTTTTTATTCCTCCTCAAGTTATTCAATGATTTCATGGATCAGCGTTGGCTTCTCGCCGTGGTCACCGATCTCGATGCTTTCGTCCAGCAGTTTTTCAACGTCGGCAATGTCTTGCCGGTTGCTGTAAATCGTCAGCAGCGGCTCGCCTTCTTCAACTTGATCGCCGAGCTTATGGTGGAGTTCGATCCCTACACTGTAGTCAAGCTGGTCATCGGCCTTCTGGCGACCACCGCCAAGGAGCATGCTGGCGGTGCCGATCTCATCAGCAGCCAAGCGGGTTACCACCCCGGCACGCTTAGCCCGGTATGGAATCCGGTACTTGGCTTGCGGCATAACCTGGTAATCATCCATTACGCGCGGATCGCCGCCTTGAGCGACCACCATCGCACGGAAGCGGTCATAGGCTGTCCCGTCAGTGATCGTCTGCTCAAGCAGTTGTCGGGCAGCGGCTGGATCTTTGGCCTTGCCACCCATTACGACCATGTAGCTGCCCAGAGTCAGAACCAGTTCCGTCAGGTCTGCCGGGCCCTTGCCCTTCAAGACATCGATGGATTCCTCAATCTCCAGGGCGTTCCCAATCTTGTTGCCTAATGGCTGGTTCATGTCAGAAATCACGGCCATGCACTGCAGGCCCGCCTGCTTGCCGATCCCTACCAGGGCGTTGGCCAATGCCCGGGACTGGTCGATGGTCTTCATGAAGGCCCCGGCCCCGGTCTTGACGTCAATCACTAGGGCATCGGTCCCTGAGGCAATCTTCTTGCTCATAATCGAACTGGCGATCAATGGAATGGAGTCCACCGTGTCAGTAACGTCCCGCAGACCGTAAATCTTCTTGTCAGCTGGAGCAACTTCGCCGGTCGCCCCGACGATTGCCAGCTTTTCCTTAGCAACCTGATTGATGAATTCCTGTTCACCCAGTTCCACGTTAAAGCCCGGAATGGCTTCCAACTTGTCCAGCGTGCCGCCGGTGTGGCCGAGCCCCCGGCCCGAAATCATGGGAACCGGAATCCCCGTAGCAGCTACCATTGCGGCTAACGGCAGGCTGACCTTGTCCCCAACCCCACCGGTGGAGTGCTTATCAACCTTGATCCCGGGGATCTGATGCAGGTCAAGCCGTTCCCCAGAATGCATCATTTTCATTGTCAAACTGGTTTGTTCGCTGTTGGTCATCCCCTGAAAGTAGATTGCCATCAGCAGGGCGCTGATCTGGTAATCGGGAATACTGCCGTCAACTACCCCGTCTACGAAGTACTGCAGTTGTTCATCACTCAGGGTGCCGCCGTTTCGCTTGGTGTCGATGATGTCAACCATCCGCATCGCCATCGCTCCTCTCGTTTGGCCTCAGTTAGTCGTTGCTAATTTCCTTGTAGAAACTGGTTCCCCGCACGGAATCAACGTTGAAGTTTTCCAAAATCGTTGCCCCTAAGTCAGAGAAGGTCTTCCGCAATCCCAGGGATTGGTTAGACTTGTTCATCGATGGCGAGTAAACCAGCAATGGGACATTTTCACGCGTGTGGTCGGTACCCCGGAAGCCTGGATCATTACCGTGATCGGCAGTGATCATCAGCAGGTCGTCCGGCTTCATTTCCTTAAGCACCGTCCCCAGGCGCTTATCGAAGTCCATCAGGGCCTGACCGAAGCCCTTTGGATTACGCCGGTGACCGTACATGGCATCAAAGTCCACCAGGTTAGTGAAGCAGAAGCCGGTGAAGTCTTGCTTCATCACTTCGTCAACGTGGTCCATCCCGTCCATGTTGCTTTCGTTGTGGTAACCACGGTCAATCCCCTCGCCGGAGAAGATGTCGTTGATCTTACCAACACCGATTACGTCATAGCCAGCCTCACGAAGCCGGTCCATGTCCGTCTTGCCGATTGGCTTCAGGCTGAAGTCATGACGGTTAGCGGTCCGGGTGAAGTGGTCCTTGTCAGGGCCGACGTATGGCCGCGCGATGATCCGTCCAACGGTGTATTCTGGGCCGTTGACCAGTGTCCGGGCATATTCACAGATCTTGTACAGTTCCTTAACCGGAATAACATCCTCGTGAGCAGCAATCTGCATTACGGAGTCGCCGGAAGTGTAGAGGATCAATTCGCCGGTCTTCATCTGACGCTCACCGTAATCGTGGATGACCTCCGTCCCGGAGTAAGGCTTGTTGACGATCACCTTGCGGCCGGAGAACTTCTCCAGCTTGTCAACGATTTCCTGCGGGAAGCCGTTCGGGAAGGTGGACAAAGGCTTAGTAACCGGCAGACCCATCATCTCCCAGTGACCATCCATACTGTCCTTACCAGCGGAGATCTCCTCCATCTTGCCGTAGTCCCCGATTGCCGGGTCGGCAACTGGTACCCCTTCGATCGGCGTGTCACGGAGGTTGCTGATTCCCATCTTGCCCAGGTTCGGCAATTTCAGGTCGCCCTTGTAGAATTCCCCAACGTGGCCAAGGGTGTCTGAACCAATGTCGTCAAATTTATCGGCATCGTGTGCAGCACCAGTACCAACTGAGTCCATTACAATTACAAATACACGTTTGTATGACATACTAACCCCTCCATCAAGATAATTTTGTTAGCTAAAAATTGCGGCCTACCTAATCCTGCTTAGCAGCTTCTTCAAGGATTTGAACAGAAGCTGAAACACCGAGTCGGTTAGCACCTGCTTCGATCATGTCGTAGGCTTCAGCTAAGCTGTGGATACCACCAGCGGCCTTGATCTTGAAGTCAGGACCAACGGCTTCACGCATCAGCTTGACGTCTTCAGCCTTGGCCCCAGAAGTTGAGAATCCAGTAGAAGTCTTAACGAAGTCCGCACCACCCTTAACGGTCAGCTTGCTTGCCCGGGTCTTTTCTTCATCCGTCAGCAGGCAATTTTCAATGATCACCTTCAGAAGCTTGCCCTTTTCGTGAGTTGCCTCGGCAACAGCCCGGATGTCGTCTTCAACCGCTTGGTCATTGCCACCCTTCAGTTCGCCAATGTTAATGACCATGTCGATTTCGTCAGCACCATCTTCAATGGCCTGCTTAGTTTCAAAGACCTTGCTAGCCGTTGAAGTTGCCCCCAGAGGGAAGCCGATTACGGTACAAGTGTTGATATCGGTTCCTGCAAGGCCTTCATGAACCCGCTTAACCCAGTATGGGTTGATGCAGACAGAAGCGGTGTTGTACTTCCGTGCTTCCGCAACGGTCTTGTCAATCACTTCGGCAGTTGCTTCTGGCTTGAGCATCGTGTGGTCCATGTACTTGGCTAGTTGTGCTTGTGTTAACTTCATAATTGAAATCTCCTTTGAAAATATGTATGCGTTTTCATTTGGCTACGTTTATAGTTTAACAATCTTCTGTACATTTGTCCACATATTTTTTGAACATTTGACCATTTTAATTATTTGCTAATTTCATTTAGATAGTTTCATCAAAATAGTCATAAATTATCAATTTGTTATTGCTCAACTGTGAATTTGCCAAACAAAAAAAGAGACGGGGAAACTTTTTTCTCCGTCTCTTTAGTTTTTAATTTTACATAGTGTAATCGCGGAAACAGGCTAGTTTCACAGCGAAGTGCGTTCCTAATGTCTAAGTACGGAGCGCTTGATACTTGTTTTAGCGCCGGCGGTTGCCGTAGAAACCACCGCTGATGTGGTAACGACGCCGGTAGTAAATATCACCGACAAAGGTAATCACGGCGATTGCCAGGTACCCCCACTGGTTGAGCCGCGGGTTAACCACGTTCGGCAACAGTGATGCCAGCATGTAGACTGCCAGCCAGGCCACCAGTCCGAAGGCCACCGTCAGTACCCGGAACCACATCGGCTTGGTCTGAACCCACTTGCCGTCCTTGTTCTTCGTTGGTTGCAGCTGCATAGCCACGTAGCCAAACAATACCCCACCGAGGATGGCAACCAGCAGGATGGCCGTGATCCCACTGCTACCGGCCCGGCTACTGTGCATTGCCACTGGCGACAGCCAGAACATCAGGCCAAACATGAAGGTGAAGATGCTCAAGAAGATCAGGGCATTATCAATTGCCAGCAACCAGATCGACCGCTTGGTCATGTGTTCCGGTGTCTTTTTAGGGTTCTTCAGTTCCTTGGCGTACTCAGTCGGAGTACCAAAGAGTGCCTTGGCCGTCTTCCCGTTCTTTTGGCCAGTCGCCAATTGTTGGGCCGTCTCCTGCAGCATTTCAGGCTTCTTGTCGCTTTCCACGCCCTGCCGGTCCAACTGCTTGTTCAGCTGGTACATAAATTCTTCATTTTTACGAGTCAAATTGTACTGTTCAAACGCGCTCCCCTGGGCTTGCCGCTGGGCCTTGACATGTTCTTTCTGCCGTTGGCCCGCCGCTGCGTTCCGCGCTTGATTGCGCTCTTGTTCTTCGCTCACGAATAAACTCCTCTCTGTGGTGCATTAGACGTTGAAGCGGAATTCAACAATGTCACCGTCTTGCATTACGTAATCCTTACCTTCAAGCCGCAGTTTCCCGGCTTCCTTGACCGCCGCAGCAGAGCCGAGCTGATCAAGGTCGTCGAAGCTCATTACTTCGGCCCGGATAAAGCCCCGTTCAAAGTCAGAGTGGATAATCCCGGCTGCCTGTGGTGCCTTGGTACCCTTCTTGAAGGTCCAAGCCCGCGTCTCCGGACCACCAGCAGTAAAGAAGGTTTCCAGGCCCAGCAGCTTGTAGGCTGCCCGAATCAACCGGTTCAGCCCCGGTTCCGT
The DNA here is from genome assembly GCF_051873075.1 of Limosilactobacillus sp. Lineage (GTDB taxonomy): Bacteria > Bacillota > Bacilli > Lactobacillales > Lactobacillaceae > Limosilactobacillus. The sequence goes on along the minus strand of NZ_JBJEEM010000037.1, from coordinate 39,180 downwards.
GACCCCTTCCATCTCCAGGAAGTCGGCCTTGTCGGCATCATCCATCTCCGCGATCTGCTCTTCGGCAGCGGCAGCCACACCGATGACCTCACCGTCACCCTTAACATGTTCCTTGATCGCGTCCATGTACTTGCTGCTATCTGGATCAGCCATGTCATCTTCGGAAATGTTAGCAACGTAGAGGACTGGCTTGCTGGTCAGCAGGAAGAGACCCTTAACGATCTTCTTCTCGTCGTCGGAAAAGTCGATGGACCGGACACTCTTACCGTCTTCGAGCACTGGCTTGATCTTATTCAAGACGGCCAATTCAGCCAGGGCATCCTTGTCGCGGCCCTTGGCAGCCCGTTGAACCTTGCTCAGGCGCTTGTTGACCGCGTCGAGATCGGCCATGACTAATTCCAGGTTGATCGTATCGATATCTTCGATCGGGTCAACCTTCCCGGAAACCGTGGTGATGTCGTCATCATCAAAGGCCCGGACAACGTGAACGATCGCGTCAGTCTGACGGATATTTTCCAAGAACTTATTACCAAGCCCTTCACCCTTGCTGGCTCCCTTGACGATCCCGGCAATGTCGGTAAATTCGAAGGTGGTTGGGACGATCTTCTTAGCGGGGATCAGCTCCTGGATCCGGTCAAGCCGCTTGTCGGGAACTTCCACCATCCCCACGTTCGGGTCGATCGTGGCGAATGGGTAGTTGGCCATCTCGGCTCCCGCCTTAGTAATTGCGTTAAACAGCGTTGACTTACCGACGTTTGGCAAGCCGACAATTCCTGCAGTTAATGACATGAATAATTCACTTTCCTTTTTTGTTAATCTTTTTTATTTTAAGCTATCTTACCTGATTTGTGATCACTTTATCCGGATTTATTCCGCTGGGTGGGCTTTTTCAATGACCTTTTTGAGGCCCTTGTCGAACTTCTGTCGGGTCATCATTACCACGTGGCCGCAACCCTGACATTGAATCTTGATGTCAGCCCCAACCCGGGTAATCGCCCAACGATTGCTGCCACACGGGTGGGCCTTCTTCATCATGACGATATCGCCCTTATCATAACTAGCCATTGTCATCATTCCTCCTAGTCAAGTGAAATATCAAGCAGTTCCAAAATTCTGGTCAGATCCGCATTTGAGCTGTACGGAATCTCGATCTTCCCGCTGCCGTGCTTCCGGCTTTGAGAAACCGCAACCTTGGTACCAAATTTGCTCTGGAGCTGATCCTCAGCCTCCCGAATATAGACTGGTTTGCGCTGGTGCTTGTGCTGGTCCTTTTCTTTGGCCGTCCCGTTCATCTGGGCAACGATCTTCTCCAACTGCCGAACCGTCAGATTCTGCTTCACCGCCCGGTTCGCCAGCTGGGTCAACTGGTGCTTATTCTTCAAGCCCAAGATAGTACGAGCCTGGCCCATCGACAGCTTGCCCGCGTTCAGGGCCTCCTTGATCGGTGCTGGCAACCCTAGCAGCCGTAGGTAATTGGCAATGTAGGGCCGACTCTTGCCTAATTTAGCTGCAACTTGCGCTTGCGTCAAGGACAGTTTCTCCATCAGCGTCTGGTAGGCCTGGGCCTCTTCAAGGGGTGTCAAGTCCTCTCGCTGCAAGTTTTCCAAGACGGCGATCTCCATCATCTGCTCGTCGCTCATCGTCCGGACAATCGCTGGAATCGTCGCCTGCTTGGCAAGCTTTGACGCCCGGAAGCGCCGTTCACCGGCTACCAGCTCATAGCGTTCCAACTGGGGGTCGGGTTGCCGCAAAATGATCGGCTGAAAGACCCCTGACTTTTCAATCGAGGCGGCCAATTCCTTCAATGCCGCCTGGTCAAAGGTGCGGCGGGGTTGGTAAGGGTTAGCCCGAATGGCCGTCAGCTTGATATCCTGAACCTGCTCCGTCTCATCCGGAGCCGCAATGGTATTTTCTTCAAAGAGGGCTTCGATCCCGCGACCTAGTGCGCCTGTTTTACGCTTTGCCATGTTTTGCCAACACTTCCTTTGCTAGTTGTTCGTACACGTGGGCGCCCGTCGACCGTTTGTCGTAATCAACAATCGCCAGGCCATGACTTGGCGCCTCCGACAGGCGAACATTCCGGGGGATCACCGTCGTATAGACACGATCGCCAAAGGCTTTCCGCACCTCGGCGTTGACTTGTTGGCCGAGATTGGTCCGCTTATCGTACATCGTCAGTAGAACCCCTTCGATCTTCATCTGCGGGTTAAAGTGCCGCTTGACCAGGTTGATCGTGTTCTGTAGCTGGCTCAACCCCTCCAAGGCATAGTACTCGCTCTGGACGGGGATTAGGACTGAATCTGCCGCCGTAAAGGCATTGATCGTCAATAGCCCCAGCGATGGCGGACAATCAATCAGGATAAAGTCGTAATCATCTCGAACCGTGCCGAAAGAGGCCTTCAGCCGGGTCTCCCGTGCCATCAGGTTGGTCAATTCAACCTCCGCCCCCGAGAGGGCAATCGTCGTCGGCGCAATGTCCAGTCCCGGGTGGCTGGAAGCCTTGATGACGTCCTTGAGCATGGTGTCCTCGTCGATCAGTACATCGTAGACGCTCTGTTCGATCTGCCGTTTTTCGATCCCCAAGCCGCTGGTGGCGTTGCCCTGCGGATCAAGGTCGATCAATAATACCCGTTGTCCCAGGTCGGCAAGGCAGGCCCCCAAGTTGACACTGGTCGTGGTCTTCCCAACGCCGCCCTTTTGGTTTGCTAACGCAATTACTGCGCCCATTTTACTGCCTCCTTACTGCTCTTTGGGGATTTCGATGGTCAGCTGGTAGGCATTGCCCGTTTCCTTTTCGCGGGTGGTAACCTTAAAGCCGTTCTCCGTGGCCATCTTGATCGACTTCTTAATCGTATTCAACGCGAGACGTCCATCGGTAACCTTGGCAGTCGCCTTGGAAGGTTTTGCTGGTTTCTTCTTGGCTTTCTTAGCAGACTTTTTCTTGGCAGGTGCTGTAGCTGGACTCGTGGCCTGAGCTGCCTGTTCCTTGGCCAGCTTCTTTTGCTTAGCAACTTCCGATGGCAATGGCCGGTTCAAGATTTTGGCGACCTCGTCTTCCGTCTGACGAACCGTCAGGCGTTCATTGACGATCCGCATCAGCATCGTCCGTTGCTGGTTCTCGTCCAGGTCCAGCAAGGCCCGGCCGTGACGCTCAGAAATCCGATGGTCAAGGATGGCCGTCTGCACGGGGGTAATCAGCTTGAGCAGTCGGAGCTTGTTGGCAACAAAGGACTGGCTCTTTCCCATTCCCTTGGCAAGGGCTGCCTGGGTCAGGTGGTTGAGGTCCATCAGTTGGCGATAGGCCTGGGCCTCCTCCACGGAACTCAGTTGGGCCCGCTGGAGATTCTCAATCAGGGCCAAAGAGGCCGACTCCTCGTCAGTCATCTTCTTGAGGATGGCCGGGGTGGTCTCCCAGCCGAGCAGCTTCATTGCCCGATAGCGCCGCTCACCAGCGATGATCTCGTACTTGGCCGGTTCGTATTCCCGGAGCACGATTGGCTGCAGCAGTCCGTGCTCTTCAATCGTGTGGGCCAACTCGCGGATCTCGTCCTGGTTGAAGACCTTCCGCGGTTGGTAACGGTTAGGAATGATCTGGTCCAGCTTAATGTCGACAACCTTATTCTTATTATTTGTATCACTCTTGCCAAAGTTGAATAGTGAAAATGCCATGTTCTCTCCCCCTGACCCTATTGAATTGGTTTCTTGTTTGGCAATCCTGGCCGCCGTGGGTACTTCGCCGGCGTCGGGGCCGTCTTATCGATCAGGATGATGTTGCGCTCATCATCCGTTCCCGGCAGCACCAGCTTGACCGTCTGGCGAACCTGGCCTCCAAGCTTGGCAATGGCCTTAGCGGCATCCTGCAATTCCTCGGGTGCCGCCAGGGCCTTGTAGGCGATGAACTCACCGCCAACCCGGACCGCCGGGAGGCAAAGTTCGCTCAATACTGACAGGCGCGCCACCGCCCGAGCCGTCACGACGTCGAACTGCTCCCGGTGTGTGCTCTTCTTGGCACTGAACGTTTCCGCCCGGTCATGAACCAGTTTTACATCAGTCAGGCCCAGCGTAGCGACCAATTCATCTAGAAAAGCGATCCGCTTGTTGAGCGAGTCCACGATCGTTACCTTGAGCTGCGGGAAGGCAATCTTCAGCGGCAGCGACGGAAAGCCGGCCCCGGCACCAATATCACACAGGGTCAGCGGCTCAGTCTGCAAGCGCGGCTGTGCCAGGGCCCCAGTGATGGAGTCATAGAAGTGCTTCAGGTAGACCTCGTCCTCGTCAGTGATCCGGGTCAGGTTAACGTGCTTGTTGCTTTCAACCAGCATCCGGTAGTAGGTTGCAAATTGTTCTAATTGTTTAGCGGTCAGCGTGATCCCGTGATCCGCCAACGCCTGTTGAAATTGTTCTGGATTCATCAAATCCTCCTTTCGTGAAACAGCAAAATGTTTCACGTTACCCTACTACTGTACCGTAAAAACGGCCTACTTTCAACCGCCAGCCTTCGTTGACTAGCATTAATATTTCCCGGGAAATACCTGGGTGATTAATATTAAAAGGGCAACCCTGACGACTAGCAGGACTGCCCTTTTGGTTCAGACATTATATATGAAAAAGGCGGCGACCATCAAAGTCGCCAACCCCGCCTAATTAATTTTTATTGCATCTTGCTGACTTCATCCAAGAACCACTTGTTGAAGTATTCAGCGTCGATGTCCAGGCAAACTTCCGCGTTGGTCTTGCCATCGTGGTAGGCACCACGAATGTCACCAACCGTGGCCCCGATTGCTGGGCCTTCAGTTTGAACATCAACCCACATCTTCTTGGTAGTAAATGCTTCTGGATGAAGCAGGTAGAAGATGGTGTTGACATCGTGCATTGGACGCCCTTCATCAGTTCCGTCGTTGTAGTGGGTAATCAAGGCGTGGAGCATTTCACCAGTCTTATTCATCTGTCCCAGACGCTCGATCGTGTCCTTGGTCAAAAGAGCCTTCAAGGTAACATCCAGACCAACCATGACGATAGGAATACCCGCGTTGTACATAATCCGGGCAGCGTCTGGATCGGTGAAGACGTTGAACTCAGCGGCACTGGTCATGTTACCGCCGGACATGGAACCACCCATTGCCACGATCTTCTTGATGTGACTCTTGACCTCTGGGTATTCGCTGAACAGGAGGGCAATGTTGGTGTAAGAACCAGTTGGTACCAAGATGACCTCGTCTTCGGCCATGATGGCATCGTGCAGTGCTTCAACGGCCGTCTTCTTGATTGGCTGACCGTAGTCATCACCAAAGTCATAGCCAGGCATTCCTGATTCACCGTGGATCCGGGCAGCGTCTTCGAATGGCTTGATCAGCGGTTGTTCAGCACCGGCTGCTACCGGGATATCCTTACCAAAGAAGTGGATAATCTTTAAGGCGTTGGCCGTGGTCTTGTCGACCGTGACGTTACCGGCAACTGCCGTAACCAGCTTCAGGTCAATCGATGGGTCGTTAATCGCCATCGTCAAAGCAGCAGCGTCATCAATTCCCGGATCAGTATCCATAATAATCTTAGTAGTCATAATTTGTTCCTCCTTTAGAAATGCAAGCGTTTCCGAAACGGTGGTTAAAAAAAGCAGCCCTTACAAGCTGCTTTTTAGTTTTACCAAACGAACAGACCAACAAAGGCAGCTGACAGAAGTGATACCAAGATACCAGAGAGCAGCAGGTAACCAATGTTTTGGGCGATGTAGTCGTTATCTTCCTTGTTGGCCAGACCCTTGAAGGCACCAATGATCATACCAATAGTACCGAAGTTGGCGAAGGAAGTAACAAAGACCGTCAGAACCGCCTTCAAGTGTTCTGGGTAGTGGTTGATTGAACCAGAAACCTTACCCATAACAACGAATTCGTTCGTAACTAACTTCATACCCATGTTTTGTGCCAAGTCCCATGCTTGGTGAACTGGCAGACCGAGCAGCCAGGAGAATGGGAACATGCAGACACCAAGGATACTTTCAAGTGACAGTGGCTTCCAGATCAGGCCAAGAATCTTGTCGATCAGGGCAGCCAATGCAACGAAGGCAACAACGTTTGCGATGATGATCAGAATCAGTTTACCAGCGCCCAGGATGGAGTCACCCAAGAAGCTGAAGAATGGTTCCTTCTTACCGTTATCATTATTACCAACTTTTTCAATCGTGTCGTCTTCAGGAGCAACCTGAACAGGGTTCAACATACTCGTCGCAATCAAAGCGTTCATGATGTTGATTGGAACAGCGGTTAAGATGTATTGACCAGGCATCATCAGAATGTATGATCCAAGGATTGAGGCAGTAACACAAGACATTGACATCATGGCCAAGGTCAAGTTACGTTCCTTGCTCATCTTCCGAATTTGCATACCAGAAACGGCCAGAACTTCCGTGTTACCTAAGAACATCATTTCAACAGCGAAGAAAGATTCGAACTTAGGCTGACCAGTGATGTATGAGAGTCCACGTCCGATCCACTTAATGATCCATGGCAGGAAACCAATGTAAGTTAAGATGTCGAACAGTGGAACAATCATCAGGATTGGCATAAGAGCGGAACAGATGAAGTTCAAGTTCTTTGGGTTATACCAATTACCTAATGCGAAGACCGTACCCTTTGCAGATACGTCAACGATCCAAACGAAACCGTCGGCAGCAGCCTTAACACCAGCACGACCTGCGGCAGAACCGGTCAGGAACCATGCCAGGATAAGGTTAATAACAACCATGATCGCAACCGTCTTCCAGTTGATGGCCTTACGGTTCTTTGAGAACAGCCAACCGATCGCAAGGAAGACAATCAGACCAATAATATTGATTGCGAGATACATATTTACACCCCTTAATATAAAATACATGCAATTGCTAGCCCGACTATCCAAATTGAACGAATAATTGCTTTGTTAAGTGAGCTAACTTTAAGACATCTTTAGAATATCTTAAATTTTAGTTCCTGTAAAGCACAAATTATTACATCCTTTGTGAAATGATGGCGTTTACAACGTCCAGTAAAGCGCTGTAACGTTTTACTTTCTATATATTCACTGGTCAAACTCGGTAAAAAATTTATTTCACAAAGATTTTCAATTTTGTGGAAGCGCTAACAAATAGTAACAAAAGAATAGAGAAACAGTATGCCTTTCAGTAACCATTTCTCCGCCCCTGCCAAGGACCATCATTATACTTGTTTTTTAAAAAATGATCAATATTGCATTCCTAATCAGAAATTTTGTTCATTTGTTGCATAAAAAAAGATATAATATAACCAACGTCAGAAAGCGCTTTATTCAAGGAGGGTACGATTAATTATGAAAAGTGTAAATTTAGTTAAAGTTGGCCATTCCGACGTCTTAGCAACCCCACTTGGCCTGGGCACCAATGCCGTTGGCGGCTACAATCTCTTCCCAAATCTCAAGGATGATGACGGCCGCGCGCTCGTCCGGGCAGCTTTAGACAACGGAATTAACCTGCTCGACACGGCCTACGTCTATGGGCTGGGGCATTCTGAAGAATTGGTTGGGTCCGTAATGAAAGAATATGACCGCGACAAGATTGTCCTGGCTACCAAAGGCGCCCAGGACTTCTCCAGCGGTGACCAGGTGATCAATAACCGGCCAGAGTTCCTGACTGAACAGGTCAATAAGAGCCTGGAACGACTGGGGACCGATTATATCGATATCTTCTATATTCACTTTCCTGATCATGACACCCCGAAGGCCGAGGCAGTCGGCGCTCTCCAAAAGCTGAAGGAAGCCGGCAAGATTCGAGCAATTGGGATCTCCAACTTTAGCCTTGACCAGATCAAGGAGGCCAACGCGGACGGCTATGTCGATGTCGTGGAGGATGAATTCAGTCTCCTCCACCAGGATCACCTGACCGAAGGAATGCTGGATTACCTGCACGACCACCAGATCAGCTTTGTTCCTTACTTCCCACTGGCTTCTGGCCTGTTGACGGGGAAGTACGACCACAAGGTTGACTTCCCGGCCGATGATATCCGCAGCCAGATTGCGGACTTCAGCGAACCGCGCTTCAGCAAGGTTCTGACGGCGGTAGATGTCGTACGGCCAATTGCCAAGGCCCACCAGGCCACCGTTGCGCAAGTTATCCTAGCATGGTACATGCAGAACCCGCTGATTTCCATGGTCATTCCGGGAGCCAAGCATGACACGCAGGTCAAAGCTAACGCCCGGTCACTGGACATCAAACTGACCGATCTGGAATACCGAACCATTGAACAGGCCTTCGATGGTTTCAAGAACACGACGAGTGGTAAATCGCTAGCCGATCCGGAATAAAATTTCCCGGGAAATTGGGACTGGAGAAAAAGCTGAATTTTTCTCCAGTCCCCCAATCAGTTTTAAAACTAAAAAAGCGGAGACAAATTAATGTCTCCGCGCTTCCGCATGGAAAGGATCGGTCACTGTTAATTGTATCAAGATCCGTTATTGTGTCTCTCTATCTGCAGTTCTTTCGCCTTTTGTGAAGAACCCTTATAGCTTATTATCATTTAGGTTGTAGATATGGCCACTAATTTTTAGCTAACATACTTTTCAAGGAAACTAATATGTTTCGTCTGGAGTGGGGTGTTGTTAATTATCATGTAAAGTCATTTTAATTAACTAACTTCAAAGTAGTTTATTATGAGAAGATGTTCGTATCAAAGGGCCGATCTCTTTCCACACCCTTAGTATAGTATTCCATTTTCAAAACTTCAACCAAACCGCGCCACGATAGGCTTGGTTTCGGTTTCACAAGTTAGACAATTGGCAATTTTTTTACTGTTTGTGCCGTCATTTTTGGACTTTTTTCAGGCAATCCGAACGTTATATTTGACAAAAATTTAATCTTTCTTTTTTGCTAAAAAGTCATAGCTAACGGCTAGCAGGGCAAAAATAACAACGGTAATGATCAGCGGCAGCCGGGTGCTGTCGATAAACAGCAAGATCACCAGCACGGCACAGAAGAAGATAATCGTCAGCCAACTCGTAAAGGGAAAACCAGGCATCTTAAAGAAGGAAACCCCAGCCGGGTGCTGTTGCCGGTATTTGATGTGCGCCCACAGAATGATCAACCAGGTAAAGATAAAGGTAATCGTCGAGATGCTGGCGATCATGTCAAAGACGCCCGCCGGCATGATGTAGTTCAGAATCACCGTAATGAACAGGATCAGTGATGAGAAGGTCAGCGCGTTGTTTGGTACGGCCTTGGCACTCAGCTCACTGAACCGTTTTGGTGCATTGCCACCCCGGGCCAGCGAGTACAGAGACCGGCTGGTACTGAAAATGGCACTGTTAGTGGCCGACATTGCTGCCGTCAGGACCACGAAGTTCAAAATAGCAGCCGCTCCGGGAACCCCGATAGCTGCAAAGACTTGCACAAACGGGCTGGAACTGGTCTTGATTTGGTACCATGGGTAGATTGCCATCATCGCAATCATCGAACCAATGTAGAATAGCCCGATTCGAACTGGTAGGGTGTTAATCGCCTTCGGGATATCCTTTTGAGGATTCTTAGTTTCCCCGGCAGTCAGCCCGACCATCTCAATCCCAACGAAGGCAAAGACCACCATCTGAAATGACATCAGAAAGCCCAGCGGACCGGTTGGGAAAAAGCCTCCGTGACTGACCAGGTTAGTCAGGGTTACCGGCCGCCCGGCCACGGAACTGTGGAAGATGAGCATGATCACGCCAACTGCGATCAGGGCCAGGATGGCAATCACCTTAATCATCGAGAACCAACTCTCAAGCTCACCAAACAACCCGACGTTGACCATGTTGACCAGCATCAATAGGATCACGATGACCAGCGGCCCAACCCATTGCGGCAGGCTTGGGAACCAGTAGCGCAAGTAGATTCCCGTCGCCGTCAAGTCGGCCATCGCCAGGGTCAGCCAGCAGGCCCAGTACATCCACCCGGCCACAAATTCCATTCGATCACCCAAGTACTCCTTTACAGAATCAATGAAGGAGTGCTTGCTGGTGTCGGCTAAAATCAACTCACCAAGCGCCCGCATCATGAAGAAGCAGAAAATCCCTACTATTAAATACGAGAGAATAATTGATGGGCCGGCTTTATGAATCGCAGACCCAGAACCAAGGAATAATCCTGTTCCGATCGCCCCACCGATGGCAATCATGGTGACATGGCGACTCTTCAGTGAGCGCTTCAGTTTCTGTTGCTGTTGTTCGTCCATAAATTTCCCTCCTTGGATATATATTAAGCATGACACGAAAAACGTCCCTGGTACGGCATCTGTACCAGGGACGTTTTTTCAACGCGGTTCCACCCATCTTCATAGTTCCAGTTAGGAACTACCTCTGAGTCGATAGAGGAACCACCCTATTTCATCGATCATGCCATGTGGCTGGACCCGATTCTCAGCATCTATCGGGTTCTCTGGTAACCAACCTTAGAAGTTATTGACCATTATACCGATCTCAGCATAAATGTCAAACGATAAGATCAAAAAGTTGTAAAAAATTCGTTTTCCTTTGACTAGACATTCAGCACTTTATCCAGGAAATTCTTCGTATCTGGATGTTGCGGATGGTCAAAGATCTCTTCCGGCGTTCCTTGTTCACGAATATTGCCATCGTGGAAGAAGACGACCCGGTCGGCCACTTGTTTGGCAAAGCCCATCTCGTGGGTGACCACGATCATGGTCATTCCCTGCTTAGCCAGCTGTTTCATGACCTCCAGCACGTCTCCAACCATTTCGGGGTCGAGGGCACTCGTCGGTTCATCGAAGAGCATCACGTCTGGCTTCATCGCCAGGGCCCGGGCGATCGCCACCCGTTGCTTCTGCCCCCCTGAAAGAGTCCGCGGGTTGACGTTCGCCTTATCGCGCAACCCAACCAAGTCAAGGTAATGCAGGGCCTCCTGTTCGGCTTCCTCCTTGCTGGCCTTGCCCAGCTGCACCGGCGCTAGGGTGATGTTATCCAGCACGGACATGTTAGGAAACAGGTTGAAGTGTTGGAACACCATTCCGATGTTTTCCCGGACCTTGTTGATGTTCACCTTCGGGTCGGCAATATCGTAGCCGTCGACGTAGACGTGCCCGCCGTTGGGTACTTCCAGCCGGTTCAAGCAGCGCAGGAAGGTACTCTTTCCGGAACCGGATGGACCGATCATGCAAACTACCTCACTGGGGGCCACGTTCAGGTTGATCCCTTGGAGGACTTCATTGTTCCCGTAACTCTTGTGCAGGTCTTTAACTTGTACTTTGTATCGTTTATCCATATTAAGCCATCCTCTTCTGAATGTAGTTCGATAACCAAGTCAACAGGGTAATGATGATGATGTAGATGGTCCCAATGATCAGCCACATCTTGAACCCTTCCATGTTCTGCGAAATAATAACGGTCCCGGTTTCGGTCAATTCCATGACCCCAATTGCGGACAGGATCGAGGTATCCTTCAGGGTCATGATGAACTGGTTAACCAGTGACGGTACCATGATCTTCAGCCCTTGTGGGGCAATGACCTTGATCAGTGCCTTGTGGTAAGGCAGTCCCAAACTCCGGGCCGCTTCCCACTGTCCGGGATCGACGGCCTCAAAACCACCCTTGACGATCGCCCCGATGTAGGCACCTTCGTCCAGCATCAAGGTGATGACCCCGGCGACAAACAGCGGTACCTTGTGGCCAATGACGTTTGGTACCCCCATGTAGATGAAGAAGGCCAAAACGATCATTGGCAGGCCCCGGAAGATGTAGATGATCACGCTGGAAACCGCCTGGGCGAACTTGTTCTGCATGATTCCCAGCACCCCGAGGACCAACCCGAAGAGCATCGCGCAGACAATCCCGACAATCGTCAATTCAACGGTCATCCAGAGGCCCCGTAGCAGGGCTTCCCGGTTGGCCTTCAGCAAGCCAAGGATCGTCCGGTCGGCCGTAGCACTCTTGGCGGTCTTGTTGCCCTTGGTGTACTTGTCGATGATCTTCTGCATCCGGCCGGTCTTCTTCAACCAGGTGATTCCGGCGTTGACCTTCTTTTGCATTTCCAGGTTCTTGCCCTTTTGGAAACCGATCGCCACCGGTTGAGCATCGATTGGCTTCTTCGTCACGATCTTCAGCGGCACCCCGGTCTTGATCCCGTATTCGAGGACCGGGCCATCATCGAAGGTCGCAGCGGTGTTGCCGATCTTGACGTCGTTCCACATCGTGTTAGAGGAATCGAAGTACTTGATCTTGTAGCCATACTTCTTCTGGTTATTCTTCAGGAAGAGGGCTGCACTGGTTCCGGACTTGGCCGAAACGGTCTTGCCCTTCAGCTGTTTTAGAGACTTGATGTTGCTATCTTTAGCAACGGCCATCTCGACCCCATCAGTGTAGTAAGGAACGGAGAAGTCGAACTTCTGCTTCCGTTCATCGGTGACACTCATCCCGGCCATCACGGCGTCCACTTGGCCACCTTCAAGGGCTTGGAGGTCACCGTTGAAGCTCATCGGCTTGAGCTTGTACTTGAAGTGCTCGTGTTTGGCAATCGCTCTGAGCATTTCAATTTCAATCCCCGGGTTCTTACCGGAATAGCCGCCCTTGCTGTCCTGAATTTCAAACGGCTCGAAGGTGTTATTCGTCGCGATCGTATACGTCGGCTCGGCAGCGGAGGCAGACTGGGGTTCGACCAGCAACCACCCAACTGCAATTGCGAGAACCGCAAGCCAGCTGGCAAAAATCTTTTTCCAACTTATCCTCCGCATCATAACCGACTCCTTTTTAATCAAATTTTAACGTTGATAATACTCTATCACCCCGGTAAAAATAATTGAATACTTTTAAGCCAACCGTGTGCTTATCCAAGATGAAAGCGGTTAAAATTGATAAATAAAAAGGGGGAACGGCAATATAACTTATTTAAATTAAGGCATTTGAAATGGTCCTTCATTTTTTATAAGAATTTTCTCATTTTGTTTGGGATCAAAAAAACACCCCGGGAATATTTCCCCGGAGTGCCTAATGATTTTTATATAGTAATTGCGGGAAAAACCGCGCTCTTAGTGTCTAACGACGCGAAGCTAGCCTATTATGGAGTGCGCTGGTGCTTTTCCCAACTTTAATTTTTTACTTGTTCAGCTTATTGCGGAATGGTACCGCGTTTTCCTTGGTGATCTTCGTGATTCCGTGCATGTAAGGAACCAGTACTTCTGGGATCGTCACGGAGCCGTCTGCGTTTTGGTAGTTTTCCAAAATAGCGGCAACCGTCCGACCCACTGCCAGACCAGACCCGTTCAAGGTGTGGACGTATTGCAGCTTGCCGTCTTCGTCCCGGTATTGAGTGTGCATCCGCCGTGCTTGGAAGTCCAGGCAGTTTGAGCAGGATGATACTTCCCGGTACTTGTTCTGGGCTGGCATCCACAGTTCGATATCGTGAGTTTCAGAAGCGGTGAAACTCATGTCACTGGTCGTCAGGGTGATGACGTGGTATGGAATGTTGAGCTTCTTCAGAATGTTCTCAGCGTTGCCCGTCATCTTCTCTAATTCATCCCAAGAATCCTCTGGCTTGGTGTACTTAACCATTTCAACCTTATTGAACTGGTGCATCCGGATCAAACCACGGGTGTCCCGACCAGCTGCCCCGGCTTCTGAACGGAAGCATGGGGTCAGGGCCGTAACGTAGACCGGCAGTTCCTCTTCCGGAATGACCTCGCCACGGTAGTAGTTCGTCAATGGAACTTCGGCCGTTGGAATCAAGGTCATGTCCTCGCCGTTAACCTGGTAGACCCCTTCCTTGAACTTCGGGAACTGACCAGTGCCGTACATTGAGTCGGCATTTACAATGTACGGTGGCAGTACTTCGGTGTAGCCGTCCTTCATGTGTTCATCCAGCATGAAGTTGTAAACGGCCCGTTCGAGTTGCGCACCCAAGCCCAGGTAATAGACAAAGCGGGCACCAGAAACCTTGCTGGCCCGGTCAAAGTCCAGGATCCCCAGGTTCTCACCGACGTCCCAGTGGTGCTTTGGTTCGAAGTCAAAGTCACGGATTTGGCCGACCTTCCGCAGTTCAACGGCGCCGTCTTCCGTCAGGCTGACTGGAACACCGTCGTGCGGGATGTTTGGCAAATGAGCCATCTTGTCATGAAGCTCCTGGTCGTTTGCTTCTACTTTTTGGTCCAGTTCCTTGATCTTGTCACCGAGTTCCCGGGTCTGCTTAATCGCCTCATCAGCGGACTCCCCATTGCGCTTGGCCTCACCGATCTGCTTGGAAGCAGCGTTACGCTGGGCCTTCATGGCTTCGGTTTGTTGCAAAAGGTCCCGCCGCTTTTCATCAAGGGCCAACACTTCGTCGATCTCTTCGGCCTTAACGCCCCGGGTCGCCAGCTTTTGCTTAAAGAATTCTGGGTCTTTGCGAATCTTCTTAATATCTAACATTTTATTGCCTCCAATAAAAAGAGCCACTCCGTCCAAAATTTTGGGACGAAATGGCTCTTAGTTCCGCGGTACCACCCAAGTTTGGTATTTCTACCACCCTCGTGATGGATAACGGTCATCGGCCGTGCGGCATTACCCGCCCACGTCATTTTCTGCACCGGAGTTTCGACCGGCCGCTTGCACCACCCGCGGCTTCTCTATGTGGTCTACTTGAAATGCATCCGTGTTTCTTATTGCCATTATCATATTACATCTGATCTTTTTTAGCAACTGTCAACCTTTGCCAATTGTGGTAAAATATAGCTAACAAAAAGTAAGGAGATTCGTTATGATTCACAACTCAACTATCGATCACCAGCTTAATCATCGCTCCATCCGGGCATTTAAGCCCCAGGCACTCAATAAGGAACAGCTAACCACCCTGTACGAGGCTGCCCGCCACACCTCTACCAGCATGTTCATGCAACAGTTCAGCATCCTGCACATCACTGACGAAGACAAGCGGGCCGCAATTCGCCGGATCGGCAACCAGCCCTACATTGGTCAAAACGGTGACTTGCTGATCTTTTTGGTCGACCTCTACCGCAACCAGCAGATCCGGCAAGCAGCCGGCAAGGATGATGGCCGCCTGCACACCACCGATATCTTCCAGCAGGCCGTGGAGGATACCGTCCTAGCAGTTCAAAACACCTTGGTCGCCGCCGAAAGCATGGGCCTTGGCGGGGTGATCCTCGGCTCCATCAAAGACGACCCCATGGAATTAATCCGGGTCCTCGACCTGCCGAAGATGACCTTCCCCCTGCTGGGACTGCAGGTCGGCATCCCGGACCAGGAGCCCCAACTAAAGCCACGCTTGCCACTCGACACGCTGGTAATGGAAAATGACTACCACCGCGACTTCACGGCCAGCGACCTCAAGGACTATGATCAGACCGTCACCCAGTACTATGACCTGCGGGACGCCAACCGCCGGATCGATTCCTTTACCAAACAAATTGCCGGTGCCAAGCTCGACAAGCACGAGACGACCCGCGACAAACTAAGCGCCGCCTTGCAGCAACAGGGACTGGCACTGGATTGGAAATAATATCCATACAAAAAGAGGACTGACGCTCTGTCAGTCCTCTTTATCTATACTCCAACATTTTCAACCGATTCGTCATTATGGATAAAAACTGCCCCGCGGTTGCCCGGCCGTTCCAGCCAGCCAGGGATCGGCTGACCGTTGAAGAAGAGCCGCTTGGCTTCAATCTCCCCCATCACCGACTGGTCGGTAAAGACGGTCACACTGCTTAGGTCAGTGACGAGCGGGTACCCCGTCCGCGGGTCGATCAGGTGGTGGTAGCGATGGCCATCCTTGATCAGGAAACGTTCATAGATCCCCGACGTCACGGCGGAACAGGCGGGCTTTTTAACAACCTCCATGTTTTCCCCGCGGTGAAGCTGGGGATCCTGGACCCCAATCACCCACTGACCGTCGCTGCGGCGTGGTGACGGCCCAACGAAGAGGAGGTTTCCGCCAAGATTAATGATCCCGACAGTGACCCCCTGTTGGGTCCAGAAATCCTTAATGCGATCGGCGATGTAGCCCTTGGCGATCCCGCCGAGGTCCAGCTCCATCCCAGCCTGTTTCAGGTAGACCGTTTGCTTTTGGTCATCGAGTTGCACCTGCCAGGGGTCGATTAGCTGCAGACGCTCCTTAATATCGGCATCGTCCGGGACGTTGGCCCCCTTAAAGCCGATTTTCCAGAGCTTGACCAGCGGACCGATCAAGGCGTTGAAGCCAAAATCTTCCCGGCTGTAGCGGACGGCCAGCTTGACCAGTTCATAGCTGCTTTTCGAGATCGCCACCGGCGCACTGCCCGCCGCGTGGTTGACGTCCATTAACTCCGACTGGTCCCGGTTGACCGTCAGCCGGTCCTCATACCCGTCGACCAGGTCCATCGTGGGCTGAAGAATTTCGGCGGCCGCGTCTCCGTAAACCGTCAGCACAATTCGCGTCCCCAGAGCATAGTGGGTCAGCGTATGCTTCTGGTCAATCAGATTCTCATCCATGATTATTCTTCTTCGGAAGCACCGGTAGTGGCGTCCGCAGCTTCATCATCGGCATCAACACTGCCAGATTCAGAAGCCCCGGTATCCGCATCGGTTTCCTCGATTCCGGCCGGCTCGGCGGTTGCTGGCGTTGCACTTACGGCCGCGCCGTCATCTTCGGACTCTGAGGCGCCGGTTGAAGCATCAGCGCTCTCACCGTCATCGGCTGCTGTAGCAGGTGCGGGCTTAGCGGCTGTCTTTGTTACACCGCCCTTGTCCCAGGCGCCGTTTTCAAAGAGGCTCAGGATGTATTCAACACTCCCGGTAAACTCGATCGTTCCCAGGTAATGGCCGTCAACGTCACGCAGGGCGTAGTACTGGATCAGGGAACGGTGACCGTTCATCCAGAGTGGCCGGGTAACAACATCACGCTGACCGTCACGGAAGCTGTTGATGATCGCCATCACGGCAGGTACAGCCTTCGGTGGGTGGCATTCCGTTACGGGTTCGCCCAGGGAAGCCACGTCACGAACGTGCTCCCGGTTTGGCTTATCTGAGTACCAAGCAAAGTTGTCGGCACTATCAATCAGGTCAATTTCAAATGGAATGGTGCTGAAGATCTGTTGAACTTCCTTCAGCGATAAACGGCCAGTTGGGAACTTGATGTAAGCCTCGCTGATCCGTGGCTGCTTGATTGGCATTTTGACTTCCTCCTCGTCCACATTTTCAAAAATTTGAATATATTCAATAAAGTGAGTAAAGCACTCTTCCAGGTTGTCCCGCATCTCGGCGTTGATCAGCCGGCCATCCTTGGAGAAGACGTGGGTAGCCCCACCGATCAGGACCTCGTTGCCCGGCATGAGGTTGGCATCACAGTCCGGTGAAATCAGGATTTGCCGCATTTGGACCTGGGAACGGGCAGAGGCCTGCCGTCCGTAGGAAACCCCGACAACCATGACCGGCTTCTTCTTGAGGACCGTCGTGTGGTAGGAAAGCCATTCTACGGCACTCTTCAACGCGGCCGGGATCCCGTGGTCGTATTCTGGAGTGGAGAAGACCACCCCGTCAGCCGCCTTGACCTTCTGCTTGAGCTTCCAAACCTCGGTCTGCTCTTCGAGGGGAACATCGACTCCAAAAGCGGGCAGTTTGCTGATCTCGTAGATCTCAATGTCGGCCATTTGCTTGAAGTGCTTTTTCATAAACTTCAGCAACAGACGATTATAGGAAAAGTTGGCGTTCGTCCCAACTAGTGCCAGAATCTTTTTCATTAGTCCTTTGCCGCCTCCTTCTGTTCAGCTTCTGCGGCCGTCTCTTCAACCATCCGGTTAATCGCGCGGGCGTAGATTTTAAAGTCATCGACACACTTATCAAGGAACTTGATCGACATTTCATCGGTGATGTTGCCGTCTTCGTCGATCAAGTTGGCAACGTCACTCATGAAGAACTCGCCGCCCTGGTATACCTGGGCGTTGACCCCTGGCGAGATCAAGATATCCCGCAATTGAACCTGGGAACGTGACGATCCCTGCTCGTGCGTTGAAGCCCCGACGATCATGACGGGCTTGTTTTCCAGCGGGTGGACTTCATAAGAAAGCCACTCAACAACACTCTTTAAAGCCGAGGTAATGGAATGGTTGTATTCTGGACTGGCAATGATCACGGCATCGGCAGCTTTAATTCGCTGGTCGAGGTCCGCAATAACCTTAGGTGCCCGCCCTTTGTAGTTTTCATTAAACATCGGAACATCGCGAATATCAATCACATCAACCTCATCAGTATCCTGGTACTGCTTGGCGATGAACTCCAGCAGCATCCGGTTGTAGGAATGATTGGCGTTTGATCCGGCAATTGCAGCAATTTTCAAAGGTGTCACTTCCTTCATTATTTTATGCAACATTTCACATTTTTATTTTACAATATTTTTGTAAGGATAAAAACTGATTATTAGTATTCTTTTAAATAGTTGAATCATTTTCAAAGTTTTGATTATAAAAGCCCGCTAATCAGACGGCGTCAACCGCCTGTCTTCCCCAGCAAGTATGCTAAAATAAGGAACACCAATATAGATCGGAGCAATAACAATGGTACAAAAAAATGCGAAACAAGATGTCACAGTCAGTGTAGGGGACCGCTTCCCCCTGACAATCCGGCGGCTGGGAGTCAACGGCCACGGGATCGGCTACTTCAAGCACAAGGTCTGCTTCGTTCCAGGGGCCCTGCCGGGAGAGGTCATCGTGGCCGAAGTCACTAAGGTCATGCCCCGCTTTCTCGAAGCCAAGATCCACCGTCTGCGCCGGCCTAGCAAGCACCGGGTTACCCCACGCGATCCGTACGCCGACGTGGCCGGGGGCTTTGAGCTTGAGAACCTGGCCTACCCGGAGCAGCTGAAGTTCAAACGTCAGGTGGTGCTCGATAGCCTGAGCAAGTTCCAACCCTATGGCTACCGCAACTACGATGTCCGGCCAACCATCGCCGCGCCGGCGGAATACGGCTACCGGAACAAGGCCCAGTTCCAGGTAAGGATGGTCAATGGGCACGTGGCCGCGGGACTCTACAAGCCTGACAGCCACGACCTGGTCGACATACAGGAGTGCGCCGTCCAGATGCCCCAGACGATGCACGTCGTTCGAACGGTGGTTAAGAGTATCGAAGAGCTCAACATCCCGGTCTACGATGAGGACCACAACAGCGGCATCATCAAGACCCTGGCCGTCCGGGAATCCTGGACCACCGGTGAGGTGCAGCTTACGATCATCACCAACACTCCCAAGTTGATCCACAAGCACCAACTGCTGGACGCCATCGCCAAGCAGCTCCCAGAAGTGGTCTCGGTCATGCAAAACGTCAACCCCGGTGACACCCCGCTCGTCTGGGGGGACCAGACTATTCGCCTGGCCGGCAAAGATACGATCACCGAGAGCCTGATGGGCCTGGACTTCAAGCTCTCTGCTCGCTCATTCCTCCAGCTGAACCCAGCCCAAACCGAGGTCCTGTATGAGGAAGCCGCCAAGGCCCTGGAGCTTTCTCCCGATGACACCCTGATCGATGCCTACGCTGGGATCGGGACCATCGGCTTATCTCTGGCCTCCCGGGTCAAGAACGTCTTAGGGATGGAGATCATCCCCGAGGCCGTGGCCGACGCCAACGAGAATGCCCGCCTCAACAAAATCACCAACGCCCGCTATGAGGTTGGCAAGGCCGAGGACCTCCTTCCTAAGTGGCAAAAGGAGGGACTGACCTTTGACGCCCTGGTGGTCGATCCGCCGCGGGCCGGGTTGGACGATAACCTGATCAAGGCGATCCTCAAGACCAAGCCGCGCAAGTTCGCCTACGTCTCCTGCGGGATGGCCTCCCTGGCCCGTAACCTCCGCCGCCTGACCAGCGTCTACCACGTTGACTACATCCAGCCCGTCGACATGATGCCGCAGACGGCCCGGTGCGAAGCGGTGGTCAAGCTGTCGCTTAGAAAATAATTCGCATAGGTTAAGCAGCAAATCTTACGTTTGCTGCTTTTTTATGATGGATCTGTCAAAATTGAACTTCTCGTTCAGCATATGACTACTTTAAGTATTCACCAATGTGGTGAGCGGCATTACGACCAGAGTAAAACGCATATCCTACGCACGTTCCTGGCATATTCGGCCCATACGTATCGCCAACTAAGCCCGAAGCATCATTACCAGCAGCATACAATCCCGGAATCACCCGGGCCTGATTATCAAGCACCTCGTTTGCCGGGGTAACCTTTAAACCGCCCATGGTGCAGAAGGCCCCGATACTTAAATGAAAACCGTAGAATGGGCCCTGCACAATTTTTTGTAAATATTGTGGGTCCTTGCCAAAATCATCATCACGGCCCTGGTCAGCAAACTGATTATAGCGTTGAATTGTTGCTGCCAGCTTCTCAACCGGTAAGTTCATCTGCGTGGCCAGCTCTTCAATGGTATCTGCCTTATAAATAAAGCCCTTCTGATCTGCAAGTGCCTGATTGATTTCGGCCTGTAGCTGGTCCATTTTTTGTCCCCGCTTAACATAAATACCGAGCCCCATGAAGTTACCATCGGCAGCCATCCTATCAATGACCCCTTGATCCAAGATACTGAAAACCTGTGACTGAGTATACAAGGCATTCCCAGCTAATGAGAAATTATAGACTACTTCTTCATTGACAAAGCGTTCACCATCCTGGTTTACCCAGAGAAGTGGTTGTTGGCCAGCCGCAGTGTTCATCTGAGAAGCCATCATCTTGTAGGAAGGCTCGTGCTCATCACGTAAATAGCCACCGAACAGCATCGCCATTCCAGTCCCGTACTTCTGTGCGCCAATGTTCCAGGCCATCCGTAAGCCATCACCAGTTCCTTTCCCGGAGCTAACCGGTACTAACCGGGATTCATCATAATTCGTTTCTTCAGCAACTAGCTTGGAATTATTCAGGTAGCCACCGGAAGCCAGAACTACCGTGCGCGCAATCACGTCGTACTTGGCACCACTCCGGTGATCTCGTAGGGTTACCCGCAATCTTTCGTCGGGTTGCCGGGTCAATTTGATTGCTCGCGTAAGTGTTAATACCTCGCCCCCCTGCTCAATAAACTTCGGTTGGAGAACATCATGAATTACCCCGTGCCCCATTCCTTTATATATATGCCAAGTTGCTTCACCGGCGCCCATCGCCTGAACTCCTTCGAATTCAACTCCTTGATCATGAAGCCACTGGACATTTTCTGCACTACTGTTAATGTAATTACGCCAGATCCGTGAATCAGCTTTATATTTAGAATAATTTACCTCTTCACTTAATACATCGGTTGCCTTAATATGAATCCCCTTCGCTTTTTGTAAGTAAGAATTGATTGCAAATAGCCCCTCAGTATAGTTACTGCTGCCACCGGTGGTCTTACCTTTCTCAAGCAGTAAGACACTATGGCCTTCCTGAACCGCCGTCAACCCGGCTGCTATTCCGGCCGCTCCGGAACCAACTACCACAACATCGTAACTATTTTGTTTACTCTTCATGAATCACACCATCCTTTGGTAATTTTGATTTGCTTTCATTATAATTAGATTGTGAAATAGTTAATATGTTAAATATATGTGACACCCGCAAAAAAATGACGGGTAAGGAGGCAAAAATGGATACCGAACAACTCAAAAATTACCTGGCCGTCGCTCAACTGGGGAGCTTCCAAAAGGTTGCTGACCAAAAGTTCATCTCTCAACGAACGGTTTCCAAACAAATGGCCAACTTAGAGGATGAGTTGGGGGTCCAGCTTTTCTTTCGCGGCCCAAATAAGGTTACCTTAACCAATGCCGGAAACTACTTTGTTCAACGTGCAACAGAACTGCTTAATCAGTTGGACGACAGCATCGTGAAGCTTCATAGCATCAGCCAGCAAAGTTTTCAGCACCTGCGCATTGGTTACTTTTCTCCTTTTGAAGGACGCCTATTGGTCAACCATATCCACGCTTATCAAGATACGGCCAACTTGCCAATTCGCTTCCACATCAGTGAAGCCGGCATTGAGCACCTGATCGCCGATATAACCATGGGAACTTTGGACTGCGCTTATATTCTGGATTACGGAACTCACGAACACTTAATTCACGCCGAGCTTTCCAGCACACCAATTGCCAGCGGAGAAATGGTTCTGGGGCTCAGTCGCCGCAATCCGATTGCCAGTAAGAATTTTCTTACTGACCAAGACCTAACCGCGCGGCCAATCCTATACTATAGCAACGAAAGTTCAACCTATCTTCAAGCCGCATTTCTGGCCACACTAAAGTCTAGCAACCCCGAGTGTCAGGTCCAACGGGTTGGAACATTCGAACAGATGCAAGCCTTAGTCTCACTAGATCAAGCGATGGCCTTCTATCCCCACGGATTACCGCTTTTCCCCAATGATGAAATTGTTTACCGTCGGTTAAAATCCAACGGTTCCTTTGACAGCCAGCACTATACTGTCCAATTAGTTGCCCGTATTGATAACAACGTCAACGGCTTAACCGCGTATCGGGATTTTCTTACTAAGCATAAAAATTGATCAGAAGAAGGATCATGGTATGGTAAGAGGAAAGGAAGTGTTGTTCGATGAAGCTCGTTATCACGGATGCGGCCAGTCAATGGTTTGTAACCCACCTCAAGCTGAAAAGCGGGGATGGCGTCAAGTTCTTCGGCACCACCGTGCAGCCGCGCCACGTCCGGCACACCCCCGACCAGGGCTTTGCCAAGGAGGACGACCTCAGCACGGCTGTTTTGACCGTCAACAAGGGCGGGATTAATTACCACATCAACTTTGCCGATGAATGGTTCTTCTCTGGCCTGGTGACGACGGTCGATCTGGCGGCGGGAGATTCCCAGCCCCGTTTCACCTTCCAAAAGGAACACCCTGACTCCACCAATCCAACAACATTGGTAACCGACGCCAACACCGCGGCCTCACGAAAGTACGAAGGATACTGGGAGTAGCGCACCAACCAAATACCCAAAAGGGATCGTGACAAACCTAACCGTCTGTCACGATCCCTTTTCTTATTCTTAGTATTGGTAGACCTTGGCCTCGTAGGGACGCAGGGTAGTCCCCTGATCATCCTGGTAGTTGCTGATCAGGAGGCTGGCCGTCGCCGGCAATTCGTAGTGCCGGGTGACCGCCTGATCGGTATAGTTTAAGATCACCAGCAGGGTCGTCGCAGGGTCGCGGCGGGTGTAGGCATAGACGGCCGGATCATCCTCATTGCCAGCTACCAGGGCATAGTCACCATCAGTAATCACCGGCATGGTATGACGGAACGCGATCAATTGCTGGTAGTAGTAGAAAATCGAGTCCGGATCATCCAAGGCCTGGGCCACGTTGATCCGCCGGTAGTTGGCCGTGACCTTCTCCCATGGCTGGTGGTTGGAAAATCCAGCATTGGCACTGGCGTCCCACTGCATCGGTGTCCGGGCATTGTCCCGCGAATGCAGCGCCAGGTACTTCAGCATTGTCGCCGGATCAACCAGCCCCTGGTCATCCACCAGCTGGTGATAGGCGTTGATCGACTCCAGATCCACGTAGTCGCTCAACTTGGTGAAGCCCGCGTTAGTCATCCCAATCTCCTCGCCCTCGTAGATGTAGGGGGTCCCCTGCATGAAGTGGATCATCGTCGCCAGCATCTTGGCCGACTTGACCCGGTAGTCCTCCGTCGAATCATCCCCGAAGCGGGAAACGACCCGGGGCTGGTCGTGGTTGTTCCAATAAAGCGAATTCCAGGCCGTCCCCATAAGTTCAGTCTGCCACTTGGTCAGGTTAGCACGGAGATCCGCCAGCTTAGGCTTCTGGTCATTCCACTTGCCAAGGGCCGGGTTGGGGTTAGCATCCAGGTTCATGTGCTCAAATTGGAAGACCATGTTGAGCTCCTGGTTGTGCAGGTCCGCGTAACGTTTGGCATCCATTGGGGTGACGTTGGGCGTCTCGCCCACCGTAATCATCTTATGCTTGCTCATGACGTGCCGGTTCATCTCCCGTAGGAATTCATGAACGCGGGGACCGTTGGGCACGAGGCCCTCCACACTGGCGTATTTCTCGTCAGCACTCCGGGGACCATCGGGCAGTCCGGCCGGTTTAGAGATCAGGTTGATAACGTCCATCCGGAAGCCATCGACCCCCTTGTCGGCCCACCAGTTCATCATCTGGTAGACCGTCTGCCGGACCTGGGGATTCTCCCAGTTAAGGTCTGGCTGCTCTGGGGCAAAAAGATGGAGATAGTACTGGTCGCTCGCCGGGTCGTACTTCCAGGCCGGGCCGGAGAAGTATGATCCCCAGTTGTTAGGAGCGTGGCCGTCCTGGCCGTCCCGCCAGATGTAGAAATCACGGTAGGGATTGTCCTTGCCCTTCTTAGCCTCGACAAACCACTGGTGCTGGTCGGAAGTGTGGTTGACGACCAGGTCCATGACCAGCTTCATCCCCCGCTGGTGGACCGCGGCCAGGAGCTGGTCAAAGTCGGCCAGCGTCCCCAGCGTCGGGTTGATCGCCCGGTAGTTACTGATGTCGTAGCCGTTGTCGACTTGCGGGGACTCGTAAATCGGGTTGAGCCAGAGGATATCGACCCCGAGCTTCTGCAGGTAATCCAGCCGGCTGATGATCCCTTGCAGGTCGCCGATCCCGTCGCCATTGCTATCCTGGAAGCTTTTGGGATAGATCTGATAAACGACCGCGTTTTTCCACCAATGATTGTTTTTCATCGCTAAAACCCCTTTTTATCCAAAAAAGGCCGGGTCTTCCCCAGTCTCGTTATAAATATCAATTATTGCCCACAACTGGCGCCCACTGCTGCCAGGTCGTCGTGTCGCTGAGCGCATCAAGGTGGTTATAGGCCCCCGTGCTCAACTTTTGCAACTCCTGGGCATCTTTAAGCAACCGCACCGCTGCACTCACGAACTTCTTCTGGTCATTTAACGGGATCAATTCCCCATTAACTCCAGACTCAATCATGCTGGCCGGGCCATACAGGTAATCATAGGTCACTACCGGCACCCCATGGCTTAGGGCCTCGCCCATCGCCAACGGCTGGGCATCGATGCGGCTGGCATCGACAAACAATTGCGCCTGGTCATATACCTGGTCCAAGCCCACCTGGTAGCCGACAAAATTAACAAAGCCGGCAATCCCGGCCTGCTTGACCTGGTCCTTGTACCGCTTCACATCCTCGGCCGGGCCATACCCGTACAGTGTCAGCCGGCTCGTCGGTACCTGCTGGTGGATGGCGGCGAACATCGTCAGCAGCTGGCTGATCTGCTTGTCTTCACCCAGCCGGCCAACGTAGATCAGCTGACCCGGCGTCCGCGCGCTCATCGCTACCCGGTTTTCAGGCTGGCTGACGGGCGTACCGTTGATCGGCATGATCGGCACAGCCTCTCCCAGCCGATGACGCAGGTTACGGGCCTGCTGGTCAGTCATTACGATAATGCCGTCCCACTTCTTCAATTCACTGGTGAATGGTCCTTGCAACATTCCATTGACCGGGCCGTTCAACAGGTTTTGTCCGTCATCAACGTGGTTAATCGGCAACCACAGGTACTTCTTGGCGTTGTCCACCTGCAGCACCGGCTGGATTGCGATCGCGGGCCGGTCGGCGATGAAGGCGTTCGGCGTGTTGGTGCTCTTGTTCAGCTCGTTTAAGAAGAAGACAAACAGGTCGTCGAGGTTATCAAAGTAGTAGTCTTGGCCTTGGTAGTTCCGCAGGACGTTTAAGGAATTGATCGGGGTGTTTTGAACAGACTGGACGTAGTAGCGTTCCATGTACATGGTGCCGTTCGGCCGGTAGTAGCGTTCAAAATACATCTGCCCGTCCTGGCCAAAGAACTGGTCAACGGCCTTGAATCCCCGTAGGTCGTAACGCTCACGCAGGGTCAAGTTGCCAGCCGGGTCATACCAGTCGACCCGATTGACCTCCCCGACGGTGCCCCCGGCAAAGAAGACCTCACCAACCAATCGCTGGCCATCCTTGACCTCCCGGGAATTGTTCCCCGTGCCGACCTGGTAGTCAAAGGGCAGGTGGAGGTCCGCGGTGTGCAGCGGCTGGCCCTGGTAGTCCGTGGTATTGGCAAAGAAGTCGTACATGTTGACCAGCTGCGTGTCCTTGAGGCCAAAGCGCGGCAGGGTATGGTGAAGAACTGGGTCAAAGTCACGGGTAACCAGCTTGGCCGCCACGCCGTTTTTGGCAAAGAGCTTCAGCCGCTTGATTTCCGCGTGTTCGACACTTGAATTGCTGCTCAGTAAGTATTGATTTACAAAGAAAAACACTATTGGTCCTCCTTTTCATTCATGTCATCGATAATCCCCTGCCAAAGCTTCATCACGTTGGGCTCAGAATAGCGGCGGCTATCCTCATAGGCGTGGGCGCTCATCTTTTCCAACCCTTCTTGATCGGTCAGCAGGGAAACGATCGCTTTGGCCAGGCCGTCAATGTCACCGTTCTTGGTCAACAAACCGTCTTGACCGTTAATGACCACGTCGGCCGGTCCGTATTTAATGTCGTTGGCAATGATCGGCAACCCATGGGACTGGGCTTCAACCAAGGAAAGCGGCAACCCTTCTACCCGGCTAGGCAGGATCAAGAGCTGGGCATCCTCATAGACCGCATTGACGTCGGTAGTGTAGCCATGGAAGGTCACTGACTTGCCGATCTGCTCTTCGGTAACGATCTTCTTGAGCTTCTGGTCAAAGTTATCATTGGCATAACCCCAGAAGTCCAGCTTGGCAGTGGGAACGTTCGCCAGCACCTGCGGCCAAGCCTTCAGCAGCTGGTCCTGCTGCTTTTCGGGGGACAGCCGGGCCACCATTACCACCTGGTTCTTCGTCCGCTTGGCAAATGGGACGTGGGGCTTATCTAACACGGCAGCGGGCACGATCGGCCCCGGCACGCGGAAGATCGGGACCCCAAACTTGCCAAAGCGGGCCTTCAAATCATCCTCTTGCTGGGGAGTCAGGGCGATCACCCCGTCCCAGTCCTGAATGTGGCGCAATCCCCACTCGTAATTGTAGTTCAGGGTTGAGTGCAGGATGTCATCATTATTATTGACGTGGTCATTGTGCAGTTGCATGTAACGGGCCACCCGGTGTTTCATGTGGAGGACTGACCAGCCAACCTCAAAGACCCGGTCGACAATCATCCCCACCGGACCCGCGCCACAGATTTCCCGATCGGTAACCAGCTGATCCAAGAAGAAACTGGTCAGCTCATCCAAGCCGGTAAACTGGAAGTCCTGGCCCTGGTAGTCAAACAAGTGATAAGTATCAACCTTTTGGCCCCGTTTGTCCTTCATGTGGGCCAGCTGCAAGACCAGCTTGCCGTCCGGGCGAAAGTAGTTCTCAGTTGTAATATTGCCCTGCCAATCATATACTTGCTCTACGGAAATAAAGCCCCGCACATCATACCACTTAACATTAAGGAGCTTTCCATAGTGGTCGAAGTACTGCAGGTTGATAACGTGCTTCTTTGCATCATTGCGCCGCCGTACGTATAGGATCCGGTGGCCGTTTCGTGAGTAGGAATAGTTGATGCCGTCTGCCTGCCGCTGCCAGTGTGGATCAATTTGAATATCCTTAATTGTCACGTCTTTTTGCGGGATAACTCGGGCGTTTTGGAAGTAATCAAACAGGTTCACAAAGTCTGCATCGGCGATCCCAGCATGCTTGGTCACCAGGTGCAGCTCGTTTGAATACTGCCGAGTGACAATCATCGCTGGCTGCTCAAACTGCTTGAACAATTTTAGCCGCTTCATCTGAGCGTGCTCAATCCCAGACTTATTTTCCTGAATGCCGTCATTTAAGAAAAATAGCATTAGACATTCCCCTTTTCTTGTATTACAAACTGAGTTTATCATACTTTTATCAATACTGACGACTCGATGTATGGGAGGATGGGAACGATTGTGTTATCATCATTATTATATAGAAAGAAGTGGAAGAGACATGCAAAACCCATTTGGTAATAATAACGATAATGACCAAAACCCGTTTAACCTCAACAATCTCCCCTTGCCGCCAAACTATGCCAAAATTGTTAACGACCAGGGGGACCTCCGGATTGCCAAGGTTGGCTTCTCGTGGACGACCCTCTGGTTTGGGCCGATTCCGGCACTCTTCCGGGGAGATTACTACAACTTTATCCTGATGATTGTCTTAGACCTCGACTATGTTCTCGTGGCAATGTTCTTCGGTTTGAACTGGCTGCTGGAGTTCCCGTGGCCATCAATCGCATTTGGCTTTTTCTACAACATGATGTACTTCAAGCACCTCTTCAACAAGGGTTATCGTCCCGCCGACCAGCGCTCCCGTGACCTGCTGACAAGGGCCCGATATTGGAAGAAATAGCCGCGTTGAGTACTAAATAATTTAAAAATGCCCACCAGGAATCGGGTGAATTTTCACCTAATCCCTAGCGGGCATTTTCTATTTATTAGTTGTGGTCAATTGTGACGTCTTCATGACCGTCGTATTCTTCAACGGCCACGTGAACCGTCTCGTTCATGGCTGTCGGAATGTTCTTTCCGACAAAGTCCGGCCGAATTGGCAATTCCCGGTGACCCCGATCAACCAACACCGCCAAAGAAATTCGCTTAGGCCGGCCCATGTCCATTAAGGCATCCAGGGCCGCCCGCACCGTCCGACCGGTGAAGAGGACATCATCGACCAAGATTACGTGTTTGTCGGTAATGTCGACGTCCAACTGGTCGGTTTTGACCGTGGGTTCACGGTGCGGATCAGGCACATGCCGATCATCCCGGTAAAGAGAAACGTCCAGGGCCGCCACTGGAACATTGACGTTTTCCAATTGATTAAGCCGCTTGGCTAACCGCTTAGCAAGGTAGACGCCCCGGGTCTTGATGCCGACAAAGACCAGGTTTTCGACCCCCTTGTTCTGCTCAATAATCTCGTACGTAATTCGGGTCAGCGCCCGTTGCATGCTTGAACCATCAACAACTTCATGTGCCATTTTGCCACTCCTCTTCTATTTCAATAAAGCGGCCCTTCCTTAATTACCACTAAAGAAGAGCCGCCAACTTTCTACCGCCCCTTAGCGGCCTCGCTGAACCACTTAAAGGTAATTATATTTATTTTACGGGTCAAAACTGACCCTGTCAATCATCGCTACTCCGCAAACTTGTCCATCCAGCCCTGGACCATGGTGGTGATGTTGTTCCAAATGTCCTTAAAACCGCTCTCGTTCTTCAGGTCGTTGACGATCTGGACCCCGTTGTCCGGGTCTTGACGAACCTGTTCAACCACGTTGGTAACCTGGTTCAAACGGTTCTGGGTGGTGTCGCTCACCTGACTGCCTAACTGCTGGTTTTGGCTTTCGATCTTGTCCAGGCGCTGATTCAAAGCTTCCTGATCCTTATCGTGCTGGTACTGCTTAACGGCCCCCCGGAGTTCCGCAACCTGGTTGGCCAGCTTCCGGTTGTCCCCACTCAGCTTGGCCACGCTGCTTGAGTTGTCGGCAATCTGACTGCTCTGCTGGGCATTGTTAGCCGCTTGGTCCTGTTGCTGACGCCGGTGGCTTGTCCATCCCCACACCAGGCAAATAATTACAATGACCGCGATCAGTCCCCAGAGCCAGCCGCGGTGTTTCTTCGGCGTAACTGTGTTTTGCGGTTGTTGAGCCGGTGTCGGCGACTGGGTTCGTAATGGCCGGACGTCAAGCGTGACGCTCGTCTGGGCGGTTTGGCCGGTGGCATCCATCACGCTCAGAACTACCGGGTACTCCCCCTGCTGGTTGACGTTGACCTGGGTGAGGTTGAGCAGGACCTTGTCCGTCAAGTCTGCACCATCGTTACCCGTTGCGTGAACCCCCAGCTGCTGCTTGAGATCTTCCTGATTGATTGTCTGCCCCAGCGGCCAGTCAAGGTACTGCCGCACCACGGTTATCGTTAATGCCATTATCGTTCACCCCATCTTTTTTCTTAATTGTACCACGCCAAAAAGGCGGGATGGCACTGGGCCCCCCGCCTTTTTATATCATCCGTATTGAATTAAAGTTCCCATGGGTTCTTAATAATGATCGTCTGGATCCGGTCCGCACCGACAGAAACCGTGGCCAGTGGCGTATCAGACAATTCGCTGACCCGCTTCAGGTAGTTCTGCGCGTTGATTGGCAGGTCCTCGAACTTCTTGACCCCGGTGATGTCTTCGTCCCAACCCGGCAGTTCTTCATAAACTGGTTCGCAACGGTCCAGTTCCTTCAAACTAGCTGGGTAGTAATCGATCTGCTTGCCGTCAAGCTTGTAGGAAGTACAGATCTTGACAGTCTTCAGACCAGTCAGAACGTCCAGCAGGTTCAAGCTGAGGCAGGACAAACCGGATACCCGCCGTGCGTGCCGCATGGCAACGCTGTCGAACCAGCCAACCCGCCGTGGACGGCCAGTAACCGTTCCGTATTCGTGACCGGTTTCCCGAATTTGGTCACCGATCGTATCAGTCAGTTCCGTTGGGAATGGGCCAGCACCGACACGAGTGGAGTAGGCCTTGCAAATACCGACAACCGTGTTGATCTTGTTAGGACCAACCCCGACCCCGGTGCAGACACCCCCAGCGATTGGGTTGGAAGCCGTAACGTATGGGTAGGTTCCTTGGTCGACGTCCAGCATTACCCCCTGGGCCCCTTCAAAGAGGACCTTCTTGCCCTGATCCAGGGCATCGTTGACGATCCGGGACGTGTCGGTAACGTACTTCTTCAGCTCTTGACCATATTCATAGTAACTCTCGAAGATGTCATCGAAGTTGATTGGGTCAACATGGTAAAGCTTGGTGAACAATTCATTCTTTTCAGCAAGGTTGCGTTGCAGCTTAACCTTAAAGGTATCCTTTTCTAGCAGGTCACACATCCGAATACCAACCCGGGAAACCTTGTCCATGTAAGTTGGGCCGATCCCGTTCTTGGTGGTACCAACCTTGTGGTCACCCTTAGCCTCTTCCTGGCACTTGTCGAGCAGGATGTGGTATGGGAAAGTGATATGGGACCGACTGGAGATGCGGAGACCTGAAACATCGATTCCATTGTCTTGCAGATAGTGGAGCTCCTTTAAGAGAGCAGGCGGATTAATAACCACGCCGTTCCCAATAACGGCCAACTTGTCCTTACCAAAAATACCGGAAGGAACCAGGCGCAAGGCAAACTTCTTTCCATCGAAGGCAATGGTGTGACCGGCGTTGTTACCACCCTGGGAACGAACAACAACGTCCGCATCCTGGCTGAGGTAATCGGTCATCTTCCCCTTTCCTTCATCGCCCCATTGACTACCAACAATTACAACTGATGACATTTATTATTCACCTCATCGTTTAATTTCGTAAAAAACGCTTTTACTTACTTATCCTACCGGAAAACATCCCCGTCGTCAACATCTTTTCCGAACTATTTTTCAATGAGAATAAATAATAATCCAGCTTTTAGTTGACGCCGATTAGGGAGAAGTGCATAATAGCATACGGTAATTCTATGACAAAAAGGAGCTATTCTTGTGCAAACGTTCGATTATGATGATATACAACTAATCCCTAACAAGTGCGTTATCAAGAGTCGCCGGGAAGCCGACACTAGTGTTAAGTTCGGTCCCCGGACGTTCAAGATTCCTGTCGTTCCCGCCAATATGGAGAGTGTCATCAACGAGGATCTAGCCGTATGGTTAGCGCAAAACGGCTACTACTACGTAATGCACCGTTTCGAGCCAGCAGACCGGACCGGTTTCGTCAAGCGAATGCATGACCGGGGCCTGTTTGCCTCCATTTCGGTGGGAATTAAGGATGCCGAATACGACTTCATCGATCAATTAAAAGCCGAACATTTGGATCCGGAATACATTACGATTGATGTTGCTCACGGTCATTCGGATTTTGTCATCAAGATGATCAAGTACATCAAGGAAAAACTGCCAGAAAGCTTCGTCACTGCCGGGAACGTCGCTACCCCCGAGGCGGTCCGGGACCTCGAGAACGCCGGGGCCGATGCTACCAAGGTCGGGGTGGGCCCCGGCAAGGCCTGCATCACCAAGCTCAAGACCGGTTTTGGTACCGGGGGCTGGCAGCTGGCAGCCATCCGGTTATGCGCCAAGGCCGCACGGAAGCCAATCATCGCCGACGGGGGGATTCGCCACAACGGTGATATCGCCAAGTCCGTCCGCTTCGGTGCATCAATGGTCATGATCGGCTCAATGCTGGCCGGCCACCTGGAATCACCAGGTCACGTCATCACCATCGATGGCAAGCGGTATAAGCAGTACTGGGGTTCGGCCTCCGAGGTCCAGAAGGGTGCTTACCGCAACGTCGAAGGCAAGCAGATGCTGGTCCCGTTCCGCGGTTCAATTAAGGATACCCTGCGTGAGATGAAGGAAGACCTGCAATCCTCCATCTCCTACGCCGGGGGCCGCGATCTGGAATCCATCCGCAAAGTTGACTACGTGATCGTCAAGAACTCGATTTTAAACGGTGACTATTAATCAGCGGGTGCCCACCCGCCCCACACGCAAAATAGGTCTCAGGCAGTTGCCTGAGGCCTATTTTTTTCGGCTATTTCTATTTATTCACCTGGTTCACGGGACGGCCATCGCGCAGGCAGGCGATCAGGTTGTTTGCCGCCTCATGGGCCATCGCCACCCGGGCGTCCATCGTCCCACTGCCGACGTGCGGCGACAGCACCACGTTGTCCAGTTTAGTCAAAGCTTCCGGAACGACGGGCTCGTCTTCAAAGACGTCCAAGCCGGCCCCGGCGATTTGGTGTTCTTCAAGGGCCTGGATCAGGTCATCCTGGTTAACCAGCGCCCCGCGGGCCGTGTTAATCAAGTAAGCCGAGTCTTTCATCTGTTCAAAAGCCACCGCATCGAAAACGGCCGTGGTGGCGGGGGTGGCCGGGGCATGCAGGGTCAAGACATCGGCTTCCTTAACCAGGGTTGTAAAGTCGACGTAGCGGGCCGCAAGTTCAGCTTCCAATTCGGGTGCGACCCGGTGCCGATTGTTGTAGATTATCTGCATCCCCAGCATCCGACAGAAGCGGGCCACCGTCGCGCCAATCCGGCCCATTCCGTAAACCCCCAGGGTTTTCCCCTGGAGGCTCGTTCCCATATTGGCCGGCTGGGCAACGTTGACCCAGTTGCCAAGTCTAAGCTCATGGTCATAGAAATGCAGACGACGAACCGTGGCCAGCAGCAAAGTCAGCGTCAGCTCAGCGGTCGGAACACGCACACTTTGCGGACAGTTTGTCACAATAATCCCCCGCTGCTTAGCGTAATCAATATCGACGTGGTCAAACCCGACCCCAAACGTCGTAATGATTTTCAAACGCCGCCCAGCGTCGATCAGCTCCCGGTCAGCCCGGGTACCGGCCAGCAACAGGCCGTCATATTCGCCAAGATGTGCCAAGATCCATTGACGCGTTTCGATTTCGGGCTCGTGAAAGACCTCAAATGTTTGTTTTAGTTCGTTCAATCCTTGGTCTGGAACGAGGCCGGTTACTAAGATTTTTGCTTTCGCCATCTGATTACCCCCTTATGGTTCAAATTCCTGACTGCCCGGAACCACCATGATGTAGTTGAGGAGCCGCCGCGCGTAGGACTGATTCTGCTCGTATGCTTTGATGGCGCCATTGAGGTCGGCTAGGTTATCGGTGATGATCCCGTCAACGTTATTATACATCTCCTGCATCATGACCGGCCGCTCATTCACCGTCCAGGAATAGACCAGTTTGTGCTGCAAGTGGGCCAGGCTGATAAAGTCATCCGTCAGGGTTGAATACTCCATCGAGTAGCCGTCCGCCCCGGTGTTTGGGTAGGTGAAGTTGTAGGGTTGGATGTAGATAACCGCTAGCTGCGGTGCCCGCTTCTGTACCCCGGTCACCACCCGGTAGTCTAAGGATTGGACCTGATCGCCATGTTGCTCTAAGTTCTTGGCATAACGGTTGCTAAACCGGGTCAGCATCCCCCGCGAATCGTGCGGGGTGGTCTTGATCTCAACCAAGAGCTTTTGATGAAGGCGATCGGCCGCCTTCAGGTAGTCGTCGAAGCTGGCAATTTTGGCCCGGTAGCCGTTCTCGCGGACCGTCAAATGTGTCAGCTGCCGGAGGGTCAACTGGTACGGGGCCTTATCGACGCCCGCTAACTCCTTAAGATTTTCATCATGCATGACAACAAACTGGTGATCCTTAGTCTCGTGGACATCCATTTCAACGTAATCAGGATGAAGGCGATGGGTCTTCTCAAGCGCCGGAATCGTGTTCTGCACCCCGTTTTCCTCGGCCACGCCCCGGTGAGAAATCGTAACGGGGCGGTGACTTCGCGTCGTCAGATAAAAGCCACTGTTAACCACCGTCACCAGGACGAGCAGCAAGCCGGCCACCACCAGGGCGCATTTGAGTCCCCGGCTGCTCCTAAAGGCTTCTGGAGCGGGAAAAATGGCATCACTGAGCGGCCGAGCAAGGGTCATGATTGTTATTACTCCGGTCCAAACAGCCAGGCACTCACTCCCCAATTGGACCAGGGTAAGGTTGACGACCGCCGTTGTCAGCGATAATTTCCCGGGTAATAAATCCATGACAACCTGCAAGCCACACATCAGCCCGTAGAAGAGGACCATAACCATCCCGGCGACCAAACCGATCACTAGGATTCGGGCAACCAACATCCACCACTGTCCGTGACTAGTCTGCCGCCAACTATTAGCCAGGGCAACGCGTGGCCGCTGCTTGCAATACACCATCAACGGTAAAGCTAAGAGGAAGCGCACCCCGAGCACAATCATCAGCCCGTAGAAGACGAACAGGCCCGTCAGCAAAAACGCATTGCGGGTCAGGTAGTCAAGGATGAAGGCCGGAATCTGGATCTTTGACAGCAACGGGGTCCGAAAAACGAGATCGGCAAACGGAATCACCAGGACAAAGTAGCCTAGTAAAATCAGCAGCGAGGAGGCCCGCAGCTGCCGTAGCGCCTGACCACTCTCCTTTAGCAATTGCCGCACCCCGATTGTACCGGCCTGAATGTCGCGGACGCCGAGGAGAATGATGGCAAACTGCCAGTAAACCACTAAAAGGAGGATGGCTAGTTCCACCAGGAGGGCCACCACGACGAGCGGGTGTTGGCTAACGATGGTCACAATGTTTTGATAGGAAACAAACGGAATTGCCCCCGCCTGGAGGACGTAGGTGGTCACCATGCGAAAAAGCGGGATGGCAACCAGCTGAATCGCCAGGTCCACACTGACAAAGAGGGTCAGATAGGCCCACCAGTTTCGGCAGAAGTGCCGGGTATCCCGTTTTATTTCCGTTAAAATCTGCTTCATGAACTTGCTTCTTTCTAATAGTATATAAGGACATTATACCCGCTTCTCACGGCTAAAAAATAAGGGATCGTGACCATTTCAGTCGCGATCCCTTAATTGTTTACCGAATTCTGGCTAGTAATCAACCTCGTCCGGGTCCTTGCATTGGCCACCAAGGTTCGGCAGTTCACTGATCGTCTTCATATCCTCATCACTCAGCTCAAAGTCAAACAGCTGGGTGTTTTGCACCATCCGGTCGGGATGAACTGATTTTGGCAATGGCAGGACGCCCTGTTGAAGGATCCAGCGCAGACTGATCTGGGCGGTCGTCTTGCCATACTTCTTGGCCAGCTTCTCCATAGTAGGGTTGGTCAGCACCTTAGCACCCTGACCGCCCAATGGTCCCCAGGCCTCAACCAAGACGTTGTGTGCCTGTAGGTACTTGATCTCCTGAGTGTGCGGCCAGCCCGGGTGAACCTCAATCTGGTCAACGGCCGGGGCTACCGTGGCCGTCTTCATCAGGTCAATGACGTGGTGGGGCATGAAGTTGCTCAAGCCTAACGCCCGAATCTTACCCTCGTGGTAGGCCTCTTCCATGGCCCGCCAGGTTTCGGCGTTGATTTCACTGGCCCGGTCGCCAAACTGCTTCTGGTTGGCTGGCCAGTGAATCAGGTAGAGGTCCAGGTAGTCCAGCTTCATCTTCTTCAGGGTCTCATCGAGGGCCTGCTTGGTCGACTCATA
Source organism: Limosilactobacillus sp. (assembly GCF_051873075.1). Lineage (GTDB taxonomy): Bacteria > Bacillota > Bacilli > Lactobacillales > Lactobacillaceae > Limosilactobacillus. The sequence continues at coordinate 3,238 of NZ_JBJEEM010000037.1, read as the reverse complement.
GCCCCGCTCCGTGTTCCAGAGCTTGCTGGTGACAAACAGCCGGTGCCGGTCGATGCCAGAATCACGGATCCCTTGGCCAGCCGCCGCTTCATTGCCGTAGACCGCGGCCGTGTCGATCAGCCGATAGCCCACTTCAATCGCGTCGGCCACCGCCTGTTCGGCGACATCTGCCGGCGTCCTAAAGGTGCCGTAACCAACACAAGGGATCGTCACCCCGTTGTTCAACCGTAGTGGTGAGTTGATATTCTTTAATTCAGCCATTAAATCCCACTCCTTTTGTATAGATGATTAACTTAATTGTAGTCTTAATTACTGATAATTGCACCAGTCCCGCCGACCGCACCGACAAAAACGCGCCCCCAGCACGATTGCTAGGGGCGCGTTTTTTTAAGAAACAAATGACCAAAGATTGATCGGTTGTAGTATGAGAGTCATTTGTTATTGTTAATTGTCCATTTGTTCCTTAATGGCTGCCAATGAAACATCACCAGTGTGAGCGAACTTTACATCGGCATCCTTCAATGATGAACCAAAGCCGATCGAAGTTTCACCGGCCCGGTTGATTGATTCGATCCCAGCCTGGGCATCTTCCAGACCAGCAACCTGGTTAGCAGGCAGGTTCATCAGTTTAGCTGCTTCGCTGTAGATCTCTGGATCCGGCTTACCGTGCGTCAGCTTAGCCGGGTCAACGATTCCTTCAAAGTAGTCAGTGATTTGCAGGTACTTGAGAACCTTAGGGGCGTTCTTGGAAGCAGAGGCCAAAACGATGTGGTAGTGGTTGGCCTTCAGTTCGTCCAGCAGTTCCTTCATCCCCGGCAGGATGTCGGCCGGAGTCAGCGTTTCAACTAGCTTGATGTAGTTGTCGTTCTTCTCCGTTGCCAGGGCAACCTTCTCATCTTGACTATAGTCATTTTCGTGGCCACCGGCCTTCAGGATCAATTCCAAGGAGTCCATCCGGCTGACTCCCTTCAGGCTGTCAGCCAGCTCAGGCGTCCATTCAGTACCCACCTTGTCAGCGAGTTGGTGCCATGCCTGGCCGTGGAAACGGGCTGTGTCGGCAATCACACCGTCAAGGTCAAAAGCAAAACCTTTAAGATCTTCAAACTTCATTCTCTGTCTGCCCCCGTAATTACTTTAATTCGAGCTTCTTGCCAGCAAGGTCAATGGTGATTGGGTCACCGGATACCAAGTTAATCTTGGTACCGTGCTTGTCAACCTTAACCTTCAGGATCCGGCCACGGAACATTTGACGGAATTGGTAGGAGTCCCACTTCTTTGGCAGGAATGGTGCGTAGTGGAGTTGGCCATCACGAACCCGCATACCAGCGAACCCTTGAACGATATCAAGCCATGAACCAGTCATGGAAGTGATGTGCAGGCCATCGACGGTATCGTTGTTGTAGTTGTCCAGATCAAGTCGAGCGGACCGTTCGTACATCTCAACGGCCTTATCTTCGTAGCCCAGGTCAGCCGCGATGATGGAGTAGACGGAAGCGGACAGACTTGATTCGTGAACGGTGTATTGTTCGTAGAAGTCGAAGTTGTGCTTCTTTTGTTCCTTAGTAAAGTCGTCGATGAAGTCCCAGAGACCCTGGATAACGTCACCCTGCTTAACGTATGGTGACCGCAGGATCTTATCCCATGACCAGTGTTGGTTGATTGGCAGTTGGTCGCTTGGAATGTCGGCAACCGGCTTGAGGTCCTTGTCCATGAAGCCGTCGTTTTCTGGGAAGATGTCGCGTTCCTTGTCGTATGGCAGGTACATGTTGTCGACGATTGCTTGCCATTGCCGCTTTTCGTCTTCGGAGACGTTCAGCTTCTTAGCAACCTTGTCGTCAACTTCCTTGAGGATTTCCAGGGTGTACTTCAAAGTCCACCGGCAAAGCAGGTTGGTGTACCAGTCGTTGTTAACGTTGTTGTCGTATTCGTCCGGACCAGTTACCCCGTGCAGCATGTACTTGTTCTTGTTTTGTGAGTAGTGTACCCGATCAGCCCAGAACCGTGAGATTTCGGTCAGAACTTCGGCCCCTTCGTTCAGAACGTAGGACTTGTCGCCGGTGTACTTCGTGTAGAGGTAGATGGCGTAAGCAATGTCACCGTTACGGTGAATTTCTTCGAAGGTGATTTCCCATTCGTTGTGACATTCAATCCCGTTGAAGGTAACCATTGGGAACAGGGCACCCTTAAGGCCTTGTTCCTTGGCGTTAATGAAGGCACCGTCGAGCTGCTTGTAACGGTACATCAGCAGGTTACGAGCGATTTCTGGGTTAGCAACCCCCAGGTAAACTGGAATACAGTAAGCTTCGGTATCCCAGTAAGTAGCACCACCGTATTTTTCACCAGTGAAGCCCTTTGGTGAAATGTTCAGCCGGTAGTCGTTACCGTAGTAAGTTGAGAAGAGTTGGAAGAGGTTGAAACGAATCCCTTGTTGAGCCCCTTCGTCACCGTCGATTTCAACATCGGACTTCTTCCACCGTTCAGCCCATTCTTGGACGTGTGGGTCAAGCAGGTCGTCAAAGCTCTCGTTGTCGAGCTTGGCGCTTAATTCGTCGAGGTGCTTTTCAATTGCTTCTTCGGTATCGAAGTCCCGGGAAGTAACCGTCAGACTCCGCTTTTCGAAGTTGACTTCCTTACCAGCAGCAACCGTTCCGGCAAAGGTGTTGTAGGCAGTCTTGTCGCTGGTCCCGTCGCCTTCGTGATCCAGGTTGGTCTTAGTGGTGGTCTTCATGCCAACGATGAATTGTGGCGTGCCGAAGTCGTTCTTCTTGGTCATAGAAGTCAATTCGGCGTGTTCACCCTCAGCGCTCTTGTTGAGGACGTTCCAGAATTGTTCATCATAGTTGGAATCTTCGTTGTAAACGTCGGCATCAATCATGCTGGTGATTTCAACCTTGGCATCACTGTTGCCCCGGTTCTTGATGTGGAGACGTTGACCAACCAATTCCTTTTGGGTAGCACTGACGAACCGTTCGAAGTTGAAGTACATCGTCGTGCCGCCGATTTCAACGGTGAATTCACGTTCCAGTACCCCGCGCTTCATGTCGAGGTCCAGCTTGAAGTCCTTTGGCGTTTGCTTGGCCAGGTCCAGTTGTTCGCCGTTAACCTTGATAACCAGCTTCATGAAGTTGACAGCGTTGATCATCTTACCGAAGTACTTCGGGTAACCATTCTTCCACCAACCAACACGGGTCTTGTCAGGGAACCAAACACCACCGAGGTAGAGGCCTTGCATGTGGTC
>NZ_JBJEEM010000036.1:3506-13133 GCF_051873075.1 Limosilactobacillus sp. | reverse complement strand
ACCGTCGCCAGCCTTGGTTTGACTTGCTATATTATTAAACGCCGCTACTAAAATAAGCCACCCAGGAGTTTTCCTGGGTGGCTTTTGTTTAGTGTTCAAAGTGTTGGGAAGCCCCAGTCGAGGCATCCGCCTGGTTGTCAGAGTGATCATCCTGGTCGCTCTGAATCCCAGCAACATCCGGCGCCTCATCCTGGTCCTCGTGCTGGAAGTGGAAGACTGGGCCATCAGCATTGGCATCAACGGTCGTGATCAGGCGGGTAAAGAACCACTCATCAACCTCATTAACGTGATAGTTGATCCCATCCTTGATGACTTCCAAAACTGGATCAATCGGGTGATTGTCCTTGGCGAAAGCTTGGGAGAAACCATGGTGAACCTCCGTCCGCCCATAGACCTTGCCGTAAAACTTAATTCCATCCCCCGGCTGCAGGTCCATCTCATTCTTGAACCATTCGTTAGCGGCATCGGTAACAATTAACTTCATACTTAGATCCCCTTTACTCGTTTGACTAACTTTATGATAGCACTTTCATAGTGTTAAAGGTACCATTGAACGAGCAAAATGCCAAGCAATCTGCCCATATTTCAGCATATGACATAATGAGTTTAAAATACAAAAGACTGGAGCTTGCTTTGCCCCAGTCTTTTGTAAAGTAATCGCGGTAAAAAAGCGTACTCCTAGTGTCTAAGTACGGAGCGCTTTAATGCTTTCTTACCAGCTTGTCTACTTAACGTCCAAGATCTTAACCCTCATCGTTCCATTTGGAATATCGATGTCGACTTCTTCACCAATCTTGTGACCAAGCAGGCCCTTGGCCATTGGTGATTCGTTGGAGATCTTACCATTGAGCGGGTCAGATTCGGATTCACCGACAATGGAGTAAGTTTCTGGTTCTTCATCAGGAAGTTCCTTGATTGTTACTTCCCGGCCCATAGATACTTCATCTTTGGCAACGTCTTCGTTGTCAATGATCACTGCGTATTGCAGCATGTTTTCGATCTGGGCGATCTTACTTTCAACCATTGCCTGTTCGTCCTTGGCAGACTCGTATTCTGAGTTTTCAGAAAGGTCACCGTAACTCCGGGCAATCTTAATTCGCTTGATAACTTCTGGACGACGCTTCATCTTGTAGTTTTCAAGTTCTTCTTCCAGCTTCTTCTTCCCTTCAAGGGTCATTGGAAATTCTTTTTCTTCAGCCATATCTAATTCACTCCTCAAATTTTATCCAGTGGCTACATTACCATTCTGTCAAGTATTTGTAAACTGCTATTGCAGGGTGTGGCCTCGCTTAACCAGGATATCGCGAACCTTAGTCGTCAGGATGTCGATGGCCACCCGGTTCTCACCGCCCTCAGGAACGATGATGTCGGCGTAGCGCTTCGTCGGCTCAACGAATTGGTGGTACATTGGCTTGACGGTCGCCAGGTACTGATTGATCACTGAGTCTAGGGTCCGACCCCGTTCGGCCATGTCCCGCTTGATCCGGCGAATGATCCGAATGTCATCATCGGTATCAACGTAGACCTTGATGTCCATCAGGTCCCGCAGCCGTTCATCATCCAAGATCAGGATCCCTTCCAAGATGATGACGTCTTGCGGTTCAACGCGGACCGTCTCAGAAGACCGGGTGTACTGGGTGTAGTCGTACACCGGCATATCGATTGCCTTGTTATTCCGCAGGTCAGTTAGCTGCTCAATCAGCAGGTCCGTATCAAAGGCCAGGGGGTGGTCATAGTTGACCGCCTTTCTTTCCTCCATGGTCATCGATGTCTGATCATTGTAGTAGGTATCCTGGGTGATAATCTGGATGGCCTGGCCATGCAATTGATTGTAAATCGCCTTGCTGACCGTGGTCTTACCACTACCGGAACCACCGGTAACACCGATGATGATTGGCCGCCGCTGTTCTTTTGTACTCATTTTCTATTTATAGCTCCTCTAAATATAAGTTAATCTAAAATAGTATATAGCACTCTGCCGGTCACGGCAATCCCCTACCGCTTCTTTGCGGCCCGGTTCTGCTGGAGAATCCCCGCTAGCTCGGGAACGCTTGCCGAACGCTTCAGGCGAAATTTTCCCGCCTTGACCCCATTGGTTTTGTGCGTCTGAAGGTAGTAATCAAAAACAAATTGACTGCGGACCAGGCGGTGCTTCTTCAAAATCCTGGCTACCCGGTGGTCAGTCGCCCCGGTCGGGATCACCACCGTCACTTTCTGGTGGTCACTGGGATCCACCGGCTGCAATGAGTAGTTGAAGTACTGGTGGATGGCCAGGCCAGCGATGACGACGAGGACCAGCAGGATAAGGACCAGCCGATTCTGCTTTTTTAATTGTTCATCATTCAATTTTTAGCCTTCATAAAATACAAATAATGTGGGACCGCATCATGGCAGATCTCACATTATCTTTTTTAACGAATTTCTGCTGACAGGTTGTCCTGCAGGGCCTTAGTGACCTTGTCGAAGGCGGCGTTAACCTGGTCTTCGGTCAGCGTGTCGTGATCATCCTGGTAAGTCAAGGTGTAAGCCAACGACTTCTTACCAGATGGCAGGTGCGTCCCGCTGTAAACATCAAAGAGGTGCACATTCTTCAAGAAGGCGCCGCCGCGCTTGTTGATAACCTCCATGACCATCTCGTTAGTGACATCGTTGTCAACCAGCAAGGCGATGTCCCGGGTAATCGATGGGTACTTGCTGATTGGGTGGTACTCGTTGTCAACCTTTGGCGCCGCAATTAAGTCCTCCAGATTCAGCTCAAAGACATATGTTTCTGGAATCTTGTATGCCTTAGCGGTGCTTGGGTGAACCTGGCCGAGGAACCCGATCAACTGACCATCCAGCATGATGTTAGCGGTCCGCCCAGGGTGCATCTCTGAACGTGATTGGTCGGCAACATAGGTTACCTTGCCGGCGAGGCCCAGGTTGTGGAGGTAGCGTTCGATGATCCCCTTGATCTGGAAGAAGTCCACCGGCCGGTCCTCATGATGCCAATCGTTAGCCAGCATCTGACCGGTAATCGCCCCAGCAAGGTGTTCCTGTTCCTCTGGGCGTTCACCGCCCTTTGGCAGGAAGACCCGTCCTTCTTCGTAGAGGGCAACATTATTTACGTTCCGGGAAACGTTGTAGGCAATGTCAAGCAGCAACCCGCTGATGATACTCATCCGCGTTGCCACGTGGTCGGAACTCATTGGGAAGTCCAGCTTCATCGGTTCAGCTACCGGATCAATCTGGAACTGCTTGGCCTTATCAACTGTCGTCAAAGAGTAACTGATTGCTTGGGTCAGCCCCATGCCCTCAAGATCATGCCGGCTGGCCCGGATAAACCGTTGACGCGGCGTCAAACCACCCTGGTTCCGGGTCATCACTGGCAGGGTCTCCGGTAGGTTGTCATAACCGTAGATCCGGGCAATTTCTTCGTAAAGGTCCGCTGCCACAAAGATGTCCCAGCGCCGGGCCGGAACCGTCACCGTGATCCGGTCATCGCCAGCTACCTCGTAGGCAAAGGCAAGCCGGTTGAAGATGTCTTCCACGTCCGCCATCTTCAGGTCCGTTCCCAGGACATGGTTGATCTTGTTCAAAGACAAGACAATCTGCTTATCAACGGCCGGCTTTTCACTACCGGTAACAATGCCCTTGGTTACCTGGCCGCCAGCCAGTTCCTTAATCAATTCTGCCGCTTCGTTCAAAGCCGTTTCTACGGTTGCTGGGTTAATCCCCCGTTCAAAGCGCATTGAGGACTCGCTGTGCAAGTCCAAGCGCCGAGCCTGCTTACGAACCATCACGGAATCAAAGATAGCTGCTTCCAGCGCCACCGTAGTCGTCCGATCGGAAACAGCGGTGCCTTCACCACCCATCGTACCGGCAAGGGCAACCGGCTGGTCATCAACTGTTACCAGGATGTCGTTAGCCTTAAGGGTCTGTTCATCCCCGTCCAAGGTCGTGAACTTCTCCCCGTCGCTGGCGTGGCGAACACCAAAGTCATGACCTGGCAGCCGGTCGTAGTCGTAACTGTGCAGGGGCTGACCATACTTCAGCAGGATGTAGTTGGTAACATCGACCACGTTGTTAACTGGCCGAATTCCCGCATTCCACAGGCGAATCTGCAGCCACAGCGGACTATCCGCAATCTTTACGCCCTTAACGACCCGCAGCTTGTAGGTTGGGGCAATCTTTTCATCAGTAATCTTGGCGCTGACCAGTTCACTGGTTTCCTGATCATCGTTTTCCTCAACTGCCAGCTCCTTGAAGTGGGGCTTTAAGCCGTAGAAGGCGGCAATATCGTTGACATTACCGTACATACTCAACATATCACCACGGTTCGGCGTAACATCCGTGTCGATGATAGTGTCGTCCATCCCCAGGTAGCCAAAGACGGGCTCGCCCACCTTGGCATCATCAGGCAAGAAGTAGATTCCAGCCTCGTAATCCTTAGGCGCAATCTTATCGCTGAAGCCGATTTCCTGAAGGGCACAGAGCATCCCATTGGATTCCACGCCCCGGATCTTGCCCCGCTTGATCTTGACATTATCAGCAATCCGGGCACCGGTTAAGGCCACAATGACCTTCTTATCGGCCTGAACATTTGGAGCACCGCAAACCACTTGGATTGGTTCGTCTTCACCGACGTCAACCTGGCAGATGTGCAGGTGGTCGGAGTTAGGGTGTTCTTCTACGCTCAGCACCTTGCCGACAACAATCTTCTTTAAGCCGTCGTCCATCTGGTAGACATCGTTAATATCAACCGACGTCCGGGCAATTTTTTCGGCAAGCTCGCCTGGCTCAACATCCAGGTCGAGGTATTCCTTTAACCATTGGTATGATACTTTCATCTTACATTATCCTTTCTCGTCGAATTGATTTAAGAACCGTACATCGTTTTGGTAGAAGTTCCGGATGTCATCAACACCGTACTTCAGCATTGCAAACCGATCTGGGCCCAGTCCGAAGGCAAAACCGCCGTATTCTTCCGGGTCTACCCCGGACATCTTCAAGACGTTCGGGTGAACCATTCCGGCACCAAGCACTTCGATCCAGCCAGTGTGCTTACAAATCGCACACCCCTTGCCCATGCAGTTGAAACAGGTAATGTCGGCTTCAACGGATGGTTCCGTGAATGGGAAGTAGCTTGGCCGCAGACGAACATCCAGCTTGTCGCCAAAGAGGGAGCGGGCAACTACCTTCAGGGTCCCCTTCAAGTCGGCCATGGTAATGTGCTTGCCGACAACCATCCCTTCAATCTGGTTGAACTGGTGACTGTGGGTTGCATCATCGGTATCCCGCCGGTAAACCTTACCTGGCGAGATCATCTTCAGTGGACCCTGGGCGAAGTCATGCTTTTCCAGCATCCGGGCCTGCATTGGTGAAGTTTGGGTCCGCATCAGGACCGTTGGGGTAACGTAGAAGGTATCCTGCATGTCACGAGCGGGGTGGTCCTTAGGCAGGTTCAGCTTTTCGAAGTTGTAAACTTCCTGCTCAACCTCGTCACCAACCGCTACTTCGTAACCCATGGAAACAAAAAGGTCTACCACTTGGTCAATGATCTGTTGGATAACGTGTGGCTGACCCTGAGCAACGGGGCTGCCGGGCAGGGTAACGTCGATTGTTTCAGCCTGAAGTTCCGCGTTCAAGGCGGCCTGTTCTAAGGCAGCCCGCTTTTCTTCAATCGCTGCCGTCAAATCATCACGAACCTTGTTGGCAAACTGACCAACCTTTGGCCGTTCCTCGGCACTGATATCCCGCATTCCCCGTAAGGCTTTGGTAATTGGGCCCTTCTTTCCCAGCATCTTAACCCGGATCTCATTAATTCTTTTAAGGTCCGATGAGTTTTCAATCTCTTGCAATCCTTGCTGGCGCAGGTCAGCAAGCTTCTCTTTTAATCCCATGCTTTCACTCCTTTATTCAATAAAAAAAGCCCCATCCCCATAGGGACGAAGCTTCGCGGTACCACCCTAGTTTATAGGCAGTTGCCTATACACTTAGTTGATCAATAACGGTGATCGACCGGAATATCATTACATATCGGCTCGGGAAATGAAATTCACTGGACTAGGCAGACCACCGCTTGCAGAATCTTGGTGGCTCTCTTGCAACCATTACCAGCTACTAGTTTCCGTCATCGCTTTTAATTATACTAAACATTCTAATGACTCAACAGGAATTGGTCAAGCCCCAATTAGCACCACTTATCGCTCCATGCATGAACTTCTTTCATTACTGGTGCTAACTCGCGTCCCCGCGTTGTCAATGAATAGTCAACCCGGCTAGATCCCGGATAGGTGTTCCGCACGATGATCTGGTCATCTTCTAGTTCTTTTAATCGTTCGCAAAGAACCCGGTCACTGCACTTGCTGACGCTATTGGCAATGTCCTTAAATCGTAAAGTGTCGCTTTCCAGTAAGACTTCAATAATCAAGCCATTCCACTTTTTGCCTAACATCATAAAGGTTTGAGTGAATTTGGGACACAATTGACAACCACCATCCGCAACCGGTGTATTCGCTTCGTGTTGCATATGATGTCTCCTTCCTACCAAATAGTCCGCATCCGACGCTTCTTAATCCGGCGACGAAGCTTGGCCCGCATCGGACTAAAGAATTCGTGTTCTGCTTCAAAATCGTCAACCAATGAAACAATTAAGCTTTCTGGGTACCGAGGCACAGCGAGCGTTGCCCCAAACATATGCTTCAGGATGATGTCTTTTTCCTTCTTATTCAGCGGGGTTATCTTCTCCGCATTCCGCAGGGCAACCCGGGGATGGATGAAGGCGTGGGTACCAAGGTCAAACTTAATCGTCCGCCAGTCATAGTAGAACAGGTCATGAAGCAACCCGGCCCGAGCTACACTCCGGTAGTCAAGGTGAAGACGTTTAGCAATCCTATAGCTATCGTAAGAAACCGCAATTGAATGTTGCAAACGATTGGAATGATGGTGCTGGGTATAGTTAGCGAGCTTTTTGACGGCAGGCTGAGCCAGCAGATCCGAAACGATTGAGACGTATTCTTGATCGTTGCGCCACTCATTCTTTGATTTCATATAATACCCCTTTTCTATTGGTTATCACCATCATACATGATGATCAGCCAAAAATAAATCATTTTGTCTTATCAAAAGTAAGTAATCTTACTGGTTCAGCTGGAACATCAGGATTCCGGCTGAAATGGCCACGTTTAATGACTCCGCCTCGCCCCGCATTGGAATGTAGAGGTTATCAGTGGTCTGGGCGAGAAATTCATCGCTCATCCCCTGACCCTCATTACCCATGATCAGAGCAAAGGTCTTGCCGGGATGGACATCCCGAAAGTTCTTCGCTTGCGGATTTAACTGGGTGCCGTAAACCGGGGCACCATTTGCTTTGAAATCGGCAATCCATTTTCTAAGGTCACCTTCAAAGAGCTGGAGGTGAAACTGGCTTCCCTGCATGGAACGAACGACCTTGGGGCCGAACAGGTCGGCAGAACGATGCCCAACGACGACACCGGTGAAGCCAGCGGCATCCGCCGTACGGACCATAGTTCCCACATTGCCTGGATCCTGAACCCGATCAAGGAACAGCCAGGCACCAGTCAATGGCTGGTCGGGAACCCGGTGGGCATCCGGCAGGTCAACGACGGCTGCGATCCCCTGCGGCGTGACGGTGTCGGTGATGTGCTTCATGATCTCTTCCGTCACGGCATAAACCTCTGCCGCGTGGTCAAACAGGTCTTGGTGAGAATCCAGCTGCTCGCTTGTCCCGATCAGCTGATGGATCGCCACCCCGGCCTGGACAGCTTCGTTGACCAGGTGCCAACCATCTAAGAGATAGTAGCCAGTCTGCTTGCGAAACTTTTTTGTCTGGAGTTTCTTCCAGTCTTTAACATGTTGATTGTGAATTGATGTTAATTCTTCCATAAGTAAAACTACCCTTCCTCTTGTCATAATTATACCATGTTATGGGTGTACAATATCTTTAACTAACTAACGGCTTTTATAATTTTTCATTAAGGGAGATGAACAGGCTTGATTAACGTTCAGCTAACAATCACGGGACAGGTTCAGGGGGTCGGTTTTCGTTGGGGAACCCTCCAGCTCGCCCAGCAATTTAAGCTCACCGGATTTGTGCGCAACCAGCGTAACGGAACGGTCTACATTGAGGCCCAAGGGCCAAAAGACGCCGTCGCCAGCTTCATCCGGCGGTTGGCCCAGGGACCCACTCCCTACGCCATCGTCGACCACATCCGACAAGTAGATGGGCCACTCACCGATTATGGCAGCTTTACCATCCGGCGCTAGTTCACCCTCTGGGTGGCTTTTCGGTCCACTTTAGAGTAATATATGTACTGTTTATATCAAATTAAAACCAATTATAATAAGGGAGATTTTAACACCATATGAAACATAAACGCCTTACAGTTGTCGGCCTGATGACAACGATGCTCCTGCTGCTCAGTGGGTGTGTCCGGACCACCAAGAGCGGCCGGCCCTACGGCTTTGTCTATGATTACATGGCCAAGCCGATGCAGCACCTGATGGAATGGCTGGCCAGTCACATGGGCAACAATTACGGTTGGGCAATCGTTGTAATTGTCGTCGTCGTTCGGACGATCCTCCTGCCGGTGATGTTCTCACAAATGAAGAAGTCCACCATCACGCAGGAGAAGATGGCCAAGGTCCAGCCACTGATCAAGGAATTGTCCGCCAAGCAGCGGGCTGCCAAAACTCCTGAAGAACAGGCCGCGGTCAGCCAGCAGATGATGGCCCTTTACCGGGACAACAACATCAGCCTGACTGGTGGAATCGGCTGTCTGCCGCTGTTGATCCAGCTGCCAGTCTTTGCCGCCCTCTACGCCGCCATCCGTTACTCACCGGACCTTTACCACGCCACCTTCTTTGGAATCGCCCTGGGGAAGCCTAGCATCCTCTTTGCCGTCCTGTCCTTTATCGCCTACGCTGTCCAGAGTTACCTCGGCCTGGTCGGGGTTCCCGAGGAGCAGAAGAAGCAGATGAAGATGGCCATCTGGATGAGTCCATTCATGACCTTCTTCATCTCGCTGACTTCCTCAGCCGGCCTGGGGCTCTACTTCTTCATCGGTGGACTCTTTGCTATCCTGCAAACCCTGATGGTCAACGCCTACCGGCCACGAATCCGCAAGCAGATCGAAGAAGAGGCCAAGAAGCACCCGGTCAAGATGCCCGCTGCTCCGGCCACGCCAAGCTCATCTTCAACCAGCACGGCTGATGCGATCAACCAGCTCAAGAAATCAAGCCCGGCTAAAGAAATGGCCAAGCACAATCGGCAACGTAACGCCGGCAAACAGCAACACCACAAGTCAAAGAATAATTAGTCGTCAATGAAGTGACCGGAAGAAAATAACTCTTTTCTTCCGGCCACGTTTTATTTTAACCACAAGGAGAATCAAAAAATGATCAAAAAAATTGTTACCGATGTAGAACAGCTCCGCCAACCATCAGTCCCCGCCACTAAAGCCGATCGCCCTCTAGCTGACGACCTGCGTGACACCCTGGCGGCATGGCAAGACCGCTGTGTCGGCATGGCAGCCAACATGATCGGCATCCATAAACGGGTGATCATCGCTCAGCTCGGTCCGCTGCCGGTCGTGATGTTCAACCCGCGCTTGACCAGCCAAAGCC
>NZ_JBJEEM010000036.1:0-3406 GCF_051873075.1 Limosilactobacillus sp. | reverse complement strand
CAGCTCGGTCCGCTGCCGGTCGTGATGTTCAACCCGCGCTTGACCAGCCAAAGCCAGCCTTACCAAACAACGGAGGGCTGCCTTTCCCTGACCGGACAACGGCCAACCAAACGGTTCAAGAAGATCACCGTCCAGTTCTATGACCAGCAGTGGCAACGCCATGAGCTGACCCTGACGGACTTTGCTGCCGAGATCGTCCAGCACGAGCTCGATCACTGCAACGGGGTAATTATCTGATCTTCATACTGAAAAGCAGGGCCGAATCTGCTAGGATAAAAGAAATAAGGGTTGCAGAATCGCCGGGTTTTGCCACAAAAATTGCGGTTCCTCAGACAGGCGTCCGTTTGCGGGGGATGAGGACCAAATTGGAGGAATTAATATGAATTCGACACAAGCAATCAAACACGAAGTCCGGCACTATGTTGTCCGCAACGTCATTGCCACCATGGGGATGTCTCTCTACGTCCTGATCGATACCCTCTTCATCTCGATCGCCGCCGGGGCGCTGGGGCTGACCACCCTCAACCTGGTGTTGCCCCTCTTCAACGTCTTCAATGGCGTCGGTCTCCTGCTCGGGGTCGGCGGGGCCACCATCTTCTCACTCAACAAGGTCCTTCATCCCGAGCGGATCCGGGACCTGTACAGCCAGCTGATTATCTTTGCGGCGGGATTAGGGATCACCCTCGCCATCCTACTCAACATCTTTGCCACGCCGGTGGTGAACTTTCTCGGTGCCGATGACCAGACCCGGCAGATGGCCATCATCTACCTGCGGATCTGTGCCTGGTCCGGTCCCTTGTACATGTGCAACTACATCACCATCAATTTTGTCCGTAATGATGGGAACCCAACGCTGACGATGCGGGCTACCCTGACCGAAACACTTTCGGTCATCTTAATTGACTGGTTCTTCATCTTCGGCTGCGGGCTCAAGATGGAAGGGGCGGCGCTAGCGGTCCTCTTCTCCCCGCTCATCAGCCTCATCGTCTTATCTCGTCACCGGCACTTCGCCAACCGCCAGCTCCAACTTCACTGGTCCCGTCCCCGGTTGGCTTGTCTCGGCCGTTCAGCTAAATTAGGGATCGCCGCGGCCCTGAACGAGCTCAGCACCGGAGTCAGCATCTACTTCTTCAACCATGTCCTCCTGCAGCTGGCCGATAACTACGCGGTGGCGGCCTATGGGGTGATCTCCAACATTGCCATTGTGGTATTGGCAATTGCCAACGGGGTCGCGCTGGGCGTCCAGCCGATCGCTAGCCGGGAATACGGGCAGAAGCACTTTGCCAGTGTTGAGACCGCCCTCAAGACCGGGATGATCATTACTCTCCTGCTGGCAACGATCAGCTTTGTGATCTTGCTGGTCTTCAAGCTGCCGATCATCAATGCCTTCAACACCGCCCATTCCACCCAGCTAGTCCACTACGCCCGGGTGGGGTTGCCGATTTACTTCACGAGTGCCTTCTTCAGTGCCCTTAACCTGCTCTTCATCCTGTTCCTGACGGCAACCAACGCCGCCCGGGCCTCCTTTACCCTTTCGATCCTGCGGGGCTACGTCATTCTCCTACCAGCGATCCTGATCCTGGCCGCCCTGGTGGGAATCAACGGCGTCTGGGCTGCGGTCCCCGTCACTGAGTTTCTGGTCTGCATCGTGGCCAGCCTGCTGGTTTACCAGCGGATCAGGCAATTTAATTCATAAAAAATAGGATCATGACAAGTTTTGCCATGGTCCTATTTTTTATTTTCTACAGATTCAAATGGTGCTTCTTAACGGCGTGCCGGTAGAAAAGCCAGGCCACAATCCCAAAGAAAATTGGTCCAAAGGCTGTCCAGAAGGCCGTCTGCAGGTCGTGATCCAGGATTGGCTGGATGCAGGTAAAGATAATCCCTAGGCAGACAATGATCTCAACAAAAACAACCAGGACCTTCGTCCAGAAGCGGCTCTTAAAGACCACAAAGTCGTGCGGGATGTTCTTCTTTTGGAAGGTCGGAAAGGCCCCTACTAAGAAAATGTATGGGGCGCAGGCCGAGACGTTCACCATGTCGGTCAAGATCTGATAGAAGGCACTCGCTGCGGATCCCCCAAAGGAAATCAGGAAGATGATGCAGCAGACGAAGATTGCCTGCAGCCACATAGCAAAGGCCGGCATCCCATGCTTGTTGAGCTTGGTAACCCGGGCTGGCCACAGCTTCGGGTTGGCCCCCATGATGAAGGACTTGATCGGTGAATACACTAGCAAAAACATCGCGCCAAGCATCCCCATCAGACCAGCCAGGGCAATCATCCGGGTGAAGATATCACCCAGCAGCAGATTAACCCCGTGGCTGAAGCCTAAGGAGGCTCCCATCATGTAGCCAAGGCGATCAAAGACGACATAGGTAACATTTCCCAAGTTAACGTTTGGCCGGGCAATGACGTGGTCGTAGTTGACCGTAAAACCGGTCATCAGGATCATCAGGACGTAACTGCCGATCGTCAACAGTGATCCAATCACCAGACCGCGTGGGAAGGTATGCTCTGGATCCTTCATGCTGTCAGTGACCCCACCGAGGTTCTCCATCCCGCTATAGGCAAAGATGGCATAGACGACAAAGGAAATCACCGCAATTGGTGTCTTAAAGGCTGGGTTCGGGGACTCAAAGAAACTGGCAATCCCGTGAATCGGCTGGGCAGTAACCCCCTTGTTGGCAATAATCGCAATCAGACTTGCCAGGATGAAGATCGCGTTCATCGCAATCATGAAGGCTCCACCGAACGAGCTGATCTTAGTAATCCCGTTCATTCCCTGCGAACTCAATAGGGTAACCAGCAGAACGAATAGAATTGCCAAGATCCCGATCAATTCGGTGGAATTAAAAATCCAAAAGTGCCAGTGCTGGGTGGTATCGCGCCCAAACAGCAGTGCCGAAAGCGTGATCCATAAGCGGGAGGCACTCGAGACCAACCAGAGAATCCAGCTGGATAGCCAGATAAAGGTCCCAATGAAGGCCATTTTCTCACCGATGGAACCGGCCAGCCAGGAGTAGATTCCCCCCTTGGCATCCTTGAATGCCGACCCGTACTCCGCCATCATTAGGCAGCACGGGAAGAAGAAGCAGACCCCCGCCAGAATATACCAAAACATCCCCGCGTAGGCCATCTGGTCATACGCAATTGAAACGTTCCCAAAACCATAAATCGTAGAAATTATCATCAGCACCAAAGTAGGGGTGGTGATTAATTTCTTTTCTTTGTCAGCCAAAATAATTCAACTCCCCCAAGTAAAATACTTTATTATTTTAAGTGGCTCACGTTTATTATATGATAAATTTATCAATTAAAGAACGTCAATGAGAAGCTTTTAATACAAAATGTCGAGAGCGTAAAATATTTTGTGTAAATTCTGAAACTTGAATTGAAAAAGGGAAA
>NZ_JBJEEM010000035.1:86327-144284 GCF_051873075.1 Limosilactobacillus sp. | reverse complement strand
TCTGATCGTCCATAATGAGTGACTCGTCATACATGTCGTTCCACAAAGCTAAACCCTGGTTCCAACAATAACGGCGGTAATCACATAGATCATCGAGAGCTTTTTTCATCATTCGATTCGGGTATAGTTTTGCCTTCTCTGTTCTTATCACCGATAGCGCCGCCTTTCCAAGTTGATTGCGTTCGACGGTATTTGATAACATTCTGGTTAACTGTTTACTCCTCCTAGTTAATCGAAATCGTCCCGTTAGCAACCAGGACCAACGAAGCCACCGCGAAAATCGCAATCAAAACCATTGCCCACTTCTCCGTCTTAGTGACCTGGTGGCCAAATTCCTTGCAGGCTTGCAGGTAGAAGATGAAGCCAGGCAGGAAACCAACAGAAACGATCATGACCTCTTTCCAGCCCGACAGGATCATCGCCATCAGTTCAAACAGGGTGGCAATCAGCCCAATGATAAACTGTCCCCATTCCTGATGCTGCCAGCTGTACATCATCTGGTAGATCCCCACTAACAGGTAGCAGATCAGGATGGCTGCCGTACACAGGGTGTAGGCGAAGTTGTAGGCATAGGACGTAAACAGTAATGAGAACAGGAAGAGGGACTGCAGGACCCCGGTGATGACTAGGGCCCGGGTCGGTGCCTTCTTCGCGTTCACTTCACCCCAGGAAGTTGGCAACGTCTGATCGTCGGCCATCAGCATCAGCGACTCAGCCGGCAGCATCGTCCAGGAGAGCCAGGAGACCAGGACAGAGATGATCAGCCCAATGCTGATCAGAGCAGCACCCCAGTTGCCAACCAGGTGTTGCATGATGGCACCCAGGGCCGGTTGACCCCCGGCAGCCAGCTCAGCCCGGCTCATGACCCCGTAAGGCAGGACAGAAACCACAATGTAGATCGTCAACAGGCTAGCCAATCCCAAGATAGAAGCCTTCTCGGCATCGGAACGGGTCCGGGCCCGGCTGCTAAGCACGGAAGCCCCCTCGACCCCCACGAAGAGCCACATCATGACCATGATGGAACCCTTGATCTGATCGAAGACGGAACCGGACTTGGCACTGTGGGCGTTCTGGGCAACGTTGCCCCAAAAGTCCGCAGTGAAGATCCGGGCCTTGAAGCCGAGAATCACACAGATAACGAAGACGACCAGCGGAATGATCTTGCAGATCGTCCCGATCGAGTTGATGAACGCTGCCGACTCAACTCCCCGGTTAACCAGGAACGTCAAAACCCACGTTAAAATAATGGCAATGATGATTGAAAAAAGGTTCTGCCCGTTCTTGAAGAGCTTGGGAAAGAAGGTCCCTAGAGCGCTCATCGTAATGGTCGCGAAGGCGATGTTCCCCAGCCAGGCCGACAGCCAATAGGCCCAGCCGGATACAAACTCACCCAATGGGCCAAACGCCGCGGCCGCATAGCTAAAGATCCCGGAATCGAGGTCGGGCCGCTTCTGTGAAAGATTGTTCAGTGACAAGACCAGGGTCAAGACCCCGATCCCCACGATTACCCAGGCGATCATTGCCGGACCCGGGGCAGCGGCAGTCGCCAGGTCACTGGTAATGCCAAACGCCCCCGACCCGATCGTTGAACCGATAATCAGCAGGGTCAGTTCACTAGTATTAACTCCCTTTTTCTCATTCATTTTCTCTCCACCTCACGTTCGATTTAGGAAATTATGGGCTTATTATATCAGCTCGTGAAAACGCTATCAATAACAAAGTAAATAAAAAAGCGGGGGCTGTGATGGCCTCCGCGCTGTGTTTAGGATCACTTATCGTAATCAACAATCTTAAAATCGTCGTCCGTTAAAGTTGCCGTGGTCAGACTGCCGTTCTTCGGCCGCACCGTGACGTCATACTTACCACCGCCAAAGCGTTCCACCAGACTCAGCAAGGTGTTGCCGTGGCTAACCCACAGAACGTTGGCATCGTCTGGCAGGTCAGCATTGCGGACCAGGGCAATCCCCTTGTCCATCCGTTCCCAGTATTCGGCGTTGTTTTCCGCGTCATGGAAGGGGTCGGCATCCTTCAGCCAATCCTTAGCCGTGCCGATGGAATGATCGGTAACGATGTCGTGGAAGTTCTTGTAGCCGTGCGGGGCCCCGGCGTTGTACCAGGCAAGGTCCATGTTGGTCCCTTCATAGGAGCCGTAGAATTCCTCCCGAAAGTACGGTGAGGTTACCGGGTGGTCAACCGAATCGGCCTGGTTGAGGTCCAGGATCGTCTGAATGGTTTCCATCGCCCGGGTTGTGTCGCTGCAAAATGCCGCAGCAAAGTGAATGTCTTTGAGCCGTTTTCCGGCATCGCGAGCATTTTGCTTCCCCTTTTCGGTCAGGGGCGAGTTGCTCCAGCCCTGCAGCTTGTTATAGATGTTGAAGTAGGTTTGCCCGTGCCGAACCAGGTACAAATTAAGTTTTGTCATCGACAATCATCCTCCTATTAGCCATTTTCTTCATTGTACCGCTTCCAATTGAGCGATTGTAGCGATTTGGCCTTAATTCTTTCTTAATAACATTTATCCAGCCTTTAGGGTTTTGGTCGCACTTTCTTCACAACCATCGGCTAAACTTAAAAGCATAGAAGGAAGGGATTAACATGAAATTAAAAGATACAAGCAACGCCGACATCGTCGCCGCCCGAATCGTGGCCGTCAGTGGCAAATCCGTCAAGGTAGTTACCGAGGACGGCCAGAAGATCAAAATTCCTCTCACTAAGCAATACCGCCAGGACAAGAGCTGGCTGGCATCCTTAAAAGACATCCTCAACGCGGGGATCTGGATCCCGGTTAACCGCCATCTGAAGCAACTGTTTAATTACGACTGGCTGACCGGACCAACGGCCCCCGTAAAGAATTAAGTTTTCCCAATGATTGAACCGAAAATCATGTTTCGCGCTAATCTGTGATAAAATATTTTTGATTTGCTAAATTTATTCTGGCAAGTTAAACAAACACTTTGATTGCGAGGAACATTCCTAATGAAAAAATTAAGCAAATTTGTGGACACTAGGATTGGCTTTTTCGTCCTCCTAGTTGTCCTTTTTTGGTTCAAAACCCTGTTTGCTTACTTTACCGATTTCAGCCTCGGGGTCGAGGGAATCTTCCAATTCCTGATTCTGATTTTCAACCCCCTGGCAACCACCGCACTAATTTACAGCCTGGCGTTTTATTTCAAACGGGCGCGCTTCTTCTACCCGGTGATCATGGGCTTAGACATTGCCAATACGCTCCTGCTCTACCTCAACGTGATCTACTACCGGGAGTTCACAGACTTCATGACTATCGCCACGATGACGGGCTACTCCAAGGTTAACCAGGGGCTTAGCGGGAGTTCGCTAGCCCTGACCAACCTTCACGACGTCTTTTACTGGCTCGACATCGTAGTCATTATTCTCTTGATGCTGTTCAAGAAGATCCATTTTGACCCCCGCGCGATCGGCAGTCGCTTGGCCTTTGCCTTCACCTCGATGTCGCTGGTACTCTTCGGTGTCAACCTAGCCTGTGGTGAGATGAGCCGGCCACAGCTGTTGGGCCGGACGTTTGACCGCAACTACATCGTCAAGTACCTGGGGATCGACGCCTTCACCGGCTATGACCTGGTCAAATCCCAACACATCAACGACATGCGCCAGAGTGCCACCAAGTCAGAGTTGGAGAAGGTCAAGAAATTCACCGACAAGCACTATGCCAAGGCTAACCCGCAAATGTTTGGGATCGCCAAGGGACGCAACGTGATTGTCATTCACCTGGAGAGCTTTCAGCAGTTCCTGATCGACAAGAAGATCAACGGCCAGGAGGTCACTCCATTCCTCAATTCGCTCTACCACAGCAATGATACCTATGCCTTCGATAACTTCTTCCACCAGGTCGGCCAGGGTAAGACCAGCGACGCGGAAAACATGCTCGAAACCTCAACTTTCGGTCTGCCGCAAGGTTCACTGTTTGCCACCTTGGGTAGCGACAACACCTTCCAGGGCGCACCGGCAATCCTCAACCAGCGGGCCGGTTACACCAGTGCGGTCTTCCACGGTAACGTCGCCAGCTTCTGGAACCGGAATAACGTCTACAAGAACCTTGGTTACCAGTACTTCTTCGACGCCAGCTACTATGACACTTCCGGCGATAAAGCAACCGGCTATGGCTTGAAAGATAAATTGCTCTTCAAGGATTCAATCAAGTACCTGCAGACCCTGCAGCAGCCGTTTTACGTCAAGTACATTACAGTTACCAACCACTTCCCGTACGACCTGGACGATGAGGACAAAGATCCGAACTTCCAGACTACCAATACCGGGGACAGCACTGTCGACAACTACTTTGTGACCGCCCACTACCTTGACCAGTCGATCCAGGAATTCTTCAACTACCTGAAGAAGAGCGGGCTTTATGACCACTCGATCATCATGATCTATGGGGACCACTACGGAATCTCCAACAGCGAGAACACCTCTTTGGCCAGCGTGCTGGGCAAGAATGCCGATGACTGGACCGACTTTGACAACGCCCAGCTCCAACGGGTTCCACTGATGTTCGTCATTCCGAATTCTGGCGGTCACGGGCACATCGACCATACCTATGGCGGTGAGATCGACGTCCTGCCGACCTTGCTCCATCTGCTCGGAATCTCTTCCAAGCGCTACATCCAGTTTGGAACCGACCTCTTCTCAAGTCAGCACAGTCAAGTGGTCGCCTTCCGTAACCAAGATTTTGTTACCCCTCACTACACGGTGATTGGCGGCACAGTCTACGATAACCGGACCGGCAAGGAAGCCAAGCTGACCAAGAAGCAGCAGGAGCGGATCAAGAAGGACCACCAGCTGGTCAACACCGAGCTGAGCCTGTCCGACTCGCTCAACGAGAAGAACCTCCTTCGCTTCTACCATCCGAAGGGCTTCAAAGCCGTCAACCCGGCTGACTACAACTACTCAAATGGGCTGAAACGAGCCGAAAAGATCGAACGCAAGAAGGGGAATAAGTCGACCAGTCTCTACTCAGAGAACCATGATCAGTCGACCGAAAACGACTTCAGCACCGATGCGCCAGAACAGAACCACTCTTCAACCGATTCTAACCGGATCAAGATTACCAACCCAGATGCTAATAACAAGTAACGTACTATTTAGGGTCGTGACGAGGGATTCCCTCATCGCGGTCCTTTTTATTTCCCGGGAAATACTTCCTTAATAATCTGCTAAGTTTAAGCTAGGCTTGCTGGCAAGCCGTTTCCAGTCTGATAAAATCATTATAGATACATAGGAGGGATGTACTTGTCTTTAACAGTTAAACCGCTAAAATCAAGTTTGCCTGAATATCGCCAGGTTAAGGCGCTCTACTACCGCGCCTTTCCTAAATATGAACAAGAAAGCTGGAGCCGGCTGCTCTTCAAGCAGCTGTTTTCGCGGGCTGACTTTCTCGTATTCTATGACCAAGAACAATTTGTGGGTCTTTCGTACGTCATCCACCACCATGGGATTCACTATGTCCTCTACCTGGCCGTCAATGACCAGGTTCGTTCCAAGGGTTACGGAAGCCAGATTCTCGATGAACTAAAGCATCGTTACGCCCCCGACACCTTGATCTTGGATATTGAACAGCCAAACTCGGTGGCCACTAACAATCATCAGCGCTTGCGACGGTTGCGTTTCTACCGGAAGAACGGCTTTGCACTGACGGACCGGTTAACCAAGACCCCAGCGGTCACTTACCAGTTACTGTCGACCAGTCAGGAAATTGACCACGCTAAGGTCGACAACATGTTTGCCTGGTTTAACGGCCGTACCTTCAGCTAATCATCCAAAAAAGAGTCCAGCAAAATTGCTGGACTCTTTTTAAATATCAATACCACAACCGTTGCCAGAAGTTCCCACGGGCAACGTTATCCGTGCTGGAAAGCTGGTAGGTCAATGGCTGACCATACAGGGTCTTCAACTGACTGCTCGACAGTTCCAATTCCCCTAGCTTATGTTTATGGGCAATCGGGGCTTCTAGTTGTCCCTTATCGTTTAGGTAGCGTTTATTCAGCTTAAGCGCCAACGTGTATTTGCGAACATCATTTCCAGTACTCCAAACAGTTATTTGACGCGGGCTAAGGGTTACCTGACGCTGTTGCCCGTTAGCCAGTGGCTGCTTTTGAATATTCTTCGGCAGGGCAATAGTCTGCAGATGAAAGTTCTGTTTGAGCATCTGGTACAGGCGCTGTGTCTGAACAAAGCGATTATCCTTGTTCTTACCGTTGGCATGCAGGACCACCGTGATTATCCGGTGCCCCCGGTAGTTACCGGTGCTGACAAAGCAGGCACCCGCAGTATCGGACGTTCCCGTCTTCAGGCCGTCAATTGTCACCCCGGGCACGGTATACTTTCCCCCAGGCAGCATCTCGTTAAGGTTCTTTTCCGTCTTCGTTTTTCCCTTGGCAATGGTGAAGGTTGCCTGCTTTTGGGCAGTTACCTGGAGCAACTGCGGGTAGTGTTTGATCAGGTAGCGTGCCATGATGGCGACATCGGTAGCCGTCATCTCGTTTTCGGCCTTATCTGAATACTGCTTAGAGGCCAGTGACAGCAGATCGCCATTGTTCAGCCCTACCGGATTTACGATGGTGTAATTTTTCAGCCCGATGTCTTGCGCCTTCTGCTGAAGCTTCATGTTGAACTCATCCAGGCTGTCGCCGGCCGCGGCCGATAGCGCCATCGTTGCTCCGTCAGCTGACTTTACCAGGGCTGCATTCAACAACTCCCGAACGGTGTACGATTGCCCCTCCTGCAGGCCGATTGCTGAATAGTTGGGGTTGTTGGAAATCTCGGCGATTCCGCTGTCAATCTTAACCTTAGTGTTGCCCGTAATCTGATTGCTGTGAACCTCATCTTCAATCACAATCGCCGTGAGCAGCTTGCTGATCGAGGCGATTGGCAGCTTCTGCTGGGCATTCTGTTCATAAATTACCTGACCGGTCGAGGCATCAACCATTATCGCCGCCGAGGCATCGATTAGTGGTGCCGCATGCACAGGAGCCACGATGATTCCAAGCAGCAGGGGAATCATCATTAAGGTTGCAAAAAACTTCTTCATTTTCTCCTCCAAAGTGGTTAATGAATCGCCAAAATACGATAAGATAGGATTGATACTAATATCATAAGGGATTGACCAACAATTATGAACAGCAAGCAAAAACAATTTATCCTGCTGACGACTATTCTCTTCGGCGTTATTGTCTTATTCATCAATATCCATGCCTACTTAGACAGCAGTCATTTCATCACCGGCGCCAGTAAAACGAGTCAGGTGCTCAACGTCAATCGGCTCCGTCACCCAAATATCAATAAGCCATCCGAAAAGAAAAGCTATCCGAACTTAAGCCAACGGGACCACTTGCGAATCATCGCGGTAGCAGACCTAAAGCGGGTCTACGTTCTAGAAGGACACCGGGTAATTTACATCATGCACGCCCGGGTCACGACCAACCAGCGCTCACTTGTCTTTCGGGGACCGCATGGCCAACAAATTGATCACGTTGAGGCCGGGCACACTTTTGCCGGTTGCGACTGGTCAGCGCTGAACCGGCAATGTTACATCATCGCCCCAGCAGCTATTGACCAGAAGCAGGTAAAAAAGAATTGGCTAAAGACTGATTTCAACTTTCCCAACTCCATCCAGTTGTCCCGGCCGGATGCAAAATGGCTCCAGGGCCTGCCTAAGAACACCAAGGTTACCATTCACTAAAGGAGGCGCCACATGTATAAGCAATATATAACCCCAGAATTTCTTCGCTCCCTGCTCATCAGTAACGGGGGCCTGGTTATCCTAACCATCTTTTACAATTTGCTGGCGATGGTTATCCCCATCGTTAAGCTCACCTGGCTGGCAATTATCATTGTATTTATCTTAATTAACGCGGTCCTGATCGGCCTAAAAGTGGCCATTCCGCTGATTAACCAACGACAACAACCTTAGTACCGACCGGTAAGTTTTGTTCCATCCACCGTGCGTCGGGAACCGATAACCGGATGCAACCATGCGATCCCTGGGTCTTGCCTAATTTAGCAGCCTCCTTCTGGTTATAGGAACCATCCGCCTTGGTCGGGACACTGTGGAAAAGGTACTCGCCATGGTTTAGCCAGGAAGTGTAATAATTGGCCCCTTCCTGCAATTTAGCATTGTAAAAGCTGTCGCCGCGCTCTTGCTGCACATGGAAGGTTCCAGTCGGCGTGGCGCTCTTCAGCTTGCCGGTCTTAGCATCCTTCTCATAGATCCCGCCAGTACTATACATCGTGTAAATAACCTTTTGACCATCATATAAGTAGGTCCGGTTCCCCTTGAGGTCGACCTTTACCCAAAGGTCCTTAACCTTGTTGAGGTCTGGGTAGGGAACTGTCTCTGAAGACTTACGCCAATCAATCGGCGTACGCATATGCTGGCTACTGCTTGTCTCCCGTTGGACGGGCCGACTGGCAGCCTCATGGTGGGTGGTCGTTTGTTGGGCACGCTGGTGGGTGCTGTGCAATTGCGGTACAACTGCCAATAGGATAACCGCCAGGCAGAAGAGCCCATACGCCCAATACTTTATCTTCTTACTCAAACCCGCTCTCTCCTTTTATGAATTTACATTAATCAAAAACAACACTATATTATAGTATAGTAAAAGGAATCTTCAATACTAGAAAAGCTGAGTGTATATTAATGCGTGATAACCTAAAAATTTCTTATCTAACCGCCATCGTCTTCTTTCTCGTCGCCGCGCTGGTCGCTAACTTATAGGGGAATAGTCATGGAAAGCCTTCTAAACTATCTTCGTAAGTGTTGGAACTACATCGTCCGCCATCGCTGGTCCAAGGACATCCTGCGGGCCAACCTCCTCTATATCTTCCTCGTGGTCGTATACAACCTTTGCCACTTCTCCCTCGCCGTTATTCATTGGCACGTTTTCAACAAATTCTTCTGGTTGATGAACCTCTGTCTCTTCTTCAAGCTTGGTCTTGACATCCTCGACCGGCTGCTTCGTCAACGATAAAATAAAAGTCCGCCAGATAGTTGGGCTGGGAAACCTCCAGGCTTACTTCTTTCCAGCTTCACATTTTCGGCGGGCTTTTTTATTTTTTATTTGCGTTTAATATTCATCGAAGAGCTGTGGGCTGCCAGCCGCTTATCGGGATATAGTTGCTTGGCCAGGGCGGTAACAGCGGTTGGCGCCTCCCCAAAGGCGGTCGCAATTAGGGCCGTTTTTCCTGGATAGGTCACCCCATCACCGATGGCATAGACCCCGGGAACGCTAGTCTGCATCGTGGAGTCAACCTTCAGGAGGTGCCGTTCGCTGACCAAGTTCAATGACCACTTCGTTAAAGCCGCGTTATTGGCAGTAAAGCCATAGTTCACTACCAGCTGGTCAACGGTCAACTGGTCTTCTTCATCACTGCGCATCTTTTTCAGCCCAATGGTGACCGCATCCCCCGTCTTATCAAGGCTCTTTGGCAGGTACGGGGTAACTAAGTGTACCGTGGACTGCTTCAACTTGCTGACGGTGTGTTCCAATCCCCGGAACCGGTCCCGCCGGTGGATCAGGTAAACGTCTTGGGCTACTGGTTCCAGCATCAGGGCAATGTCAATGGCTGAATCGCCACCCCCCAAGACCGCTACCCGCTGATCGGCAAAATCAGCCTTGTGATTGACGAAGTAGTGCAACTGTTGCCCCTCAAGTTCTTCAGCACCATCAAGCGCCAGCCGCCGTGGAGTGAAAGCACCATTTCCCAAGGCGATGATAACGGCCTTGGAATGAGAGATTCGCTGGGCGGTCTTGATGGTAAAGGTCCCATCAGCCTCCTTGATTACGTCATCGACCGTTTCGTTCAAGAACTGGTCGATCGGCGCCACCGTCAATTGGTCCTTCAGGCGGTCAACGAGTTCCTGACCAGTGACGCCAGGAAGACCGGCCACATCCCAAACCTGCTTTTCGGGATACAGGGCCGCGACTTGTCCCCCTAATTGGGGCAAGCTTTCTATCAGCTGAGCGTGCAATTCGTGCAGTCCACAATAGAAAGCGGCAAACATTCCTGCTGGGCCACCACCGATAATTGTTACATCATAGCTTTCTTCCGTCATTAATACGGGCCTCGCTTTCTTCTTTTTTGTTTAATCATTATAACATTTTCTTAGCCGATTAAAATTTTAATAAAGCGCTACCATGTTTAACGCTTTACCTATTGTGTTTACTAAAAAACTAATTTATTATAGAAATGTAGATAGTAAATTTTAGTTAATCTTGGAGGGACTAATATGGCTAAACGAAAAATGATTCTTGATCTGGATACCGGTGTTGACGACGCTTTAGCAATCGCCTACGCTCTGGCCGACCCAGAGGTTGACCTGATTGGGATCGTCAGCTCCTACGGTAACAACCTGCTCGATGTCTGTGCCGAAAACAGTCTGAAGCTGCTGGAATTGCTCGGTCACACCGATATTCCAGTATTTAAGGGCCTGCCACACTCATGCACGACGGACCACTTTGATGTTATGCAGGTTTCCAAGGACATTCACGGAAATAACGGGATCGGGGAAGTTGAACTCCCTGCCCCAAGCCGGAGCGTTGAAGAAGAATCCGGGGTCGACTTCTACATCGACGCCGCTCACAAGTACGGCAAGGACTTGATCATCATCCCAACTGGCCCAATGACCAACCTGGCTGCTGCCCTTAAGAAGGACCCTGAAATTGCCCACTTGATCGGCAACGTTACCTTCATGGGTGGTGCCTTGACGGTTGAAGGGAACGTTACCCCGGTTGCCGAAGCCAACATCAACCAGGATCCAAAGGCTGCTAACGAAGTGCTGACTTCTGACCTGCCACTGACCATGGTTGGCTTGGATGTTACCCTGCGGACGCTGCTGACCAAGAAGGAAACTCAACAATGGCGTGAACTCGGTACCAAGGCTGGTAAGGCCTACGCCGACATTACCGACTTCTACATCGATGCCTACTACAACCTGGACATCGACAAGAACGGTTGTGCCATTCACGACCCACTGGCTGTCGGTGTCGGGATCGACCCAACCTTCGTTACCACGTTGAGCCTCTTCGTTAAGTGTGTCTACGAAGAAGGTCCATACTACGCACGGATCATCGGTGACAACTCCAAGTTGAACGACCCTAACCCGAACGTTAAGGTTGCCATCAACGTTGATAAGGAACGTTACCTGAAGGTCTTCATGGACCACTTGACTAACCTATTCAAGGAACACTAGTCATAGCAAAACTGAAAAAGCTGCCGACGAGCAAATTGTTCGTCGGCAGCTTTTTTTCAGTCTAGCAATTTTTGCAAAGTGTTCTGCAGACTTGTCAATACCCGGGCCTGGTCAGCAGGATCCCGAAGGCACTCATTGATGGCAGCGTGGCAAAGGATCATCACCGCCCATTCGGTATCATTGCGCGGCTCCGCGGCCCGCTGCTTGGGAAGCATACCTTCATTGGTCAAAAAATGGCGGCGAATATAATCACGATAAGGACTGCGGTGAACCCGGTCTACAAAGCCCGCCACCATCTGGTAATAATCAGCCGCGGTCAAATCGCCCGCCTGTGCGGTAATCGGCGCATGGACTCTGGCCATCACGACTACAAACAGGTACTGGTAGGCGTCTTCGAGGTCCACAAAGTACTTGTAAAAGGCCCCCCGCGAGATTTCCGCCCGCTTGATGATCCGCGCCACCTCGGCATCGGGCAGGTTGTGCTGACTAAACTCGGTCAATAGTGCCGCAGTGATTCGGTGTTTTTTCTCATCATTCAAGTTCTGAAAGGTACGACTTGGCATTATTTCACCCTCACATCATATTGCGAATAACCAGCGATACGGACAAAATCAAAGCCCCGCTGCCGACGACGACCTGCATCAGGCGACCAGGCAAGCGACGAACAATGATCGGGCCCAAGATTCCGCCAATAATGTTGCCAACAAACAGCGGGAGGACGTAATGCCAGTAAATAACCGCCTCAATGGCAAAAATAATGGCGGAGATCGTGTTGGTCGCCGTCATGGCCACGTTCTTCAGGGCGTTGTTAACGGCAAAGGACTGCTGGCGATTGACCACCGTCAGCAAGGTCAGCATCATGACCCCGGCACCAGCGTTGAAATAGCCAGCATAGATCCCCACAATAAAGATCCCCACCCAGGCCATGAAACGATACAGGCGGGACCGACCAAACGCCCGGCTGTTCTGAACCAGCTCCGGGCGGGCCTGCCGTGGCCGATGAGGCACGATCAGGACGATTCCTGCCATGCCAATGCAGATCGGTACTAGCTCCTGGAACCACTTGCTGGGCAGGGTGAAGAGCAGGAGCGCGCCGATGAACGCACCGGCCAGGACCACGGGGATCATTATCCACACCTGTTTACGGTTGTTGCGGAGCTCCCGCGCGGAGGCCACGACCGAGCTATAACCGCTGGCCACGGTCGAAAAGCAGCTGGTAACGTTGGCCATCACTGGTGAAAGCCCCATTGCTAAAAGCGATGGGTACGAAACCAGCGAGGCCAGCCCGGCTGCGGCATTGGTGATCCCCGCCATAATCCCAATGACAATCAACAAGACAATTGAAGCTAATTCAGACATTTCCCTCGACCCTTTTTTAATCTTTTTTCATTGTACCTGTTCCGGGAAATTTCTGCACGCCCTTTCTGCTATTTGAACTTTAAGCACATTTTATGTATTATAAGGGGGTAGAATTAACACGATGTCTGGGGTGCCATTCGGCTGAGATAATACCCATTGAACCTGACCTGGCTAATACCAGCGGAGGAAGATTCGGTACAATTTCATTGATAAAATAAGTCCGTATCCCACGATGTCTTTCATTGTGGGCTTTTTATTTGCCCTAATTTATCAAAGGAGTGTTTTAGTTATGAAGAAAGGCTTTCACTTACGCGATATCATCCTACTTGCCCTCATCGGAATCATCTTTGGGGTAATCTACTATGCAGCAGCGTTCGTCTATAACGGGCTGACTCTCCTGCTTACCCCAGTAGGTTACGGACCCGTTGCCAATGACATTACCATGGGGATCTGGTGCATGTCCGGGCCGCTTGCCGGCTTCATGTTCCGTCTTCCGGGGTCCTCATTTCTCGGCGAATTTCTCGGCGCCGCAGTTGAAATGTTCCTTGGTGACCAGTGGGGGGCTTCCAACTTGATCTCCGGGGTCGTCCAAGGGATTGGGACCGAGCTGGGTTTCACCCTCACCGGCTACCGCATCTACAACTGGCTAACCATCATCATGGTAACGACCTCGACGACCATCATTACCTTCGCCTGGGACTGGTTCAGAAATGGTTACAGCCACTTTGCCGGCCAGATGCTGGTGGTCATGTTCATCGTTCGTTTCATCTCCATCTTCTTCTTTGCCGGGGTGCTGAACAAGCTGATCATTAACATGCTTGATCGGGCCCACGTTATCCGGAGGTAAATCATTATGAAGGCCATCAATATTGAACGGCTCAGCTTTCAATTTGAACACCAGGACCCCGTTATCAATGGCCTCGACATGTGCATTGAAGCGGGTGAAGCAGCCCTGATCATCGGGCCATCCGGTTGCGGGAAGTCCACCCTGCTTAAGCTGATTGCCGGCTTGCTGCCAAAATACGGCGGCCAGGTGACTGCCGGGCAGATCAGACGGGCAACCGTCAACCAGCACCCAATACGAATGGGGATGCTCTTTCAGGATCCAGCAATGCAGTTTGCCATGGATACGCCCCGTCACGAGCTCGAATTCACCCTTGAAAACTGCCAGGTCGCACCCGGCCAGATGCCAGCACGAATCCAGGAAGCCAGCACCTTTGGCCAAATCGGCGACCTGCTCGACCGGAAAATCACGACCCTCTCTGGCGGCCAGCAGCAGAAGGTCGCCCTGGCAGTCGTCATGGCGATGCACCCTGACTTGCTTCTCCTCGACGAACCATTTGCCGCCATTGACGAGCACAACCGGCATTTTTTAATCCAACAGCTGGTCCGGTGGCGGGCCGCCCAACCAGGCCGCACACTTATCGTGACCGACCACGATTGTCACGGCTATGCCACACTCAGCCCCCACGTCTTCCATTTCGTCGCGGGAAAACTGACGGCCCTCACCCCTGCCCAAGGAACGGCCGTCATTAAACGAGCGGATGCCACTGCTAGTACGCCACTCCAGGTTTCCGTTCCAGCAACAACGGCGCCAGCGATCATCCGGCTCAACGACGTCAAGATCAGCCGCGGCAATCGGGAGCTGCTCACCATCCCCGACCTGGCAATCATTAAAAATAAGATCACCCTATTGACCGGGGCAAACGGAACGGGAAAATCGACTTTCTTCAAGGCGCTCACCCGACTGATCCCCTACCAGGGCGAGATTGATTACCTAAAAGACGATATTCAGAAATTATCACCCGGGAAATATCACTACCAAGTCGGCTTGGCCTTCCAGCAGGCCAACGAACAGTTCCTCAACGTTACTGTCGGCGAAGAATTGGCCCTTAGTGCCCGTTATCAGCGCCAGCCCGTATTCACTAACAATCGGTTGAAGACGATCTTAAATGACTTTGGTCTAGCAGGGATGGAGGACCGGGTGGTGTACTCGCTCAGCGGCGGCCAGCGCAAGAAGCTGCAGTTGTTGGTCATGCTAATGATTGGCCACCCCGTACTCCTGCTCGACGAACCCTTCGCCGGCCTTGATCGGGACTCGCTGGCCACCGTCTTTGACCTAATCAAGCGTTGCCAACACGCCCTGCCCCAAACCATCGTAATCATTAGCCACCAGCTGACGGGGCTTGACCAACTGGTGGACTACCACCTTCACCTAGATGCTGGAAAGCTTTTCTATCAGGGGGTGCAAGAATGAATCCAAGCTTAAAATTATTTCTGGTACTTATCATCGCCCTGGAGGTTACCTTTACCAATCACCTTTTCAGCAACGTGGTGATTATCATCCTGGCTCTGGCCTACTTGATCTACCGTCGGGTGAGCTGGCGCCGGCTAACCTGGATGATTGCCGTTACCCTGATTCCGGCGGTCGCGATCTTCGTCACCATCGCATTCTTCAGTCCCAGCCGCAACGTCTACTTTGCCTGGGTCCTGGTGAGTCGGCTCTACGTCTACGTCTTGACCGGGTCGGCGGTTAGCTGCACCACCAGCGCCCTGCAACTGGTGCGGTCCCTTGAGCAGAACTGCCATCTCCCGAGTAAATTTGCATACGGGGTCCTAGCCGCCCTTAACCTCTTCCCCCGCATTTACCAGGAGGTCCGCCTCATCCGAATTGCGGGCCAGATGCGGGGAATCACCCTGCACTGGTGGTCGCCGCGGCTCTACTTCAAGGCTATCCTGGCTGCCAGCCAATGGGCAGATCAGATGGCCCAAGCCATGGAGAGTCACGGTTTCGTGGAGGGACAGGCCCGGACTAGTGCGCACCGGATTCCCTTAACGCGTCGGGACTGGACGACTTTTATCGGCCTAGTCGTTGTCCTCCAGTGCCTTATCATTGCACTCCCCTGACTGATCAGGCATAATAAACGTAAAAAAGGATGTTTAATATGCAAAGCAGTACCACCAGCCGGATCGTCAATGCCCTTTCCTACCTTAGCATCTTGTTTCTTCCGGTGATTTTTCCACTCATCGTTTGGATTATCGCCCGGGCAAGCGACGACCCAAGTATCACTAAAAACGCCCGCAAGGCTTTCTGGTCACAAATTTTCCCCTTGCTCTACATCATCTTTGCGATCCTTACAATGAGTATTGCATCCCTGTATCAGGCGACCTTCCATGCCGGGGCCCTGTTTGGAGTTTTGTTAACCTTTGCCCTGCTGATTGCCCTATTGCTGTTCATCTACAACATCGCAATGGCAGTCAAGATGCTGCTGGGACGTGAATAGAACGAAGTTGGCGAAAATTTTCGCCAGCCTCGTTTTTTCAGTATGTTGTCAAATTCGCGCCCCCAATGTTAAAATGACGCAGTCTGTTTATAATATTATTAATCTTTAAGGTGGTGTTTTTTCATTGGCTTTACTATTGGGAATCATTTTGCTGTTGACCACGGTCGTCGTGGCCAACGTTATTCACCTGATCTACCCTAAGATCCCACTCTCGATCTACCAGATCATCGCTGGGGTGTTGCTCGCCAGTCTGCCGACCACGGCGACTGATTTCACGATGCATCCAGAAATCTTCATGATGGTGATCATCGCGCCCTTAATGTTCAACGACGGGCAAAACCAGTCGTTTACCTACCTTTCGCGCAACTTCCGATCAATCCTCTCGATTGCAGTGGTATTGTCCTTGGTAACCGTCATCATTGCCGGAACCATCCTTCATCTGGCAATGCCGCAGACCTTCTCGTTTGCCCTAGCCTTCATGCTCGCTGCCATCATCACTCCGACTGATGCGGTGGCGGTTAAGTCGATCACCACGGGGATGTCGGTTCCCGAAAACGTCAACGGAGCTCTCGAATACGAGTCGCTCTTCAACGACGCCTCCGGAATCGTCCTCCTCGACCTTGCCCTAGCTTCCTACCGCTCGGGGGACTTTTCAGTCGGCCACGGTCTGTGGATCTTTGTCTACGTCTTCTTCGGGGGGATCATCTTCGGAGCAATCATGGGCCTTCTCTTGATTAAACTGCGGACCCAATTGATGCGATCCCACGTCGACATCGGCTCGATCGTCATCCCTATCAACGTTATGACCCCAATTGTCGTTTACTGGCTGGCCGAGGAACTCCACTTCTCCGGCATCCTCGCCGTGGTGGCCGCCGGTGTAGTACATAGTATTCTCTATAACCGTCTGCGCCTGACCTCGACCAAGGTCCAGATGGCCACCACCACCACTTGGACAATCATCAGCGACGCGCTCAATGGGCTGGTCTTTGTCCTCCTCGGAGTCCTGCTCCCTCAGGTTCTCAGGAGCACCAGCCTTCCCAACTTAGGACGCCTCTTCGTGATCTCGCTGGTTCTCTACCTGATCATGACCCTGCTGCGGTACTGCTGGGTCCGCTTCCGACTGGTCCGGATCGGCTCAGCCAACGACCAGCTCAACCGTGACAGCATCCTGATGGCCATCGGGGGAATCCACGGGACAATCACCCTGTCACTGGCCTTTTCACTGCCGGTAATGATCAACCACCACGCCTTCGCCTTTCGGAACTCCATGATCCTGATTGCAGCGATCGTCATCCTCATCAGCCTGCTGGTCGGGGCGATTGTCTTCCCGCTCATGTTGCCAGCTAAGTCGCAAAGCTACACGCCAGAAGAATTTCACCGTCAGCTCATCGCCACGGTCCAATACGCCATCAACCAGTTGCGGACCCAGACGGAGGACTCACGGGAAAGGGCAATTGTCATCGACCAGCTCAGCACCCAGATGAACCAGTACCACCAGTTCAATAAGCAACGCTTTACCCAGCTGATGAGCCGGGCTCATAAGGTCGAAATGCAGACCCTGGACCAGCTAAATGCGGACGGGGCCATCAGCGATCGGGAGGCCGCCATGTATGCTCACTTTGTCAATCGGTCAATCTTCCGCTCACCGCAGCATCAGCTGACCGAATTCACGAGCCTTTTCTGGCATCGCCTCAAGTGGCATTTCTTCCGGAAGCGCCACCTCCGTTCGTACCACCCGGACATTATGCCCGCCGCCAGTCACAAACAGACAGTGCAGGCCATCAAGCAGCAACGTCAGGCTATTTTGAAGGTGCTCACAATCGTCAACAACAATGTGGATGAGTACCTTCATTCGGTGGAGAACACCACCAATGCCAACGAGGTCGCGATGGTCCGCCGGGTCTTCTTCCAGCAGAAGCAACTCTTCAGCCGTGGACAGGATCTTGATTCGGACATGATCACCAACCTCTCGATTGAGGCCTTCCAGTGGGAACACAGCTTTGTCCAGGAACGCTTGGCCGCTGGGAAACTCTCGCAGGAGCTGGCAAACGCCTTGAACGAACAGATTTCAACTGATGAATTAGTCTACTCCCAGTCCCTAGATTAAAAAAATGCCGAACCCATTGTGGGCTCGGTATTTTTTATCTGTTCTATAAAAAAGTAACCAGCAAGGCAAGGGCGGCCGGCAACAGTTGCACCAGCCAGATCTTCCGGGTCGCCGTCATTCCCCCGTACAAGGCCACAACCACGATGAAGCCTAGTAACAGACGCAAAACTATAACCAAGACGGCGCCGTGAAAGAGCAAGAAGCTGAGAATCAGCAGAACACCCAGCATCCCGTTATAGATCCCCTGATTAGCCAGCGCCACGCGGGCCGGTGCTTGCTTGACATACTCTAATGGCATGTCAAACGCTTGGGCCTGTTGCTGAGGCGTGCCAAACATCTCTAGGAGCATAATCCCCAGGTGCTCGACGGCTACGATTAAAGATAAAATCAGCATTATCATATTAATTTTCTCCTTACTTTACGTATTGTTGCAAAAAGGCCTGGACATGCTGCTGGTAGGCCTTGGGGTCGTGGTCAAACGAAGCGGCGTGCTTGGCCCCCGGAACAACCCAGAGTTTCTTCGGCCCACGACTGGCGGCGTAGTTTTGGTAAACCATCTTAGTCGGAACAAAGGTATCGTTGCCACCGTGAATGAACAGCATCGGCCTGGTATTATTATGCAGCATTTTTACCGAACTGGCCTCCCCCGTGAAGAAGCCATTCTGAACCCGGTTGATCCCGCTGAGGATGGCAATCAACGGGCAACGCAAAATGGTCGGGATGTGGTACAAGTTCCCGGCTTCATAGTTCAGCTCATCATTCAGACTGGTGTAACCGCAGTCCTCCACAAAGGCCTTTACCTGACTGGGCAGCTTGATCCCGCTGGTCATCATGGTGGTAGCGCCACCCATACTCGTTCCGGCGATCACGATCTGGCTGTCAGTCCCGTTTTTTTCAATCAGTTTCTTCGCCCATTTGCGAACATCATAGCGTTCGGGCCATCCGTAACCGATGTACTTTCCCTGGCTGTGACCATGCGCGCGGGCATCTGGGAGCAGGACGTTATAGCCAAGCTGGTGGTACATTGCCGCGTAAGCCCCCATGTCTTCCTTACGACCCATAAAGCCATGCAGGATAATCACACTCTTATCGGTCGGGTGCGCCGCCGGGAGGTAGTCAGCATCCAGCCGGTAGTGACGACTGGCCGACTCCATGGTCCAGTGCTGCTTCTTGGCATCGGCGAACCAGGTCTTCTGGCGGTAGAGCGGGTCACTGCGGCTGATTCGTGACGTAGATTGGTGAATGAAACTCTTATGGCTCGGGACCATCGCCACCGTGAAGAAGTAGCTTCCCGCCGCCAGCATAGCGACGATGATGACGCTGACGATCCCAATCAGCCAGTTTCGTAAACGGTGACGTTTTTTCTTAACAACTGTACTCAATTTGATTAACCCCATGTTGTATTTTTTGAAATAATGCGAATAGTTTAGCACACTTTCTGTTACTTTGTATACCGTTTTCCTGTCAATTGGCGCCGTCAATGGTAAAATAATAATGATACAGTAAGGAAGTGAGCACATGTTTCCAGAAAGACTGCGCGCTTTACGTAAGGGCCAGAAAATTACACTAAAGGAATTGGCTAACCACCTCAACGAACACTTAGGGCCGGGCGAAAAGCCCAACACTGCCTCTCAGATTGGGAATTGGGAACGGGGTATCCGGACCCCGTCCTACATTGAGGCCCGCAAATTAGCCGAATTTTTCAACGTGAGTCTCGACTACTTGACGGGGAAAACCGACCGCAACGATTTTGACCTCGCCAAACTTTTCTTTTCCAACAAGGATCTCCTGTTTAACAACACAGTGTTATCCAGCGACGACCGTTACGAGATTTTCCAATTGATCGACGGCTACCTCAAGGGACGAACCAACCGGCACGACACCGATAAGTTCTACGGCAAGCAGGAGCAACTCGATTTGAAGTTAAAGTGAGGAATTTGTATGAATCCAAAGAAGCTCAAGAAACTTAAGAAACGCGTCAAGAAGGCCCAGCAAGCCGTCCACCAGGATCCTTATATCAGTGAACTGATGCATGACCGCGACCTCTTCGACGACTTTCCAGAAATCAAGTACCTGGTTAACAACGCCCTAGAAAGCGACCGGCTGTTAAAGAACGGTCTCCTGCCGCAGCCACTGCCGACCCTGCTGTTGCCGGACGATATCCAAGACACCATCTTCAAACAGGTCAACGAGCAGTATCCGAAAGGCGACCCCCGTGGTGACCGGCTCTGGAACAAGTACAGTGAGGCCCTCCCGAAGCTGGATCGGGCCCTGCGGAACTTCCGGGACTACCTCGAGGATACCTACGGAATGTGGTCCTACGTCAACGCCCCATTTGCCAAGGCCCTTTCTGACTACCTGAATGGGGCCCCGGTCCTCGAGATCATGGCGGGCAACGGCTACATTTCCAAGGGTCTGCGCAATAATAACGCCAACCAGCAGATCTACACTACTGACAGTCAGGCCTGGGTCCAGGAAAATGAGACCGGCAAACACCCCGTCACCACGATCGAAAAGCTCGACGCCATCAGTGCGATCAAAAAGTACGGGGAACAGGTGGACTATGTCATCATGTCCTGGGCACCGGATAAGGGCGAAAGCGACTGGGAGGTCCTCCAACTCTTACGGCAGGACTACCCGGACATCAAGTTCCTGGTTATCGGTGAAAAGGACGGAGCCACCAACTCCAAGAAGTTCTGGCAAGCGGCCCAGCTCAGCCAGGATGCGGACC
The DNA here is from genome assembly GCF_051873075.1 of Limosilactobacillus sp. Lineage (GTDB taxonomy): Bacteria > Bacillota > Bacilli > Lactobacillales > Lactobacillaceae > Limosilactobacillus. The sequence continues at coordinate 123,579 of NZ_JBJEEM010000035.1, read as the reverse complement.
TGCAGAAGGTCAACCAACAGCTCCATTCATTTGACCTGATCGATGAGCAGATCTACTTGGTCAAATAAATTGGTTTAGTTTTTTCTGTATGAATAGAATCATAAAAAGGCCGGGATCTAAACTATTTTGTGATCCGGCCCTTTTTAGACTGGCATTATTGGTCTATCTCGGTTACACTATTGTGAGCTTGAAATCTTTTAGAAAGGAAAATTCGACGGCCTTCCTGCCTGTCGATCGGTAGCAATTATGAAATATCGTCTGCAAGCAATTCTCTTTGTCTTCGTGGCCTTCATGCTCGGTTGCAACGAGTACATGATCGTCGGGGTCCTCCCCGATATCGCTCACGAGTATCATGACTCGCTTTCCCGGCTGGGCCTCTTAGTAACGGTCTTCGCGCTGATCTACGCCATCTTCACCCCGATCATTACCTCGGCGGCCAACCGCTGGAGAAGACACCGGGTCCTCTTATTCCTAATGGTGGTATTTTTCATCGGCAATACCTGGTCCGCCATGGCAAGCAACTACTACTCCCTCCTCTTTTCCCGGATTTTGACTGCGACGGTGGCCGGGGCAATCATCTCCATGGTCCTCGTCATGGCCAGTTTCGTCGCGCCACGGGAAAAACGGGCCAGTCTGGTCTCATGGGTCTTTGCCGGCTTCAGTATTGCCTCGGTCGTGGGAATCCCAATCGGGACAGTGATCAGTACTACCTTCTCCTGGCACGATAGCTTCTGGATGATCTCCGGACTGACGATCCTAGTCTTTGCCGGATTGATCTGGCTCGTGCCACGGGATACGCCGCAAGTCCAAAGCAGTCTCGGCAAACAGTTTAGCCTATTGAAGGATAGCCGGGTCCTGCTCGGGGTTACTTTCATCGTAACGGTGTGCGCAGCAGACTACACCATCTACACGTATATCCGGCCACTGATCACCAATGAAATGGGCTTTGATAATACCTGGCTAAACTGGCTGCTGTTCGGGATGGGGATCTTCTTCATCATCGGTAATAAGTTTGGCGGCTACCTCGCCGACCGGGGCGGGGTCCATCGGCTTGGCAGCATCTACATTGCCATGACCATCCTCTACATTGCATTTGGGCCCCTCTTGAGCTTTAAGTGGCTGGCAATCATCGTCGTGGCCCTTCTCTGCGTGGCCTTCTCCTGCTATGGTGCATCTACCCAGTTGATGTTTTTAGACATTGCCGAAAAGGACTATCCCCAGTCCCTTGACTTGGCTTCATCATTGAACTCCATCTTCGCCAACATCGGAATCTCCCTCGGTTCCTTCACTGCCTCAACCGCGGTCCAATTCACCTCGCTGAACCACCTCGGTTACGTGGGTGCCGTCTACGGGATCCTGGCAACGATCCTAATCATCGTCCTCAGTAAGAAGTACACCGGCATGCGTTATTAGAAATAAGTTGGAAAACATTTCCCAGGAAATCAAAAAGGCGCGGCACCATCACGGTGTCGCGCCTTTCTTTGTGTATTGATCCTATCTCAGGCTAGTGACGATGTCCACTTCGTCATCAACCGGGCACCCCACAATCCGGTGGGTTAACGTGCCCCACATATCGAAAAAGTAATGGCAGCAATTTGGGTCGCTACCAGACCTCTCGACTCATCGCAATTAGTATTATAGTACATCCCACTACTGGAAGCAAACACTATGCCCGTGCTTCCATCACAGCTGCCAAGTGATCAGCCAACCATGGCTGAATCTTAGCTACCAAAGAGCCAGCTGGTTGTGCTTGATCGGTTTCATTGGCCAGCTCGTCGATCCGGAGCCCCGTCTTATTAACGTCATCACTTTCCACGATCATGTAGAGATTCACCGGATAGGCCGGCTCCTTATCCAGCAACTTGGGATCCAGGCGCTCGGCCTCGTCCATTGGAATGTTGATTAGGTTGCACTCCAATCGGAAGCTGACCGGATCGCCCTTTCTCATCCGCACATTGGCCCGATACTGGCCAAGGTAACCGCGGTTGAGCTGCTCTTGCATAAACTCAACTGCTGCCGTCAAGGTCTTCTTTTGCTGGGCCTGGGTAGCCGTCTTGTCATCATCTTTGACTTGGACCTTGTCAGTCGTCACCATTTTAAGGTAGTCATCAACCGTTAACTTCATTTTTCCTTCGCCTTCTTCATCAGCTTCTCAATCCGTGCCTTGGTGTAGTCGGAACGTTGCTTGACCCCATAGTAGATTCCCGCTGCGCCCAGCAGGATCCCAATAATGCTCAGGGCCTCTACCAGCAGGCCATAAGCACTCGTCCGCGGTGTGACCATCTGGAAAGCTGCCAGACAGGCAATCGCAAAGTAAAGGTTCACCAGGATCGTGGCGTACCCGCAGAAACGCATCTTGACCATGGCCAAGCCGTCGACGATCGCCGCCAAGATGATGAACAGTGCCAGCCGCGGCCACACGCTAATGGACAGCAGGGAAAGACCATGCTGGGCAAACATGATGGCGTCGAGTACCAAGGCAACAATTGCCGTAAACGACGTTACAGTAATGACCTTTTCAGAATTTTTCATATAATTACTCGCTTTCTATTGGCCAAATAAAAAATAGGATGGCCACATTTGGTGTCTTGATCCTATTTTACTAAATATTCATGTGAAGCTCAATTATGCCAGGAGGTCCGCAATCTCGTCAGTTGGGATCCCGGTAATGTACTGCTGAGTACCAGCATCGTCTAAGGCCTGCTTGATGGCATCATGGTCATACTTAACGCCCTTGAGCTGGTCAGCCAGTTTCGTGACGTCCTGTGGGCCGAAGAAGTCACCGAAGAACTTGATGTTCTTGATCACACCATCCTTGACATCCAGCCGGGCATCGATGGTTCCCATATCAAAGTGCTTGCGCCGCTTAGTCGTAAATTCGGGGTTCTTGCCGTAGACCCAGTCCCAGTTGTTGTAGTACTGTTCATAGATCTTGTCGATTTCCTTTTGATCTTCTGGGGTTACGACATACTGCTTATCCTTGATTTCGTCAAGACTGTCAACATGGAAGAGGCCCTTGATGAGGTCATCGCGGAAGGTTGGAACATCGATATCCTTATATTCATCGCTCAGGTATGGCCGCAGATTAGTAACCCGACTGCGAACTGACTTGATCCCCTTAGATGCGATCTTGTCCTTGGCAACGTGCAGGGCATCGGCAACCACGCTCAGGTCAACATCCAGCATTAAGGTACCGTGTGAGAAGGTCTTGCCATTCCGGGAGTACATAGCATTGCCGGAGAACTTCTTGCCGTCAACCAGGATGTCGTTCCGGCCACTGACTTCGGCACCCGTAGCCCCCATCTTGTGCAAGACATCAACGATCGGCTGCGTAAAGGACTTGAAGTCACCAAATTCTTCGCTGTCGCTTGGCACCACGAAGCTGAAGCAGAGGTTCCCCAGGTCCTGGTAGACCGCACCACCACCAGACAGCCGCCGGGTAACCCGGATGTTGTGTTCCTTAACGTAATCCTGGTTGATTTCCTCGGCAGTATTCTGATTCCGGCCAACGATGATGCATGGTTCTTCGTAGTAGAACAAGACCAGCGGCTCATTGCCGAAATCCTTATCATTCATCAAATACTGTTCCGTTGCTAGGTTCATCCCGATGTTGTGGGATGTCATTGAAACATAACGCATATTTTTGCCCCTCTTCTTCAAAAGCATGTTTCTAAATTGACAATCAAACTACATTTGTAGTGTAGTCCTCTTAGTAAACGTTTTCAATAAATATCCCTTAAAAGCGTGAATATTTATGTTATGACCAGGCTAAACCCCTTATAATAGGGATAAATAAGTAAATTGTAAGGAGTTTTGAAGATGACAGACGATTTCCAATACCACAAGATCCTAGTTGCAGTTGATGGTTCCAAGGCCACCAGTCAAGTCCTCGACGCCGCAATCGACAGCGCCATCCGGAATGATGCCAGCCTCGACATTTTAAACGTCACCCAAGTTGACCAAATTACCGACGGCTACAGCAACGCCGTTTTAAGTGAAAAGAACACCTACGACGCTGTTCGGACTACTAGAGAACGGTTGGACGATCTCAAGGCCCGGGCAGAAAAGGCCGGCGTTAAGGACGTCAACATCCACATTCGGTTTGGGAACCCCAAGCGGGTTATTGCTCGCGAATTCCCTAAAGACCACCACAACGACCTGATCGTCATTGGGACCACCGGGCTTTCCGGCTTCGAACGATTCGTGGTCGGATCAGTTACTAACTATGTCAACCGGACCGCCCATTGTGACGTCCTTGTTGTCCAGATCGAAAAGTAAGGGGGATTATTTGGTGAAGAAGATCGTGATGGGGATTGTAGCCCATGTGGATGCCGGCAAGACGACCCTTTCGGAGGCCTTGCTCTACCGGACAGGAGCCCGCCGGAAGCTCGGCCGGGTCGACAATGGCGATGCCTTCCTTGACCCTGACCAGCTGGAAAAGAAACGGGGAATTACCATCTTCTCTCACGAGGCCCAGTTTAAATACGGCAACCTGGGAATCACCCTGCTGGATACTCCCGGCCACATCGACTTTGTGGCCCAGACAGAACAGGTCTTGCAAGTCCTCGATTATGCCATCCTGGTGGTGGACGCGACAAACGGGCTTGAGGGGACCACGCTGACGCTCTGGCGACTTCTTCGCCACTATCAGGTTCCCACCTTCATCTTTATCAATAAGACGGACAGTGTTGGGGCCGACGTTTCTGCCGTTCTCAAAGAACTGCAGAAATCTTGTTCACCAGGCTGCCTGCAGTTCTTTGATCCGCTCAACACTGACACCATCGAGGCCATCGCCAGCCAGGATGACGCTGCGTTGACCGAGTACCTGGAAATTGACCAGCTCCAGTCCGCAACGATCCAACGGCTGATCCGTGAACGAAAGGTCTTCCCATGTTATGCCGGGGCGGCTCTCAAGCTGACCGGGGTCGATGACTTATTGGCTGGTCTTGCCAAGTGGACCATGCCGTTTACTCCCCATCAGAAGTTCGGGGCCCGCATTTTCAAGATCTCCCACGATAAAAATGACCGATTGACATGGCTGCGGGTTACCGGCGGCCAACTCCAGGCGAAGGCCACACTGGTCGGCGAGCAAAAGGCCAACCAGCTCCGTGACTACAACGGGGCCAAGTTTGATATTAAACAGACCGTTCCTGCTGGAGATGTCTGTGCAGTCACAGGGCTCGAGACGACCTTCCCCGGGCAGGGCCTGGGGAACGAAGAAGACCTGCCGCAAGCCACTTTTCAGCCGGTCCTAAGCTACGCCGTCGATCCCCAGGGAAATGATCTTCATGCCTGCTTGACGGCGCTGCGGCAGCTGGCGGATGAAGATCCCCAACTGGTCGTCACTTGGTCGGAGCACCTCCAGGAGATTCACGTTCGCCTGATGGGCGAGGTCCAGCTCGAAGTTCTCCAACAACTCCTGGCCGAACGCTTCCAGCTTCACCTGGGCTTCGATCAGGGAAGCATCCTTTATCAGGAGACGATCACTGGATCAGTCGAGGGAGTCGGCCACTTTGAACCCCTTCGTCACTACGCCGAGGTTCACCTCCTGCTGGAACCTGGCCAACCGGGAAGCGGGCTGACCTTCGCCGATCAGTGCCGTACCGATGTCCTCAGCCATAATTGGCAGCAGCAGATCATGACCAGTCTGGGTGCCAAAGAGCACCGTGGGGTCCTGATCGGCGCCCCGCTGACCGACGTCAAGATTACCCTGGTCGGTGGCCGGGGCAGCATCGTCCACTCGGTCGGCGGCGACTTCCGGGAGGCTACCTGGCGGGCAGTACGACAGGGGTTGATGGAGCTCCGGGCCCAGGATAAGTGCCAGTTACTGGAACCCTGGTATCAATTCCGCCTAACGGTCCCCCAGACCGAGGTCGGCCGGGCCATCAATGACATTCAACGGATGGCCGGCACTTTCCAGCTCGGGACAGATAACGGAGTGGCCACCACTATCACCGGCAAGGCTCCGGTGGCGACGATGCGTGATTATGCCCAAGCGGTGCGGAACTACACCCACGGCCAGGGGCAGCTTGAGTGTGTTGTCGCCGGCTACCAGCCATGTCACAACGCGGAAGAGATCATTATGGACCGGCACTACGATCCAGTTGCGGACCTGGAAAACACCCCCGACTCGGTCTTCTGTGCTCACGGCGCCGGTTACCCAGTACGCTGGGACCGCCTACCCGAGATGGCCCATTTCCCTTACATGAAAAAATGATCTTAAAATAGAAATAACCTAAGGCAACCGAATGATCGCCTTAGGTTATTTTTTACTCATATATTCCTACTTACGTTGCACACTAAAAATCTCAAACAACAGGCCCATGATAAATGCCAGCAGGAAAATGCTGTCGATGATGTACTCCCCGACTGACGTATCGCCCGTAAAGCTGTACACACAGATGCCAACCAGAACAAGATTAACGTAGAAACCAATGCCGCGGTAAAAGTTATGTTTGAATTGAACTTTCATTTTACTCCCTCCAATTTCTCCAGCGTGTGCAGTACTGCCTGCTCATCGTTGGTCCCGATGACGTGCGTCGCCGCTTGCTGAACGTTTTGCGGCGCGTTTCCCATCGCGTAGCTGGTCTTCGCCAAGGCAAACATCTCGAGGTCGTTCTCGCCGTCCCCAAACACCACCAGGTCATCCGGACCGAGCCCCCATCGCGCCAGCAGCAATTTGAGGCCGTGGGACTTGTCCATTCCGGGAATGATCAGGTCAATCGCCCCGTTACCGCTGGAGGTTGCCCGGATGGTTCCGGCAAAGCGGGTGGCAATTTCCCGGGAAATCTGCTCCTGTTGGGCTGGCGGGACCACCAGGGCGAACTTGAAGATCACGTCATCGTAAATTGCCGAGAAGTCGGCAACCTCCCTGAGTCGGGTATAGAACCGCCGCGCACCCACCCGAAAGTCGGCCGGTGCACTGGTCAGAACGTAGGCGCTGCGGCGGCCGCAGACAACAAAGTTAACCTCCGGCAGCTGTTCCAGATAGTCAATCACCGGCCCGGACATCCGCTACCGCCAACTGGCCGCAGTGGACCTCTGCATCCCGGTCAATCGTCAGCACACCGTTTTCCGCTACAAAGGCTAGTTGGTCAGCAATTTTTGGGAAAAGGCTGCGCAAGAAGTAGTACTGGTCACCACTGGCTACGATGAATCTAATGTTCTTTTCCACCAGCCTTGCATACACCTTAGCAAACAGCCGCCGGTCGTAGTCGCGCTGGCTGGTCAAAAAGGTCCCGTCAATGTCTGTTGCCACTGCCCGCATCCTATTCATCCTCCTCAATTTTCAATAGCAAGCCATACAAGGCGCCCAGCAGGTTGGCCCCGTTCCCAAAGCGGGCCGCCATGATCGTCGGCATTTCAATGTCATCCATGAGCCGCCGATCCCCCTCCTGAAGCAGCCGAAACTGGTGGCAAATCTCACTGATCAGGATCGGCTGAGCGCTAATCCCCCCGCCGATCACGATCCGGTCCAGGTCAACCACCGCCTGCACGCTGATCAGCAGGACCGCGACCCGCCGACAGAAGGCAGTAAAGATGGGCCAGGCCGGCTCCTCGCGTTTATTGATCTTCTCAAACGCCCGCCGACCGTCCGTGGGGTCCGGCAACTGGCAGGCTTTGGCGACTGCCATGATCATCTTAACGGCCGAAGTACTGGCCCCTACCGTCGCCTGGTGCGGGTCGGTATGGTCATAGTTATTGATGATGGCGCTGAGTTCCCCTGCCCGGAAGTGGGGCCCATGGACCAGCTGACCGTTGATGACGAGGCCCCCGCCGACCGAGGTCCCCAGGGTGATCACGGCCCCGTTTTCAACATCGGTCAGGTTACCCAGCCAGAGTTCCGCCAGGGTTGCGCAGTTGGCGTCGTTGCCAACGTAGACCGGCAAACCAGCGTATTGACGCAGGTAGGCCGCGAGCGGGAAGCTGCCCATGAAGGCCAGGGCCCCGGTAAACTTAACTGCTCCGGTAGCCGGGTTGACGATGCCTGGCACGCTCACACAGATGGCGGCGACCCCTGGCTGACGATTTACAATACTGGTCAGCAGGTGAAGAAAGCTTTGCTGGTCACGGGGCGTTGCAACCCGCCGCTTGACAATGATGTTGCCTGAATGGTCGATCCGGGCACTCTTCACCGCAGTCCCGCCGACATCAATGCTCAAATACTGTCTAGCCAAAATGGTCACCTCCTCGCCACATTTATGATACCTACATTATAATACACTACCGTTGCCTACGCGATGCATCCAGCCGCCAAGCCAGCAGGCCGCAAGCAATCCCAACGATGGCAAACAATACCCAGCCGAGCCCCAACTGGTACAGGGGGAGGTGGCTGGCAAATCTAATCAGCGCCTGACTGCCCGCCAAGTTACGGAGCACCGGCGGGAAGGCGTTGACCATGTCCAGGACGGCTGGGACGAAGGTAAACAGCAGCCCCCAGCGATAAACCACCGGCGCGTTATCAAACAGCGGTGAAAGCATCCCCAAAAGGATGAGAACGATCGCCAGCGGGTACAGGAGCATCAGGACCGGAGTAGACCAGGTTACAATCTTATCCAGCCCCAGGTTGGCGATGGCAAACGACAGAAGGCAGTTCAGACGCAGGAAAGTCTTGTAGGAGATCTGTGGGAAACGGTCGTGGAAGTCTTGGGAAAATGAAATCACCAGTCCCATTGCGGTCGTCATGCAGGTAATCGTGGCCAGGGTCAGCAGCAGGGCATTTCCAAAGTTGCCCATGTAGTAGTGGGCCACCTGGTTAAGGGTTGTCCCACCGTTAGCCGCAATGGAAAAGTGGTTACGGCTGGTCGTTCCGAGGTAGATTAGCCCCAAGTACATGACTCCGACACCGGCAATGCCGATTGTGCCCCCCTTAACCGTTGCCAGGGAGGTCTGCTGTCCCCGCTCAAAACCCATCTGCTGGACGGCCGCAATGATGGCCACCCCAAAGATCAGCATCGCCAGGGCATCCATCGTGTTATATCCCTGCAAGAAGCCGCTAGAAAAGGCATGCTGCAAGTACTCGCTCGTCGGCTTAGGCGCATACATACTCCCCATCGGCCGGATAAAAGCCATGAGGAAGATGACAAAAAGCATCACTAGAAAGATCGGGTTGAGGACCTTCCCGATGATCTCCGTGATCTTGCCCTCCCGGGTAGCGAAGAAGTACACCAGCAGGAAGAACAGCCCGGTGTAGATTGCCAAGCCCCACGGCTGCATGGCCGCGCTGAGGTAGGGGGCCACCCCAATCGCATACGGCACTGTGGCCGAACGCGGCGTTGCACAAAGCGGCCCGATCGTGGCGTGGACCAATACCAGAAAAATCAGGGCAAACCACGGACCCACCGGCAGAGCCAGCTCAAAGAGTCCCCGGGACCGGGTAATACTGATGGCCAGCAGGGCAAAGAGGGGCAGGAATACCCCAGAGACAATGAAGCCCACCGCGGCGGGCAGCCAGTTAGCACCAGCCAGCTGTCCCAAGTGAACCGGGAAGACCAGGTTTCCCGCCCCAAAGATCATTCCAAATATCAATGACCCAATCGTTAAGTAGGTCTTACTCGCTTGTTTTAATGAACTCATTCCAAAATCCTCCATGTTAATATCAGCCTGCTAATTATAGCATAGTTTGCCTACCCAGCCGGACGCGGCTCGTGACCGCCGCCTTTTCAGTAAAGTGACGTTTTCTTCAGTCAAAGGTACATAATTACTGAAACGATGGTGATTCAGTGAAAATGCCATTATCATGATTAATGAACAGATTTAAGGGGAGATTAATAATGAACGTTTTTATTCTGGAAGATAAATGGATCGAACAACGTTATCTCGAGCAAACGCTCCGCAAGATTCAGGCAGAACTGAAGGTCCCCGAGATGAATATTCTCTCCTTCACCGATGCCAATTCATTGACGGCCCAGCTCCCGAAGCCAAACGTTAATAATGTTTTCCTCCTCGACATCGAGATCGCCGGCAACAAAAAAGCCGGCCTGCAGGTTAGCCAGCAGATTCGGCAACACGATGCCTTTGCCACAATTATCTTCGTCACCGTCCACGATGAATTCCTCGCCACTACTTACAAGTTCAAGAGCGAGGCGCTAGACTTCATTGCCAAGGACCAGGACAACATTGCGGCCAAGCTCAAGGACGACTTTGTGTTTATCACCAAGAAGCTCCAACACCAACGCCCCGTTCAATGGCTGACACTGAAGACCAACGCGGGATACTTGAAAGAGGACCTGAACACCATCTACTACTTCGAGCCCAGCCCCACCAACTCACACCAGTCGCTACTCCATACTACGGACAATCAGGTACTTACCATTAACGCCACGTTAAACGAGCTCGAAAGCGAGTTTACCGTCCTCTTTCGGGCTCACCGTCATTACCTGATTAACCCACTTAAGGTTGTTTCCGTGAACCTCAAGCATCACACCCTCCGTTTTAAGGGTGACAAACAGGATTACCCGTTCTCCCGGCTCCGGACGAGGCTCCTCTTTGCCCGGCTGAAGTCCCTCGAGTCGCCACTGAAAATTATTTAGTCATACTGCCGCTAGTCCCCTGCCAGCTGAAGTACTTAACTTCTGGATGTCCGGCAATCTTGCAGCGGCCATTGGATTTCAGCTTGGCGGTGCGGCTTGGGTAGTAAAACGTCATTGCCGGTGCCGAATTAATCTTAAGCGTGCCGCGCTGGCGACTATCAGTATAACGAACTGACCTCAACTTACCGCTAGGGTAAATCTGCTTGGCCACCACAAGTGTCCCCCGGATCCCATCGGCCACTTTCTTTCGCCGGTCGCCAATTAAGTAAATCGTTTTAACGTGGCGGTGGTGGGTATCGTAAAACAGCACCTTTTGCGGAGCGGAGTTTACAAAGGTCGTGTAGGATAACACTTGGTTATGCTGAATACTGATCCCCAGCAGCAACATTGCCAGAACGACTACACAGGTGATGATCGTCCCGATTACCCGTCTAGACAGGTGGCGCTGCTCTCGCCACTCCCAGTGCTCTTGGGCGGGCAACAGCTGCCCGCAGTTGCTGCACCGCCGACTGCCGATCACGTTCAACTTACCGCAATGGGGGCAGGTAATGCTTAATTCCTTATTTTTCATTGTCATTTCTCCCAAATTAATGTATGACTTTAAGTATACAATATTTTTTGCAAAGGCTGTTTTAAGAACATGATCTATTTCAATCTCATCAATCCCTTTACATTAACCCCGTCGATCAGCTACTTGATCGGCTGGATAATTAAAGATTCTGTTTTCTATCCCATCTTTCTTCTCGGTACCTATAACCATCTCCAGCCACAAAGGCTGCCGTGGTACTTCTACCTGATCATCGGCATTGGCGCCCTCTTCTTACCGTTCTATTTTCTGCTCAATGATCTGATCTGGATCATCATCACCATCATGCTGGCATACCTGTGGGCAGATCACGGCAACGGTTCACTAACCAACCTGGTGGCCAGCTTCGGCTATAGCATGTTAATTTATTATTTTACGCAAGCTAGCGTTCCGGAGGTTATTCAAACACTCAAGATCGTCCACTTACTTCGCCTTAGCACCGACGTCGCCTTTTTCTTAGCAAGCGTCATCCTCCTGATCTGCTATGGCGTCGCCCTAATCATCATCCTGCTCACCCGGAACTTTTTCCACCAATACCTAACCCGGCTACAAAACAACCATCCCCTTACCGAATGGCTGTTTAGTATGGCCTTCCTGCCACTGTGCTACTTTCTCTACTATACCCATTACAATAAGCGACTGATGTTACCACCAATTCTCCCGGAAAGTGCGTCACCACTTGCCGATTACCTAGCGTACCTGGCAGTGGTTATCGGTTACTTCGTCGTCGTACTCATCCTGATGTCAGTAACGAGCAAGTACCTCGCCAATCGCGACCGAGTCATCATCACCGAACACCGGCTGGCTAACCTGGCCAAGTACACCAGCCAGTTGGAAGTGATGACGGATGACCTGCGCCGCTTCCGCCACGATTACCAAAACATTCTTTACAGCCTCACCAGCGCCCTGGAGACCAATAACCTGGACTACGCCAAGCGGGCCCTCAACCACCTGACCAGGGCCACCCAGCGGAGCATCAAGGTCCCCACCGGAATAATCGGCCCCCTCAAGAACATCGCGGATCCCGGGATCAAGGCGGTCGTCTTCAACAAGATTTCAACGGCCATGGATAAGGGACTCAACTTGGAGGTCGAGATTGCCGACCCCATTAAGCTCACCCAGGCCCTTCAGCAGGTTGATGCAATCAGAATCATCACGATTCTCTTCGACAACGCCATCAAGGCAGCAGAAAACTCAGAAAAGAAGCTGATTAACTTCAGCCTTTACGAAAACCAGTTCGCCCAATTCATCGTGGTTGGTAATTCGACCGCCGAGGAAAAGGTGGATCTAGCGCGGCTCACCGCCATCGCCCATACCGTCACCCTGGGGAAAAACCACCACCTGGGGCTCCGCAACCTCCAGATCATCCTCGCCCGTTATCCGAGAATCAGCAATGACCGCAGCGCAAAGAACCACTATTTTGAACAGCGAATCATCATTCCCAAGAAATAACCAATCTTAAAAGCCGCTTGCCCAGCCGAGCTGATCCAGCTATCAGCTTCAACCGAGCAAGCGGCTTTCACCACATATAACAAAAAAGAGGACGTTAAATTAACGTCCTCTTTATTTAATGAGTGTTATTTAGTAATCAGCAGTCGATTACTTAAGACCCTTCCAAGTCCAGTTAGTAACTTCCGGCAAGTCCTTACCTTCTGAACGGATGTAGTGGTTGTGCTTGTTGATCATGTTGTCCATCTTGGCAACAAATGCAGCACTCTTCTGTTCGTAGCCAGGTACGCTTTGGATAGCGTCCTTAGCAAGGTGGAACCGGTCAAGTTCGTTCAATACACGCATGTCGAATGGAGTGGTGATGTCACCATTTTCTTCGTATGAGTGGATGTGAACGTTCCGGTTAGCACGGTCGAAGAACAGAGCTTGGATCATGTCACGGAAACCGTGCCATGCGAAGATAACTGGCTTGTCCGTAGTGAAGTAACGGTTGAATTCAGCGTCAGTCAGACCTTCTGGGTTCTTGTCGGTCTTCATCAACTTCATGATTTCGATGATGTTGATGTAACGAATCTTCAATTCAGGGAAGTTGTCATGAAGAATGTCGATAGCGGCAAGAGCTTCTTCAGTTGGTTCAGTACCAGCAGAAGCGAAGACAACATCTGGTTCGCTACCTTGGTCAGTAGAAGCCCAATCAATGTAGCCAAGACCGTTGTCAACCAATTCAGTAGCTTCGTCAATGGAGAACCATTGTGCACGTGGGTGCTTGGAAGTTACGAAGATGTTGATGCATTCTTGGTCGTTGAAGGCCTTGTTAGAAACAGCCATCAGTGAGTTAGTATCAGCTGGCAGGTATTCCTTAACGAGGTCTGGACGTTCCTTTTCGAACATGTGAGTCAACAGACCTGGATCTTGGTGAGTGTAACCGTTGTGGTCTTGTTGGAAGACAGTTGAAGTATCAACGAAGTTCAATGCTGGGTATTGCTTACGCCAGTAGAGGTCCTTAGCCTTCCGTAACCACTTCATGTGTTGAGTCAGCATGGAGTCAACAACACGACCGAATGCTTCGTAAGTTGCGAAGAATCCGTGACGACCAGTCAGAGTGTAACCTTCAAGGAAACCTTCTGCTTGGTGTTCGGACAGTTGTGAATCAATCATCCGACCTTGTGGTGCCAAGTCTTCATCGTTTGGTTCGTGGATACCTTCCATCCATTGACGCTTGTCGTTGTCAAGGAATGCGTACAGACGGTTTGACTTGGATTCGTCAGGACCGAAACCACGGAACGTGTCTGGGTTCAGTTCTGCCATCTTGCTGAGGTACTTACCCCATTCAAGCATGTCTTGCTTAATAACCGTACCTGGCTTTTGAACATCAACAGCGAAGTCGCGGTAGTTAGGCAGAACCAGTGGCTTAGGATCCTTACCACCATTGGTGATTGGGTTCATAGCCATCCGACGGTCACCATCTGGAGTGTTTTCTTCAACCAGAGCAACTGGGTGACCGTTTTCGTCGAACAGTTCGTCAGGCTTGTATGACTTCATCCAGTCAACAAGCATGTCCTTGTGTTCCATGTCATCTTGTGATACCGGAATAGGAATCTGGTGAGCACGGAATGAGTTCTCGATTGGGTTACCATCCAAGTCTTGCTTTGGACCAGTCCAACCCTTAGGAGCACGGAAGATGATCATTGGCCATTGTGGCAGTGAGTCATCGTTGTTTTCACGGGCGTTCTTTTGGATAGCCTTGATCTTTTCAATAACAGCATCAAGGGTCTTAGCCATTTCTTCGTGAACTTCCATGTGGTCCTTGTAACCGTTGAATTCACCATCACGGTCAGCTTCCTTGTATGCGGAAACGAAGTGTGGTTCCCAACCCATACCTTCGAAGTACTTAGTAAGTTCTTCGTCGCTCATCCGGGAAAGGATAGTTGGGTTAGAAATCTTGAAACCGTTGACTTGGATGATTGGTAATACGGCACCATCCTTGATTGGGTTGATGAACTTGTCTGAGAACCATGAAGCAGCCAGTGGGCCAGTTTCAGCTTCACCATCACCAATTTCAACAGCAGCGATAACGTCTGGGTTATCTAAGATTGCACCAACACCGTGTGACAGTGAGTAACCAAGTTCCCCACCTTCGTGGATTGAACCTGGAGTTTCAGGTGCGGCGTGTGAAGCAGTTCCGCCAGGGAATGAGAAGTGCTTGAACAGCTTAGCCATACCCTTTTCATCCTGAGTAAATTCAGGGTAAATTTCAGTGTATGAACCGTCAAGGTATGAGTTGTTAACCATAACTTGACCACCGTGACCGGAACCTTCGATGTAGAACATGTCAAGGTCGTACTTCTTAATTACACGGTTCAAGTGTGCGTAAATGAAGTTTTGAGGAACAATCGTACCCCAGTGACCAATTGGCTTTGGCTTAACGTCTTTAGCTTGTAATGGTTGACGTAACAGTGGGTCGCTCATTAAGAACAGAGTACCAACTGAAAGGTAGTTGGCTGCACGCCAGTAAGCGTCAACACTTTCCAAGTATTGCTTGGAATCGTAATCTACTGCCATCAAAAATACACTCCTTCTGAATAAATAAATACGTTCGTGTAATTCAAACAACTAACGTAAATCATTCAATTTACATCTTTTATGATAACCTGTTTTTATTTAAAGTCAACCTTTTTGAAAATTGATACGGTCCAATTAATATTTTCTTTACTTTTTTACCCCAGCAGCGGTGCCGTCATCCCCGGCCTGACTTACTTTCTTAAGCTTTTGCCACCGGGATAAGAATGTTAAAATTAGTCTTAGATTAAGGAGGAATATGGTTAACATGGAGCATTTAGGTTCAAACAGCAACGCCGATATCGGTGATTTTGAGAAGATGTTCGCGGTTACCACGGTAATGCTGCAATCGGTCATCACCTTTTTAATGCAGGGCCAGCCCCCGATTGGCCAGCAATTTTTTCTGGGCGGCTTCTATGAATTAGCCAAATTCAGTGCATCTGCCTTTATTTTCGGAATTCTGTTCTCAACAATCAGGACCCACCCGGGCGCCGGCTGGCACGATTACCCGCATTTTATACATAATCGCTGGCACGTCCTGTTTGTTCCTTCGATCCTCTGGACCACGGTCTACCTGCTGTTCTTACCCCAGTTGCAGCAACACGGGCACTATCATAACTTGGCAAGCTTTTGCTGGCAGTTTATCAGTGGTAACGCCGCACCCCACCTCTGGTATAACGTGATGATGCTCCAGTTTATCATCATCATGCCCCTCTTCTGGCTGCTCGCCCGGTGGATCGACCGACGCCCCCGGCGGGCAGTGGGCATTTTCATCCTGGTGTTAATATTTGAGCTCAGCTGGCACCTGACTTATGCACTCCGGGTGTTTCACGGGCCGGAAGCCCAGCGTTGGTACCTGCTCGACCGAGTCTTCCCTAGTTTTCTGGTCTTTGCAACCGCGGGGACGGTCCTCTGGCAGTGCTATCCCCGGTTGGCCGCGTTCCTCAAGCAGCATTGGCTGAGTCAGGTCGTAATCTGGCTGGCCCTCTTCTATTACGTCACCCTCAACTTCTTCAGCTACGGGATTCCGGTCCGGCTGACCAACGCCCCCTACTACCTACCATCGATGATTTTCTACAACCTAGCCACGATCGGCCTGATTGCTACCTTTGCACTGTACATGCAAAAGGACCGCAACCAATGGCTGCCGCTGGTGCACTGGGTTGCCCTCTACGCTCACCGGGCCTACCTTTCCCACGTTTTCTGGCTCTATTGGTGCTGGAAACTATTGAAGCCGCTTTGCCTGCCGCTGATGATCGGCTTCCCCCTGTTGTTCCTATTGACGGTGGTGCTATCCTTCCTGTCGGCCTTTTCTTTCCACCTAATCTGGGTCAAGTTCAAGGACCTGCTGGGCATCCACCGCCAGCTGACCAACGGCTGACTAAAAAGACACCTTCACCGGCCCGTTTTGGGCTGTTGAAGGCGTCTCATTTTATTATTACCGTTCCTGATCCAGGTTGACGAAGGTGCTGTACTTCATATAGCGATAGTGGATCCGCATGTTGGAAACCTCAAACGGCGTCCCATCGTCGAGGAAGAAGACCCCGCCCATCAGGCCGACCGGTTCTGTGTCTTTGAGCCCCAGCAGGCGCTGGTCGTTTTCGTCCGATGGCGCCACGCTGATGGTCATGAACGACTTGGTAACCCGCTTGCCCTTGCTATCCTCCAAGTAGTTGAAGATTGAATTATCAACGATGGCAGGTGAAAGGGTGGGAATAATCTTGATCGGGATAAAGCCCGTCTCGATCATGAATGGTTGCTCATCAATCAGGCGCAACCGTTTGATTTGGTAGACAAAATCATTATCATTAAGGAAGAGTTCCTCTTGGATATCGGGATCGGCCGGCACCACTTGATAGTCAAGCAGCTTGATGCTTTGTTTTTTTCCGTCGAGCTGGAAACTATCCGTGACCCCCAGGTTGCTGCCCTCATAGTGGAAGAGTGATCGGTTCTTCAGGTACAGCGGGTTAATGAAAGTTCCCGATCCGCGCTTCTTGAAAATAATCCCCTGTTGAGCGAGGACACCCAGTGCACGCTTGATCGAACTCCGGCTAACCCCGTAGTCTTCACTGAGGGTGCGCTCATCCGGGAGCCGCATCCCCGGATACTGATTTTTCAAGATTTTTTGTTTTATATCACGCATCACGGAGCGATATACTAAATCTGCCATGTAATTAACTCCTCGGACCATATAAACTAGTTTTAACGATTAACTTCACTTTCCAGTATAACAGAACCTGTCAAAATTGGTACCTTATCGATAAAAATTGGTCCGTTCCAGAAAAAGAAAAGAAAGGACACAGTGTCAAAATGAGCAAGAAAAATAAGAAAAGCAAGTTGAAGAAGACCCAGGTCGAACAGATCTTGGACAAGAATCACATCGCTTACGAGCAAAAAGAGTTCCCTACGCACCAAGACGGCGACGTGCGGACGATGACCGTTGACCACACTGGCATCGATGAACACAACATCTACAAGACCCTCGTCCTGTCCGGGCCGACCACCGGTCCCCTGGTCGGTGTGGTCCCGATTGATGCCCACCTCGACGAGAAGAAGCTGGCCAAGGTTTCCGGCAATAAGAAGGTCGACATGGTGCCCTTAAAGAACCTGTTGAAGACGACCGGCTATGTCCACGGTGCCAATACCCCCGTCGGCATCTATGAAAAGCATCACTACCCGATCTTCATTGACAACGCCGCCAAGGAGCAGGGTGACATCTACGTCTCTTCCGGTAAGATCGGGCGTTCAGTGCGGGTCAATGCCGAGGATCTGGCAAACCTGGTCCATGCCAAATTCGCTGACCTTGAGCAAAAGTAATTGGATTGACCGCCAATTAATAGACGTTTAAAATATGACTTGTAACTTAATTTTTTTAGAAAGGTTCTGACGAAATGAAGAAAAACCTGTCCGCCTGCACGACGGTGTTAGTTGGTAAGGACGCAACCATCGACGGCTCCACAATGGCCGCTCGAAACGATGATACTTTCGGTCCCCTCAACCCAATGAAGCTGGTGGCCTACCCGGCATATCACAACCACCCCAACCAGGTGAAAGCTTACCTGAACAAGTGCGTGGTTGACCGTCCCGCCGATGGCTACCGCTACCAGGGAACCCCAAACATCGACTACGTTCACGAAGGGGTCTTCGACGAAAGTGGTTTTAACGAAAAGAACGTCGGTATGAGTGCCACGGAGAGTGTCTACGCTAACGAACGAGTCCTCGCCTGTGACCCGCTGAACACGGAAAGTGGAATCAACGAAGACTTGATCGTCGCTGCCACCCTGCCGTTCATCGACAGTGCCAAGGACGGGGTTCGCTACCTCGGGGAACTGGTCAAGAAATACGGTTCCGCCGAAGGTAACGGGGTCATCTTCTCCGACAAGAACGACATCTGGTACATGGAAATCGTCACCGGTCACCACTGGGTTGCCGAACGCATTCCTGACGATGCCTACGCCGTCACTGGTAACCGGATCGCTATCCAGCAGGTCGACTTTGACGACACGGACAACTTCATGTGGTCAGAAGGGATCCGGGAGTTCGTCGAGACTAACCACCTTAATCCCGACAAGCACGGCTGGGACTTCCGCCACATCTTTGGGACGGCCGATGTCTTCGACCAGCACTACAACACGCCTCGGCAATGGTTCGGCCACAAGCTACTCAACCCAGGTGTGGACCAGGATCCGCTAGACTTCGACCTGCCATTCATCATGCGGACTAACCACAAGATTGCCCTAGAAGACGTCGAGAAGGTTCTCAGCAGTCACTACCAGGGCACCCCTTACGATCCGCTGGGTCACGGCACCGAAGAAGAAAAGCACCTCTTCCGGCCGATCTCCCTTAACCGGACCCAGAACTCCCACGTCCTCCAAGTTCGCCCCGATCTCCCAGAGGCGGCCTCCACGATCCTGTGGATGAGCTTCGGTGTGCCAACCTTCACCCCATACGTGCCGTTCTTCGGCAACGCGGATGATATCGACGTTTCATACCGTGAGACCCCGATGAAGCTCGACATGAACCTGAAGAGCGCCTACTGGATGTACCGGGCCCTGTCGATGATCGTGGAATCCCACCACGCCGAGTTTGCCAAGGAAGACCTGGACTACCTGAAGGATGCACGGGAATACCTCTACCGGTGGGTCAACCAGACCGCGCCGCAAGTTGAGGGGATGGATGACAAGCAAGCCAGCGAATTTCTGAGCGCCGAATCCCACAAGATGGTCGCCGAGATGGCCAAGCGGACCAAGGCTTTGATGGCCCAACTGATCATGCATGGGCTAGAACTTTCCAAGCTGACCTTCATCATGGATAAGAATCTGTAATACTTAATAACCAACGCTTAAAAAAGCTGCGGTCGAAATCTAACTTGGATTCCGACCGCAACTTTTTATTTTTAAATTGAATTCACAGGGTCAGGATCAGCCCCACCAGGATTCCAACCCAGCCCAAAGCCCCCACGGCGACAAGCCAGTTTTCATACCCGATCGCGTGACCGTAACGAAAGTCGTTGTGGTAGCGTTGGCAGGCTGCCAGCACCATGGCACCGATCCCCAAGAAGATACCAGCACTTCCCCAGCAAATGCTCAACCGGCTAAGGATGCCCTGTGCAAATCGCTGGTAGCAGCTGATTATCCCCAGGAGCAGGCTGGAAAAAAGAGCCGCCAGCTCGGCCCCCACCAGCATGTTGTAGAGGGCACTGCGGCTAGCCGCCACCATGGCCAATAACCTGGGAAGCTGCCTGAAGTAAGTCAGCTGGATTCCTACTACTATGACCAGGGCCAATAGCCAGCTCCAACGATTATTACCGTTGAAAGCCAAAGGAACAGCGATGGTCATGGCTGCCAGGGTGCCCGGGCCAAGCCATAGCGGCAGGCGGTTCGTTGCTTGCCAAAGCTGGGCGACAAAGTAGTTACCCAGTCCGGCTAGGGCCAGGGCAAGGATCAACAGCAAGATTACCAGCGGCGAAAATCGGCGTGGGAAGAGGACCACGGCCGGTTTCCCCCAGGTCAGCACAATCATACAGATCAACGTCAGGGCGTTGCCGATCGCCGCAAGCCGGTTGGCCCCAGCGTCAAGTCCGGGAACATACCGATAAATCAACAGCTGGTTGTATGCCCCGGCCACCAGCCAGCCCAGGGCCAGCATCAGCGCTAACTCCACCTGGTCACTGTGTGGAGTTGCAACCGGGATCAGGCATCCCCTCAACATGCTTGCAAGGCACCAATAGCTGGCTCCCCATGCCAACGGGAGCTGTGATGTTAAGATTAACGGCTGACGCGGCCAATTATCCGGCACCTTTTTCACTTCCTCTCATTTCAAATATAATCTTACCACACGAAAATCTGCTATTATTGAGGTAAGTAATTTTGAACGAAGGAGTGTGCTGCAATAATGTATCAACCAATTCTCGGTCTCAAGGGCAGTAGCGATCGCACGCAGATTGATGACCGCCTCCAGTATCAGCCGACAGTTTATGAATTCTACACGGCAGCGAGTGACTTCACTGGCGATGGTTACAAGCGACTCTACGACGCCGTACAGTACGTACAATCACGGGGAATCTCCCAGATTGTTCTCCACCACCCGATGAAGTTTAAGAACTATCACTCTGAAGTCGTCGCCCCGGAAAAGTACTACCCGGACCTCTACCGGTTCATCGAAACCACCACCGAGCAACTGATCCGCCTGGGCCACGACCTCAATGTTCAGGTCCTAGTCCATGGGGGCTACTCCGGGGAAGAAGTCCAGCACATGGTCGACCTCTACCCGAGTGTTGAGGACGCCCGCCAAGCGGTATACGATCGGCTCGACCGTTTCGCGGATGAGGGCGGCAGCCAGATCATGTTTGAAAATTCGATTGCCCCGGTCTTCGCCTACGGTCACCCGGACCAGGAAGACGAGATCCTGGCCCACCATTACCGGCTGGCGTTTGACACCTCTCACTGCTTCATCGAACTCCACGGCGACAATGCCGGACTCCAGCATTCGCTGGCACATCTGGCACCCGATGTTGTCCACTACCACCTGGTTGACTCACTGGGTCAGACCCACGATAGTCTCCAACTGGGGACCGGGAAAATCGACTGGGCAAAGGTATTGCCCCTGCTCAACCCAAGTGCCACCAGTATCTACGAAATCAATCTGAAGGATCAAAATATCTGTACCGAACAGTTGGCCAGTCACCGTTACCTAACAAAAATCTATCAGCAATTAAAGGAGGACTAGTGTGAAAGTTCATATTCATCGCCGCCACCTCTCGCTTGTCCTCGCCCTCTTTCTCCTCTTCCTAGCAGTCACCTATTGGGAGACTGTCGCTCAATTCTTAAAAACCATCCTGGGCGCATCCATGCCCCTCTTGATCGGCTGTGTGGTTGCCTATATCGTCAATCTTCTTCTTCGCCAATACGAGCACCTTTACCTGCGGCTGTTTCCCAACCCACGAGCACGCCGGTTCAAACGGGCGATCAGCATTGTCCTCTCGTACCTATCGATCATCATCATCGTGGCCCTGGTCATCCGCTTGGTGATTCCCGAAATCGTCAGTTGTGTCAAGCTCCTGATCGCCAACCACAGCCGGGTCATCAACCACCTGATTGATTCTATCCAGGAAAATAGCAGTTTCAAGGACTTCTGGAAGAACTTCGATCCCCAGCGCATTGAATGGAACAAGGTCGGCAAGTACATCGGCTACGGGGTCGGCGGGACCATGAAGACCGTCATGTCTACTGCCAGCTCGATCGTTTCAACCGCGACAACCGCCGTAATCGCCTTCTTCTTCTCGATCTACCTCCTGATCTATAAGGAGATGCTGGCCCGGCAGTTCAATAAGGTGATGGACACCTACTTCAGCAAGATCAAATACCCAGTCATGCACGTCATCAAGACCTTCGACGAGAGTTACAGCAACTACATCGTCGGCCAGTGCAAGGACGCTGCCATCCTCGGAGTCGCCTGCTTTATTGGGATGAAGCTCCTCGGGATTCCCTACGCCTCCATGATTGGGGTCGTCACCTTCTTTGGCGCCCTGATCCCAATCGTTGGGGCCATCCTGGGAGCTAGCATTGGGGTTGTCTTGATCTTTGCCGTGTCGCCATTCAAGGCCTTGATCTTCTTGATCTTCATCATCGTTCTTCAACAGTTTGACAACCGGATTACTTACCCCCTGGTGGTCGGCAAAAGTATCGGCCTGCCCAGCGTCTGGGTATTCGCCGCCGTGATCGTCGGCGGAGGAATCTCCGGGATCCTGGGGATGATGCTCACTGTGCCAATGTTCGCCGCCATCTACAAGCTGGTGGCCGAAGACGTGCAACACCGTAAGGCTGCTCAATAATGGCCAGCGATCATTAGCCAACGGGACGGAGCATTACCGTTCAAGCAACAGGCGAACCATTAGAAAAAGCATCGACATTTGTGCCGATGCTTTTTTAGCTCACTGCTTTGCATAATTTTGATCCGACTACCCTTTTTCAACCTTCAGCGGCGCCTGCTTTTGCCGCATGTCCGCAAAGATGTGTTCAGCCTTGAGGTGGGCTAACACGGCCCGGATGGCTGCTTCCATCAATTCTTGGTTGGCAGGGTCAATCTCAACATCATCATCGACCGGTTGATCAGTCAGGATTGCTTCCAAAACCGTGGCAAAGTGATCATAAGCCTGTTGAGGATACGTACTGATCGTCAGCTGGGCGATGCCAGCCCGGATGTCGTCGATGTTGAAACTGACCTTGAAGAAGCCAATCAAGAGCAGGTCGACCAGCTGGTTAACGGCGTACTTCTTCTTGATCGGCGCCTGGATGACCTTCTTCTTGACGTAGTTGTTAACCATCGCCTTGGTCAGCGGCTCGACATCAAAGCTGGCCAGCTGTTCATTGACCACCGTCACCACCTGATCCACATACAGTCCCAGGGTGGGCAGCTCTTTCCAGCGCGGTAGGTGAACATGCTGAACGGTTTCTCGCCAGTGTTGGTAATCTGTTACTTCTCTCATACTGTTACCTCATTTCACTTGCTTGGCATGACGCCAATTGAATGGTTATCAAACTTTCCCGTCTTCAGGGCCGTCTCCAGGACCGTGGCCAATTGCTCCTCACTAATGCTTTTGCCTGACAGCGGCTGGCCCTCGTCCACCACCTGGATTTGGCCAGTGTTTTTGCCTAATGGCAAGGCCCGTACCACGACATACGGCAACTCCAATTCATCAATCATCTTGATTGCGTATTGGTGGGCCCACACATCCTGCATCGCATGCTTGCCATACCATTGCTTCAGCTGATCCTCAGCCGCATCGTCAGCCGTTCCGGCAATCGAGAGCATCACAATTTTCTGCGGGGGAAAAAGGGAGCGATCGACTAGGGCGGCTAATTGTTGGACTTCATCGTCGACCGGGTCATTGGCCTGGGGAAGCCAGCATAGGACATCGCCGGCCTCCAGTTCAACGTCAAAGTTGTTTGCCGCTATGGCCGCGTATGAATTTTCCATGATCAGCCGGGTCAAGCGGTCGTGGCGGCGGCTGATTACCACAATTCGTGCCATTATCTTTCCTTTCTAGTAGGCCATCAGTTCGTCTTCAACTGAGGCATCCTCAATCCGCACGTCAGTGATCGTGCTCTGTTCCAGTAGCGGCAGGAGGGCTTGAATATTTCCAGTGTAGAGGAACCGCGTCTCATTAGGTGCTTCCTCCAGCATGTGGGCTCCCATCCGGACCGCCATCTCTACCGGCAGGCCCGTTCCAGTCACGGTGACCGTGCAATCAACCCCATCCCCCAGGCGCAGAGCCCGCACAGAGGTCAAACGGCTGCCGTTGAAGTAGTAGATCACATCGGCAAAGCGCATCATAGTCGAAACATTCTCACTGGTAAAGAAGACCAGCGAGTCCGTCTTTCGGGTGTAGTCCTTAAGCAGCTGTCCCATCGTCAGCCGCGCCTGCTCCGTCAGTTTGTCGAGGCCATGGCCTAAAACGACGATTGACCGTCGCAGCGCCAACAGGATGATCAGTTTCAACTCCTGCTGTTGATTATCGTTAAGACTAGCAAGCTTGGTTTCTGGTTGGATATTCAGCGGCTGGAGCATCGCCAGAATCGCGTCCATGTTCAAGGCACCATCCTGGTGGCGGCAGGCCTTTTGAATTGCTCGTTCAACGGTCCGGCCGCGCAGCTCAACCTCCGCCAAATTGGCAACAACGTCGTCATGATGGCGGCGGAGCTTCTTCAAATCCTGCCCGTTGACGGTCACTGACCCGTCCAAAACTTTCCCCGCACCAGTGATCAACTGCTCAAGTGACGCGGCAGCTCCATCATCATTACTACAAATTGCGATCATTTGCGGAGAGGTTAGCTCCATTGAAACATCTTCAAGCTGGTCCCCGGATTTAGCCGCAAACGTCAGGTTACTTAAGCTAATTCTACTCAACTTTCCCGCTCCCCCTTATTCTCACAGCTTATCCTTAATTTTAGCATTTTATATCAGCTAGCGGGAACATCTTTGCAAAACAGTTTTGGCCAAGCTATTATGGCAAACGTAATACTACTGACAAATTGTCAGCGACATAAATGTAGTATAATTAACCAAGATTTGACCCTTAGAATTTAGAAAGAAGTATTGCCAATGGCCCCAATTAACATCATCTACACCTCAATCGAGGGAAACACGCGTGCCTTCATCAAGCGGCTCAGCGCTTACGCTGAACAGCAACACACCTTCAACGAGGTCAACCCGCTTATTAACGCAAAAGAAATCAGCGATCAAACAGTTCCGGAAGCTGAACAGGCCCCCTTCTTCGCTTTTGTGCCCACCTACTTAACCGGCGGTAATGGCATTGACTCCGGTTTTACCGAAATCATGACAAACTCCCTCGGCGAATACATCGCGTCTAACGGCAATGCCAAGTACTGTATCGGCGTGGTCGGCAGCGGCAACAAGAACTTCAATGAACAGTATTGTCTGACCGCCCGCAAATATTCCAGATTGTTCCATGCCCCCTTCTTGGCAGACTACGAGCTTCGCGGCACCTCCCGCGACGCCGAGCATATTTACGATGTTCTTCGCGACCAATGGAGCAAGGTTGACGCCTAATTTTTAGGGCAGTGCCATAAGCCCTTTAGACATTCTCCAAATTTACAGCACACAAATAGGCCTCAAGCATTCGGAAAGCCCGAACGCCTGAGGCCTATTTGTGCTCACGGGAATTCCCCCGTAACTAGCTACATGGCAAGAGATGAATCGTAACCGACTCCTGTTTTGCTCTCTTACTATTTCTGTGGTGAATTAGCGGCGGCCGTGATTAACCAGGTGATCCCGTACTTATCAACAACCTGGCCCATCTTACTGTCAAACATCCAGTTGCCAAACGGTACCGTCACCCGCTGGTCATCCGACCCAGCCAGACGATCAAAGAGCTGACGCGCCTGAGCAGCATCATCGAAGTTCAGCATAATTGAAACCAATGCCGAGGATTGGGGGGTACCCATTGTTACATCCGCACAGATAATTTTCTGCCCGGCAATGGTAAATTCACCCCGCAGCGTCGTTTTCTGAAGGCTCTCGTCATCCGTGGCCATACCGAGGTTTTCCGCCTGCTCTTCATTAAACGACTGGTGGTACGTGATTTCCGCCCCGAAAGCCTGGACATAGTAGTCCATAGCTTCCTTGGCATTTTTGAATGTTAAGTACGGGTATATTTTTGCCGTCATAGTTTTCCTCCGGATCCATGTTCACCGTTGATTATATGGTTCAATTGGGTCCACGTCAAATTTTCACTAAATGGTTTATTATGCTCTCATTGTTATTTAACCGTAGCTGGAAATGCTTTATGCTATAATGGTATGGCTTACTTAGTTTAATGTTTTACTTACACTCAAAACGAAAGGAATGAACATCTCGTGAAAGCAGTAAAAAAACACAGTCCGCTGCTCATTCTCGGGCTTCTCTTGCTCGGTGTCTGCATGCGTATGCCGATCACGGCTATCCCGTCAGTCATCAAGGAGATCGCCCATACCTTTGGGGTCGCCCCGACCAGTCTGGGAATCTTGACGACAATTCCCCTGCTGTGCTTCGGCCTGCTGTCGGCAGTGGTGTCCAGTACCGCCCAGCGCTTTGGTAATGAATTAACCCTTGAAGTCGCCATGGTGATCATGTTTATCGGTTCCTATCTCCGGATCCTCAACTTTACATCCCTGATTATCGGAACCATCATGGTCGGGATCGCGATTACTTGTATCAACGTACTCCTGCCAGCAATCATCGCTGACAAGTACCCTGACAAGATCGGGAGCGTTACGGGGATGTACAACACCGCCATGACCCTGTTTGCAGCCATCGGTGCGTACGCCATTACGCCGATCACCCACCAGAGCAGCTGGCAGACTGCCGTTACGATTATCAGTGCCATCGCTCTGATCACGGCTATCGTCTGGTTGCCAAACCTCAAGTACAACGAGCGGGCCACCACAAATGAGGAAGAGCCGGCCAAGGGAACCAATATGTGGAAGAACATGAACGCCTGGTGGCTCCTCCTCTTCTTCGGTGGTCAGTGCTTCGTCTTTTACAGCATCGTGGCTTGGTTGCCATCCATCGCTATGGACGCTGGCCTTTCCAGTGATCAGGCCAGCCTGATTGCCGGCCTGCTCCAGCTCTTCTCTATCCCATTTGCCTTCTTGGTACCAGTCATTGCCACCAAGATGCACAACCGGCAGCCAATCATGCTCTTTGCCGGTATCTCATCATTGGCGGGAACAATTATGATGTTCTTCCCGATCGGCTCATTTGCCTACTACTGCGTGGTCGCCCTCCTCTTGGGGATGGGAACCACCACCACCTTCGTTTTGGCAATGACCCTGTTTGGCCTTAAGACCAAGAATGCAGCCGATACCCGAAACCTGTCCGGGATGGTTCAGTCCGTCGGGTACCTGATCTCCGCATTGGGACCGATCATCGTCGGCAACCTCAACGCGCAAACTCATAACTGGTTCGCCAGCCTGATCGTGATTGCCATCGCGGCCATCTTCTTCACCGTCTGTGGTGTCTTGGCTGAGCGGAAACAATATATTTAACCCTCAATAAGCTGAAAAACGCTCAAGCGCTTTCCGCGATTGATTATTGTATAAAGATTAAGGTGCTGGGAAGCTTCTCTTTCTCCAGCACCTTTTCCATATATACAACAGGCTACATAAAATTCCAAAAAATTTTGATCTAGACCATTAAATGATAACCGCTTGACAAATGGCCACTATGACGCCCTTTAATCCCGGTATTCCATTTACGATCAAATTATTATTATCACGAAAACGGTTCCTTTTTTAGTGCAGAAAAGCCACGAAAAGTATATAATTGGGGCGTTATAGAATTTCTGAAATCTCAGAAGGAGTGAACTTTTTTGGCTACAGAAAATAAAGCTGTCATTACATTATTCGGGGCAACTGGTGACCTGGCTAAGCGTAAGTTGTACACCGCCCTCTTCAAGCTCTATCAAAAGGGCTACTTGGCTGACCACTTTGCCCTTCTTGGTACTTCTCGTCACGAAATGAGCGACGAAGAATTCCAAAAGTTGGTTCAAAACTCAATCAAGGATATCGAAGAAACTCGCGATGGTGAAGCTGCCGACTTCTCCAAGCATTTCTTCTACAAGGCTCACGACGTTACGAAGCCTGAACACTACACCATCTTAAAGGATCGGATTGCTGAATTAGACAAGCAATTCGGCACAGATGGCAACCGGCTCTTCTACATGTCAATGGCTCCACAATTCTTCGGCACCATTGCATTGAACCTGAAGAAGCAAGGTCTGCTGTCTGACGATGGTTTCAACCGGCTGGTTATCGAAAAGCCATTCGGTCGTGACTTCGACTCTGCCAAGAAGCTGAACGACGAACTTTCCAAGACCTTCGACGAAGATCAAATCTTCCGGATCGACCACTACCTGGGTAAGGAAATGGTTCAAAACATCCAAGCACTGCGCTTTGGTAACACGATCATCGAATCTCTCTGGAACAACCGTTACATCGATAACATCCAAGTAACGCTGAGTGAAAAGCTGGGTGTCGAAGAACGTGCCGGTTACTACGACAATTCTGGTGCCCTCCGTGACATGGTTCAAAACCACATCATGCAAATCGTTGCCCAATTAGCAATGGAACAACCAGTTTCCTTCACGGACACCGATGTGCGGGTTGAAAAGATCAAGGCACTGCGGAGCTTGCGGGTTTACACTCCATCTGAAGCAGCTGCTAACTTTGTCCGTGGTCAATACGACGCTGGCGACGGCACGGAAGCTTACCGTCACGCTGACGGGGTTGACCCAGAGTCCGGTACTGAAACTTTCGTTGCTGCCAAGCTCTTGTTTGACAACTACCGCTGGTCAGGCGTGCCATTCTACGTTCGGACTGGTAAGAAGTTAGCTGATAAGTTCACTCGAATTGACGTTGTCTTCAAGAAGCCATTGATCGACATCTTCGCTGACCCACGCAACGAAAGTGACCAATCCCTGAACTCCAACGTTTTGACGATCTTTGTTGAACCAAAGTCCGGTTTTGCTATGCAACTGAACGCTAAGCGCGCTGGTCAAGGCTTCACTACCCAACCAGTCAACCTGAGCTACCTGCAAAGCGACTCTGACAAGAAGGAAGCTCCAGAACCATACGAACGTCTTTTCCACGATGCTCTGGAAGGTAACCACACCAACTTCGCATCATGGGCTGAAATTGCCTATGCTTGGAAGTTCGTTGATGTTATCCGGAAGCTCTGGGACATCGAGAAGCCACAATTCCCTAACTACACGCCTGGTTCAATGGGCCCAGCTGCATCTGATGAACTGCTGGCTCGTGACGGCCGCAAGTGGGTTTACCGGCTTAACCACTAATAATTAACCAAAAGACTTTAAAACGTTAAGTTTTAAAGTCTTTTTAATTTATCCATTGGATTGATTGCAGACGAGTACTTATCTGTTATAATGGACATTGTGAAACGAAATACAAGTTTTATGAGGAGAGTGACTTTAATGTCTGATCAAAAAGCACAAATTGGTGTTGTTGGTTTAGCGGTCATGGGTAAGAACCTGGCGCTTAACATTGAAAGCCGGGGCTTCACGGTTGGTATCTACAACCGTCACCGCAACCGGACTGATGAAATGATGAAGGATCACAGCGACAAGAAGCTCGTGCCAAGTTACACAATTGAAGACTTTGTAGACTCCTTGGAAAAGCCACGGCGGATCCTGATGATGGTTAAGGCTGGTAAGCCAACTGATGCGGTAATTAATGAATTACTCCCTCTGCTTGACAAGGGTGACGTTCTGATCGATGGTGGGAACACCAACTTCCACGACACGATGGCCCGGAATGCCAAGCTGGACGAATCAGGAATCAACTTCATCGGCATGGGGGTTTCCGGTGGTGAATTGGGTGCCCTTCACGGTCCTGCCCTGATGCCAGGTGGCCAAAAGGAAGCCTACGACCTGGTTGCCCCAATCCTGACCCAGATCGCCGCCAAGGCCGAAGAAGACGGCAAGCCATGTGTTGCCTACATCGGTCCTAACGGTGCCGGTCACTACGTCAAGATGGTCCACAACGGGATCGAATACGGTGACGAAGAGCTAATCGACGAAAGTTACAACATCATGCGCAACGTCCTGAAGATGCCGGTTGACGACATCGCTAAGACTTTTGCCGAATGGAACAAGGGTGAACTGTCCAGCTACCTGGTTGACATCACCGCTGACATTCTGACGCGCAAGGATGATCTGGGCGACGACAAGGACAAGCCAATCGTCGACATGATCCTTGACCGTGGTGCCAACAAGGGTACTGGTAAGTGGAGTTCTGAAACTGCTCTTGACGGTGGTGCCCCACAATCAGTCATCACCGAAGCCGTTTACGCTCGTTACATCTCCATGATGAAGGACGAACGGGTAGCCGCAAGCAAGGTACTACCAGAAGTCACTGAATCCATCAGCATTGACGACAAGAAGGAAATGATTGAAAAGGTTCGTCAAGCCCTCTACTTCGGCAAGGTTATGTCTTACGCCCAAGGGTTCGAACAGATGCGGATCGACTCCGAACGTTACAACTGGAACCTCAAGATGGGTGAATTAGCTCAAATTTGGCGGGCTGGTTGCATCATTCGGGCTCAATTCTTGCAAAACATCACCGATGCCTTTGATAAGAACCCTGACCTGAAGAACCTGCTGCTGGATGACTACTTCAAGGACATTGCCAAGAAGTACCAAAAGGCCATCCGGGACGTGGTTGCCCTTGCCGTTAAGGCCGGGATCCCTGTTCCAGCCCTTAGTGCTGCGATCAGCTACTACGACTCCTACCGGGCAGAAGTTCTTCCTGCCAATCTCCTGCAAGCACAGCGGGACTACTTCGGTGCTCACACTTACGAGCGGGTTGACCGTCCAGGCAACTTCCACTACAGCTGGTACACTGAACAATAATCTAATATTTAAACTACTGCGGCCGATGAGCAATTGCTTGTCGGCTGTTTTTTTGTATAAATATTTACCCAGTACTTTTACCTGACCGCTTGGGGCCGCGGATCACACGTCTTAAGCCCGTAATTCACCCGACACATTCGGTAAATTTGTATATGAATCTCCGCTTAGCAATCGGCAACTTTCGTAAAACTTTACTAAAAATCATTGACATCTTTATTGAAAGCGCTTAACATAACAGTTGTAAGTTATATCAAAGCTGTTGCAGAAAAGGGGAGTCAATATGGATAGTTCAAAGAAAGAACAGCATGTTGTCCGCTCGCGCCTGGCATACTCGCTGGGGGCCTTTGGTCATGATGCGTTCTTTGCATTGCTTTCTACTTACTTTATGATGTACGTCACCGGTCACCTGTTTGATTCCGGTGATAAGCACTTCGACAATAAGATGGTCGGTTATGTCACACTGATTATTCTTGTTCTGCGGATTGGTGAATTAATCATCGACCCAATGATCGGGAACGCAATTGACCGTACCAACACCAAATGGGGTAAATTCAAGCCTTGGGTTGTCGGCGGTGGTATTATTTCAGCCGTCTTGCTTGCTGCACTGTTCACGCCACTGGGTGGTCTGAACATGAGCAACCCGATGCTCTACTTAGTTCTGTTTGCTATTATTTACATTATTATGGATGTGTTCTACTCCTTTAATGATGTTGGTTTCTGGTCCATGGTTCCTGCGATGTCATTCGATTCGCACGAACGTGACAAGATCGCTACCTTTGCCCGGGTTGGTTCAACCATTGGTGGTCAAATCATTGGTTTTGTCATCATGCCGATGGTCCTGTTCTTCTCCGTCAACCAAAATGGTGGGACTGGTGATGACCGTGGTTGGTTCACCTTTGCTGCCATTGTTGCTGCCATCTCCGCCATCACTGCGATCGGTGTTGGGATGTTCACCCACGAACAGAAGTCACTCCTTCGTGAAAACAAGGAACAGACTAAGTTCAAGGATATCCTGAAGATCTTGGTTAAGAACGACCAACTGCTGGCCATTGCGATGTCTTACCTGTTCTTCACAACTGGTCAGACCCTGCTGAACAGTTTTGAACTTTACTACTTCACCTACATCTTAGGTGACTCCAAGGCCTTCTCCATCCTGGGTGGTCTGAACACGGTTGTCGGTGTGATTTCCGTCTTCGCATTCCCACTCTTCTCTGGTAAGGTCGGCCGTCACAAGCTCTTCTACGGTGCTGCTTCGATCGAAGTTGTCGGTGCATTGATCTTTGCCTTCGCCGGCAAGTCCCTGGCGCTCGTATTACTTGGTGCCGAACTGTTCTTCATCCCACAACCAATCATCTTCCTGGTTGTTCTGATGACGATTACCGACTCTGTTGAATATGGTCAATTGAAGCTGGGTCACCGTGATGAATCATTGACCCTGTCAGTTCGTCCACTGCTTGATAAGTTCGGTGGTGCCGTTGCCAACGGTGTTGTTGGTGCCGCTACCGTTGCTGCCGGGATGACCGGTGGTGCTACTGCCGCTTCAATTACTGCACACGGCGTAAGCATCTTCAAGATCTACATGTTCTTAATTCCAATCGCCCTGATCGTTGTCGGGATCATCATCTTTGCCCTCAAGGTTAAGCTGGATGAATCCTCTCACGCCAAGATTGTTGCTGAACTGGAACAAACTTGGGGTAAGCAATTCAACAAGGGCGGCCAAGATGCTGATGCTGAAGAACCAGCAACGCAACCACAACCAGGCGTTACTGAAATTCCTGCACCAGTTGCCGGGACCCTCGTTGACCTGAAGAATGTTAAGGACCCAGCCTTTGCCAACGGCAGCATGGGTCAAGGTTTTGCCATCAAGCCATCTGATGGTAAGGTCTTCGCACCATTCAGCGGAACCGTTCGGGCTACCTTCTCAACCAAGCACGCAGTTGGGTTGGTCTCCGATAGCGGGGTTGCCCTCTTGATCCACATTGGGATCGACACGGTTAAGTTGCACGGTACTGGCTTCGTCACCTACTTCGACAAGGGCCAGCACGTTGAAAAGGGTGATGAGTTGATGGAATTCTGGGACCCAACCATCAAGAAGGCTGGTCTCGATGATACCGTCATTGTCACCGTCACGAACAGCGAAGAGTTCGACTTTGACATGCTGAAGCAGGCCGGTGCTGAGGTTACCAGCATGGATAACATCCTGAAGGTTACCAAGAAGGACCAGGCTAACGAATAGCCAAGCCGATTAAATACTAAGCCACTCGCGAGAAATACTCGCGAGTGGCTTTTTGCGTATAAAAAAAGGTTGACCGACAAGCTGCCAGTCAACCTGAACTTATTTTATCAATTACTTAACTTGGTCCACAGCGGTCCGGACAACTAATACGTCAACCGGTGCGTTCCGCTTAACATAAGAAGTAACGGAGCCCATTACCGCACGCTGCATCCGGGAAAGACCACTAGCACCCATGATGATCATGTCGTTGTGGTGGTCGTGTGGGAAGTCAAAGGAGATGATGGTCTTTGGGTTACCAAGACGAATGTGGATGTCAAGGTTGTCAAAGCCATCCTTGGACTTGGCGTCCTTCAGCAGACCATCCAGGTATTCCTTAGACTTATCAACCAATTGGTAAGCAATGCTTCCATCGGACATCCCTGCAAAGTTGTATGCCATTGCCCGGGTGTCGATTACGTTTAAGATGTCAATGTGAGCGCCATTACGCTTAGCAACAAAGATTGCCCGGTGCAAAGCCAGCTCTGATTCTTTTGAGCCATCAACTGGTACTAAAATGTTTTGGTATTCTTGATCCATATTTTCAGCCTCCACTTCAAACAGCTTTTGTATATATTGTAACATTATTTGTGGTTTCTACGTAACATTGCTTTGCTGTTCTGGCAATTTTTTGCCTATTTGTCAATTATCGGTCGGTCGCCATTCTTTTCTGCTGGAAAATTGACTTTTCACAAAAAATCTCCTACAATTTGAAAGTATATTAAGTAATGATTAAAAAATGAATGTTTTATAATCTTAGGAAGCGAGGCTATTATGGATAAAATCGATCGGAAAATTGTTAACCTGCTACAGACCAATGCACGGGCCTCGCTCAAGGAGCTTTCTAAGGAATGCTTCATTTCCTCACCAGCAATCGCGGCCCGGATCACGAAGCTGGAAAAAGCGGGAATCATCACCGGCTATCACTCCAGCATCAACATGGAGAAAATCGGCTTTCACGTCAAGGCCTTCATCCAAGTCCAGTTAGAGCCTCGGCAAAAACAGGAATTTTACCCTTACATCCAAAGTATTCCCAACGTCATCGAGTGCAACTGTGTTACTGGCGACTACTCCGAAATCATGGAGGTCGTCTTCCCATCGACAACCAACCTTGACGACTTCATCAACACCATTCAGCAACGTTTCGGCAAGACCAGCACCCAAATCGTCTTCAGCACTAGCGTTGACCACCGGGGCGTAAAGCTCGCCGAACCGCACGACGAGGATGAAAAAGACAAATAAAGCAAGCAATGATAAAGGGCTGAGAAAAGCAATTTTTTTCTCAGCCCTTTATTTTATGCGGGAAAACCTTAGCCATGTGAAGCGTTTTAGTATTTTCCCCAGCTTAACTATTTATTTTTCCCATAATTGTCGAGGTACTCATTATATTGCTTGCGGTCAAGCTCACCCTCGGATTCACCGATGACCAGGGTTGCGATTGAGTTCCCAACCACGTTAACGGCGGTCCGGCCCATGTCGACAAAGCGGTCAATCCCGGCGATGAAGGTCAGTCCAGCCATCGGCACCCCAATCGTGGAGACACTGGCTAGCAGGACCACAAATGAAGCCCCAGGGACCCCGGCCATCCCCTTACTAGTGATCATCAAAACAATCAACAGCGTGATCTGGTGGGTCAGGGACAGGTGTAACCCGTATGCCTGAGCCAGGAAGATGGCGGCCAGTGACTGGTAGATCGCCGAGCCATCCAGGTTAAAAGTATAACCCGTCGGAATAACGAAGGAGACAATCCCCTTGTTCACCCCCATCTGGTGGGTCTTGCGCATCAGACGCGGCAAGGTAACTTCAGAGCTGGCCGTGGTGAAGGCCAGAACAATCTCGTCTAAAATGACGTGCATGGTCTTCCAGTAGCGCAGGTGGAAAATATGAGCCGTGATCCCGAGAATAACCACAATGAAGATCAGCATCGTCACGTAGGCAATCAGGATGAAGTAGCCTAGTGGCAGCAGGGCCCCAAGTCCCATTTCGGCAATCGTCATTCCAATCAGTCCGAAGACCCCGATTGGGGCAATCTTCATGACCCAGTTAGTGACCTTGAACATTACCTCGGCCACCCCATTTAAGACATCAATCAGGATCTTGGCCTTCTCACCAACCGCTGCGATTCCCAAACCAAAGAGTACGGAGAAGAGGATCACCGGCATCATGTCCCCATCGGACATCGACTTGAAGATGTTCGTCGGGATAATCGACAGGACCAGCGGCCAGAAACCACTGTTATGCTCAGCCGTCTTTGCGGTGGCCATGTACTTGGAGATATCCGTCCCGTGCAGATCGTGAATATTGATAAACGTCCCCGGGTGGGTGACATTCGCCATGGTAATCCCAAGTATCAAGGCAATCGTTGTTAAGACCTCGAAGTAGATCAGGGTCTTCCCACCGATCCGGCCCAGTTTCTTGATATCACCGATGTTGGCAATCCCCACCGTCAGGCAGGAAACCACGATCGGCATCACGATCATTTGGATCAGGCGAATAAAGATAGTTCCGAGGCTCTGCATCACGACGATGGCCCCGTTATTGTGGTAGAAGATCACCCCGCAGATGATCCCCAGTACCAACCCAATCATAATCTGCCAGCCCATGCTGAGCCGACTAAAGCGATAGTGTTTCACTTTTCCATCAAACCTCTCAGATAAGTCTTGTTCTACTTTAGCATATTTTTAACTAAATTTCGCGAAATTTTAAGAATTTCACATCAAAAGCCGAACAGTTTACTTGATAGTAATGACGGCATTCACTTTTTAATTTAAACAGGTGAAAGCGGTTTACAATGTCTAAAAGTCAGGTAGGATAATACTGAGAGACTAATTTAAGAAATGGGGTTCTACTATGCTAACTACCTATGTTAACGGTAAGATTTTTGTCGGCACCGACGAACACACCTTTGCCAACTCAATGATCATTGAGGACGGTAAGGTCAAGCAGGTTGGCGACGACCTGACACCAACCGACACCGTGATCGACCTGGCCGGCAAAACTGTCCTTCCGGGACTGATCGACTGTCACACCCACCCGAAGTACATTGCCGACGCCCTCCACGGCACCGCCTGCACGCCGCCAAACGTCAATAGCATTGTCGAAATGCAGGAAGCCCTGCGCAAGTCACCGAGCTATGGTCAGGGCCCAGCTACCTGGATCGAGGGCTGGGGATTTGACGAGACCAAACTGGCAGAACACCGCAGCCCGAACAGAGACGACCTCGATGCCGTCTCCACCGAACAGCCAATCTTCATCTACCGGTCTGACTGCCATTCCTCTGTCGGCAATTCCAAGGCCCTGGAGCTGGCCGGGATCGACGATAACACCCCCGATCCGGTTGGCGGTAAGATCGAACGCTTCGCTGACGGGCGGCCGACCGGGTTTATGCGCGAAGTTGCGGCGACCCAGCTCCTGATCCGGGCTAAGTCCGCCCAGAGCTATCAAACCGACCTGACCAACATGGTCAACAGCTCGGCCCACTACCTGGCAAACGGTCTGGTTGCCATCGGGGAGATGATGGGCCGGATGAAGCCTTACACGACCCTCAAGCTGTACCAGGACTCCGTTGCCAAGGGTTTTGCCCCGAAGGCCTCGATCTACTACGTCTTTGACGAACTTGATCCCGCTACACCCCTGTTGCCAAACGGTGATCAGCAGCTCCGGGTTGCCGGGATCAAAGTCTTCATGGACGGCAGCATCTCCGGTGAGACGGCCTTCAACAAGGAACCCTACCCGTCCGGCAAGATGGGAGTCAGCCTGACCAGTGTTGCCAAGCTCAAGCAGGAGGTTGAATTCGCTAGAAAGAACAAGCTCCAGATTGCCATCCACGCGATGGGCAATGCCGCCATTCAGCGGGTCATCGACGTCACCAAAGACCTCCAGCCGTGGCTCACGGAGATGCCATCAGTGCGGATCGAACACGCTTCACTGATGACGGATGAAATGTTCAAAGAAATCGACGAGAGCCCAATGAACTACGCCCTGGTCACCCAGCCGATCTTCTACTTTGCCGAGGATGAATCCTACCGCACCTACCTCTCCCCCGAACAATTTAAGACGGCCTACCGGGTTAAGACCATGCGTGATTCCACTGCCTTCCTTGGGTTGAGCTCTGATGCGCCATGTACGCCGTGGGCAGAGCCGGACAGTCCCTTCTACAGCATCTATGCCGCCGTTACTCGGAAGGCCGCTAACGGCGACGTGGTAAACGCTGACGAGGCAATTACGGTTCCCCAAGCAGTACTGGGTTACACCCGTGACGCTGCCAAGATCGGCGGCTTCACTAACAATGGAACCCTGACGGCCGGCAAGGACGCCGATTTCGTAATTTTGAATAAAGATATCTTCACGGTCTCGCCTGATGACTTACAACATGTTAAAGTAAGTGAAACATGGATCGGTGGACACCGCGTCTACCAAAACTAACC
>NZ_JBJEEM010000035.1:35945-86227 GCF_051873075.1 Limosilactobacillus sp. | reverse complement strand
ATGTTAAAGTAAGTGAAACATGGATCGGTGGACACCGCGTCTACCAAAACTAACCGTAACAGGAGACCACAAACACGATGGACGCTTGGATCACTTCTTTTATTAACCAGTTCGGCTACTTGGCGATTGCCCTGCTGATTGCCCTAGAAAACGTCTTCCCGCCCCTGCCCTCAGAAATTATCCTGACAATGAGCGGTTTCATAGCAACAAAGACCTCCCTGACGATTGCTGGGGTCATTATCAGTGCCACCTTGGGCTCGCTGCTTGGCGCCCTGATCCTTTACGCGCTCGGCCGCCAGCTAACGGTTGACCGGCTGGGGGCCCTCCTTTCGCGCCGGCTCTTCCGTCTGCTGGGCTTTCAAAAAGACGATGCCTACCGGGCCGTTCGTTGGTTTAACCGCCATGGGACCAGTGGGATCCTCTATGGGCGTTGCATCCCAGTCGTCCGAAGCCTGATCTCAATTCCAGCAGGGATCGCTAAGACCCCGCTGATCAAGTTCTGCCTCCTGACCACCATTGGGAGCGCCCTTTGGAACACCATCCTGGTCGGGCTGGGGGCCTGGGTCGGCGAGTCCTGGAAAACCATCGTCCAGATCTTCGATGACTACACCACCGTCGCCATTATTGTCATGGCCCTGGCCGGTTGCTACCTGGCCTACCGCTGGTACCAAGCACGAATCAAAAAGAAGGCCTAATGGATTAGAAAAGCACCACCTGCACAGGTTGCAGGTGATGCTTTTTTCTGTTGATGTTTAACGCGTTGTCTGTCGCTTAATCAGATGGGTACCGACCACGGTCTTACATGGATCGTTATCTGGATTCTGCAGTCGCTTGATCATCATATCAACCGCCGAATGAGCCATCTCATCGGTCGCCACATGGACCGCCGACATGCTTGGGTAAACGTACTTGACCAGGGCGGTATCGTTGAAGCTAATCAACGACAGACGACTTGGAATCCTGATCTTAGCCTCTTGGACCGCTTTGAGAGCCCCGACCGCCATCGGATCGTTGGCAATAAAGATCCCGTGAGGCAACCGGTCGCCCAGGTCAGCGATCGCCTTCTTCATCACCTGATAGCCGGACATCGAGGTGTAGTTGCCGGCAAAGATGAATTCAGGATGATAGAGACCGCGATGACGCAGGTCACTCTCAAAGTAGAAGCGCCGCAGATCCGGGACCGTTTCGTTATCCGTCGTGGTTTCAGTTCCCGCTAGCATCCCAATGTCGTCGATTCCTTCGGCACAGAATTCGCTGATGACCGACCGAACCGCGTTTTCGAAGTCCGGTACCAGACAATCATAACCTGCCGCCAGGCTGTCGTAATCAACGAAGACGATATTCGGGGTCACCAGACGAAACTTTTCGACCTGGCTGTTGCTGAACTTGCCGATCGCAATGATCCCCGTGACGTCTTGCGGAATGTCCTCCATGTTGTTCTGGTAGATCGGCACGGTCTGCAGGCCCCGCTGTTGCGCAGAACGCTCGATTTCCATGCGAATCGCCATGTAGTAGAGGTCATCCAGTTCCTGAGTCAGGGAGTACCATTGAACAACCGCGATCTTCTGGGTACGGTTGCTTGCGGAACGCTTGTGCTTCGTGTAGTTAAAACGCTCGGCCGTATCTAGCACCCGTTGCCGCGTCTTTTCGTTCACGGAAAGGGTCGCATCGTTATTAAGAATTCGCGAAACGGTGGCAATCGAAACCCCCGCCTTGTTTGCAATGTCGCGCAGTGTTACTGCCATTCTTAACATTCGCCCCTTTCCTAAACTTAACAGAAATATTTTACCAGTTTTTACTATAATTTTTCAATGAATCTGTCCCAACCGGCTTGGCCAGCAGCATCATCCTTGAAGACACCGGCGTTTTCAAGGACGTTGGCAAAGACATTGGCCAGTTCCTGTTCCATTACCTCGTCAACATTGTCCGGGGTGATGGACATCTTAGCCTGCACTTCCTTAGCCCATGGCAGGTGGCGGTCAGCGATCTGGTTGTCCTGACCGAGCCAGAACTTCTTGACCTCTGCCAGCTCACTCTTCAGCCGGGCCGGCAGAATTGCCCGTCCCATTACTTCGATCAGGCCGATGTTTTCCTTCTTGATGTGCCACAGCTTTTCGTGTGGGTGGAAGATACCTAGTGGGTACTCGTCAC
Source organism: Limosilactobacillus sp. (assembly GCF_051873075.1). Classification (GTDB taxonomy): domain Bacteria; phylum Bacillota; class Bacilli; order Lactobacillales; family Lactobacillaceae; genus Limosilactobacillus. The sequence continues at coordinate 84,076 of NZ_JBJEEM010000035.1, read as the reverse complement.
TGGTGTTGTTGTCACGCAATACCAGGTCGAGGACGAACTTTGCGCCGTCGCGGTGCATGATTGGGGTAACGGTGTGGTGGCGGGTGTCGCCGTCAAAGGCCTTGATATCAAGACTTTCGTCGCTGTAGTGGTCCCAGACGTCAATGATGTGGGTCCCCAAATCAATCAGCTGAGCCGTGTCTGCACTGGTGAGGCGAATGTCACTCATTGGCCAGTTGACAATCCCGGCCTCAACGTCAGGGTAATCCGCAAATTCCAGCGGCTGCTTGATCGCTGCCTTCATCATTGGGAAGCTGTGCCGGCCACCCTGATAGTGCTCGTGAGCCAGCATCGAACCGCCGACGATTGGCAGGTCGGCATTGCTACCGACGAAGTAAGCAGGCAGCTGTTTTTCAATCTCAACCAGGTTGATCAGAGTCTGCCGGTTGATCTTCATCGGTTCGTGCTTACTGTCGAGGAAGATGCAGTGTTCGTTGAAGTAAGCGTATGGTGAGTACTGGAAGCCCCACTTGTGGCCGCCGATCATCATCCGAATAATCCGGTGGTTGCTCCGGGCCGCCTGACCGAGCCGGCCCTTGTAGCCTTCATTCTCCATGCACAGGGCACACTGTGGGTACTTCTTCTTAGTATCATGAGCGGCCGCCGCAATGGCCTTGGGATCTTTCTCCGGCTTGGAAAGGTTAATGGTGATTTCCAGATTGCCGTACTTGGTTGGCTTGTCAAAAACCACGTTCTTCTTGATCGCGGCAACCTTAACGTAGTCGTTGCTCGTGCACAGGTTGTAGAACCAGTTGGTGGCCGTGTCTGGCGACTGTTGGTACTTCTCCCAGAATTCGTGGTTAACAACGGATGGCCGCGGCGTCATCAGGTCATAGAGCTGGTCATTCAAAATTTCCCGCTCGGTCTGGCCGTCTTCAATCTTGCCGCGCTTAACCGCCAGATCAACCAGCTGGCTAACCAACGGCGCATCGTCATTGGCTTCAACATCTTCGTCGCCAACGAAGCCCCGGATCTTGTTTAGGACATAGATCCGGTCAAGCGGTTCGTAAGCGCCGCTTGCAATCACCTTGTCGGCATATTCTTCCATTAACTTCATTATCTCGTTCCCCCACTAAAAAGCATTCTTTAAGCAATCAATTAAAGCTTGTGCGGTCCATCAACAACTTCGGCATCGTAGAAGCTGGCGTCGTAACCGATCTTGTCGCGGTAAACATCGCCAACGTTCTTCTTGAAGTTGTCGGCTTCGGACTTCTTGACAATGGCGATTGCGGAGCCGGCGAACCCACCGCCGACCATCCGGGCACCAAGGCAGCCTGGTTGTTCCCAAGCAGTTTCAGCTAAGGTATCCAGTTCCTTACCGGTAACCTCGTAGTCGTACTTCAGGGAAACGTGGGAGGCATTGATCAGGCGGCCAAGTTCTTCCAGGTCACCCTTTTCCATGGCATCGATGGCCTTCTTGGTCCGTTCGTTTTCACTAACGGCGTGCCGAGCCCGACGGAGCAGGGTGTCGTCATTGATCAGGTAAGTGTATTGGTCAAAGGTATCAGGATCAATTTCACCCAACTTCTTGATGTTGAGCTTCTTGCTCAGGCGCTTAACGGCCTCTTCACATTCTTGAACCCGCTCGTTGTACTTAGAGCCGGCCAGGGAGTGGGTCTTATTGGTGCTCATGATGACAATTTCGTAGTCGCCGAGTTCCAGTGGCAGGTACCGGTATTCCAGGGTGTTGCAGTCGAGGTAGATGGCGTTATCCTTCTTACCCATCCCAACGGCAAATTGGTCCATGATCCCGGAGTTAAGACCTACGAAGTCGTTTTCCGTCTTTTGCCCCAGTTTAACGAGTTCGATCTCGTCAATGTCGAGGTTGAATTCTTCCTTGAGAATGTTCCCCATCAGCATTTCAATCGAAGCGGATGAAGACAGGCCAGAACCGTATGGCAGGTAACCGTGAATGTAGAAGTTGAAACCATGGTCGATCTTGTAACCACGTTGCTTCAGGTATACCAGCATCCCCTTGAAGTAGTTAACCCACTTCTCATCCTTAGCTGACTGTGGTTGGTCATCGTTAATATCAAAGGTAATGATCTTACTGTTTTCTTCCTTAGCGGAGTTGGCTGAGTAGATTGCAACCGTCGTGTCTTCCCGTGGGCCGTAGACACCATAGGTACCAATGCTGATGGCACATGGGAAGACGTGCCCGCCATTGTAGTCGGTGTGTTCACCGATTACATTGATCCGACCAGGTGAGAAGAAGACATCCTTACCATTTTCGTTAAAGACCTTTTTGTATTCATCTAAGAATTGTTGCTTATCCATCACAATAACCTCCATACTTCAATCCATCATATTGCGAAAAAACTGTAGTAAACTTTTACTAAATCTAATTTAGTCTTCTTTACCCGATTTGTCAATAAGCGCTTTCATATTTGCCTAACAAACTTTGCAAGCGCTTTCTAGATCGACTGAGAACAGCACAATAAAATTCCCGCGTTGCCGTGCTAAACTAGGATTAACTTCTAAGGAGGACTTTTTATGCGTACCTATCTTCCGTCACAACTTTTAAAACTTGCTCAGCGAACCGGACGCTGGGCGGTCAAGCACAACGGCCTTTATACCACCAACCTGGGGAGCTACCTGCGCGTTCGGGTCATGGGCAGCCACCAGCTCACCCTGACCGTGGCGAACCATCACTCTGCACTAGGACCAGGGCAGGTCTACGCAATCAGAGTCGACGGCTGCCACTGGCGACGTTTCTTCGCCCAGCAGGAAAAGATCATCCTGCCCCTCACCCCCGATGCGCACACCATCGAAATAATGGCAGCTGGCAATACCGATCTGGACGAGGTCTGGACTGGGGACCAGGGCTTTGCTATTCGGTCTTTGAGGATCGATGATGCCGGCACATTGGCGCCTACCCCAGTCCGACCCGTAATCGACTTCATCGGGGACTCCATCACGGCCGGTTGCTGGGTTGCTGGCCGCCATGCCGCCGTCGACTACCGGCCCGAGAGCAATTACGCCACTATCTGCGCCGACCTGTTGGATGCCGACAGTCTCCGGATTGCCTATTCCGCCGGCGGGGTGCTCCGGCCAGCGACTGGCGGGGTCCCGGTCGCCAGTGAATTCCTTCGTCGCATCGATTGCCACACGCCCTGGATGGCTAACCATCCCCAACTGGTGGTTGTCAACCTCGGCGTTAACGACCGCCGCTATTCAGTAGCCCAGTTTAGCACCGCTTATGATCACTTCATCAAACAGGTCACCGACTGCTTCCCGGGCACCCCGACGGTCCTGCTAGTCCCATTCAGCCAGCACTTCAAGGGCGAGATTGAAGCCATCGGTCAATACTACCGCCTGCCGGTCATCGACACCGCCAACTGGTGTCCTTCCTATACCGACGGCCTTCATCCCGATCAAACAGGCACTATCATTGCCGGCCAACACCTCGCACAGGCAATTGCCCCTTACTTGAGCAAAAAGGTATAGAATAGGTATTAACCGATAAATTACGAGGGAGGATTCCTATGCCAAATCGACTGCTCAACATTAATAACGGCCACAACTTCCGCGACCTTGGCGGCTACCAGACCACTGACGGCCGGACCACCAAATGGCGCCAGCTTCTGCGGACCGGTTCGTTGGCCACCTTGACCGATGACGACCTGACGACCCTGTCCCAGATCCCGGTCACCCAGGATATTGACCTGCGTGGCCAGGCCGAGGTTCGCCAGATGCCTGACCGGGTTCCAGCGACCGCGACCTACTACCATCTGCCGGTCTTTGATGAGGACGAAACGGACGCCTCACACAGCAACGAAGAGATTGCCAAGCGAATGCAAGAGGAGGGCAACGGCTACCGCCACATGCTGACGGTTTATTCCCGGATGGCCACTATCCCAAGTGCCAAGCGCGCCTTCCGTCAACTGTTTGACCGCCTGCTCGAAAACCAAGGCGGGGCCACCATCTTCCACTGCACCGCCGGCAAGGACCGCACTGGAATGGCGGCTTTCCTGATTCTCAGTGCGCTTGGTGTTCCACGTGAAACAATCCAGAAAGACTACCTGTTGACCAACCAGGTTACGGAAGACTTTCGTGAGGGCTGGCTGGCCCAAATGAGAAAAGACCTGCCACAGACCCCAGCCACGGATACCCTGATCAACAACCGGCGAGACCTGGCCTCGGTCAATATCGATTACTTAAACACGGCTATCACCACCATTGAGGACCACTACGGCGATGTCCAGCACTACCTGACGGACTACCTGGAACTCACTGATGACCAGCTTCGCCAGTTGCGCGACCGCTACCTTGAATAAGGAGGAGTTAAAATGAAAATCTCAGTACCACTTGAAAACGGCCTGCTCGCCGACGAATACGGCAAGTACGCCCCTGCATCGGCAATGCTGGCTGCCCACCCGATTAAGTCATTCCCAATCACGGTTACCGACCTCCCTGCCGGCACCAAGACTCTGGCTTTGACCTTTGTGGATTATGACTCAACGCCAGTCTGCGGGTTCACCTGGATCCATTGGCTGGCCGCCAACATTCCGGCGACAATGACTAATCTGCCGGCAAACGCCAGCCGCGACCTGGCGGATCAGTTTATCCAGGGCCGCAACAGTAATGCCGGCTCTCTGGTCAACGGCGATCCGCAGATCATCACCGGCTACGTTGGCCCCCAGCCGCCTGACCAGACCCACGTCTACACATTACGGGTTTACGCACTCGACACCGTTTTGCCGCTAAAAAATGGCTATTGGTTGAACGAATTTATCCACGCCGCTCACGGTCATATCCTCGATCATGGTAAAATAGACTTACCAAGTCGTGCATAAGGAAGTGAAGTAAAAATGGAAACCAGAATTTTCTTTAATCCCGGTGACTCAATCGCCAACATTCACGATTACAACGAAGCTGTACGAAAGGGCCAAATTTTCAAGCGGGAACGCCGCAATGACGACCTGGTGATCGCCAAGGGCCCCGACGATGAAGAATACGCAATCTTCTACGCCAAGGACGCGGCTAAGGAACCGGGCGCGGGGCAAAAACCGTACCAAATTAAGCATAAATTCTAGAATAAGCTGAAAAAAGCACTAAAGCGCTCCTAGTATTAAACACTAGGGGCGACTAGCCTATGGTTTTCCGTGCTTACTAAATACAAAGTAAAGAAGCTGAAGCCTAACATATCAGGCTCCAGCTTCTTTGCTATATTGAACTCAATCAGGGCAAATTGTATACTAAAGTTAGTTGTTGAAAACGTTTTCTAGGGAAGAAGGTCTTTGAATGTTATTTACTAAAGCAATTGTTCGTACTCCCGCAAAAAGTGTGATTAATGGGATTGATGATTACGCCGATGAGGGTAAGCCGGACTACCAATTGGCAATCAAGGAACACCAAAACTACGTTGCGACCCTTAACGACCTCGGTATCACCACTACAATTCTGGGGCCATTGGAAGACTACCCCGACTCCTGTTTTGTCGAGGACCCGGCAGTAGTCTTTGATGACTTTGCCGTTATTACCAATCCCGCCCGGAGCACCCGGCAAAGGGAACGGGAGCTCATCAAGCCGGCAATCAAGCAGTTCTACACTGACCACCAAATCTTTGAAATCACCAGCCCCGGCACATTAGAAGGCGGGGACGTCATGCCAGTGGACAATAATGTGATCTACGTGGGCCGCTCTGCACGAACGAACCAGGCTGGAATCGATCAGTTCACCAAGATCGCCGCCAAATTCGGTAAGATCGTTAAGGCCGTTCCTGTTCAAAATGTGCTCCACCTCAAGACCGGTACTACCTACATGGGTGATAACAAGCTCCTGGTTGCCGGTGAATACATCGACAGTCCCTACTTCAAGGGCTTCGACCAACTCAAGGTTCCAACAGGAGAAGACTATGCCGTCAACTGCATCAACACCGGTAACGGAGTAATCATGCCGGCGGGCTTCCCAGGAGTCAAGAAGTTGCTCGAAGACAATGGCTTCACCACGCGTGAAGTCAACATGTCCGAGTTCAGTAAGATCGACGGCGGGTTGACCTGCCTGTCACTACGTTTTAACTAAACAATCATTCCGTAATAAAAAATATGGGCCTGGGAAAAAGCAAAATTTTTCCTCAGGCCCTTATTAATTCTTAAATTTTTCCAGCTTCATCCTTTACCGGCCACCGACAACCTTAGTCACCGCATCGTCAAAATGCAGCATCATGCTGTCCGGACTGGCAGTAAAGTCATCAATGAAGGTTGCCTTCTTAGGGGCGACTCGCCCAACTTCTTTGCCCATGATATCGTAGATCACCAGGTCATGGCCCTGCTCATCCCACTTAACATCATCATAATGGCCATCCAAGGCCTCATCCATCAATGCCTGAAGGGTATCCCGGACGGCATTGCGAATGATCTCTTCCTTGGTCACGTGCTCACCGTGCTTTTGCCGGTCCAAGAGCTGCACCTCAACCTCAGTCATACTCTGTGGAATCTGAATGCTCATTGCCGTCTGCTTCCTTTCTTACTTACGCCGCTTCTTACGAGCCTTCTTACTGAACTTGATGCCCCGCGGTGCCCGATGGTGGGTAATCTTCTCACCGGTAGCCGATGATAGCTGAGCCCGCCGCCGTGCTTCTGCCTGCCGTTTGACCAGTTGCTGGTGTTCATAATCACGCCATGGGTTAAGCAGGGTTCGCATGAAGGCCGCTACCTCGTCACGGTGATCATCCATCCAGGCTTCAGCGGCCGGAACATCATCCGTGTTGATCCCGTTGCTGTTGATGAAGGACAGCATTAATTGGGTCTCTCGTTCCTTGCGCGAGAGGGAAGCCAGCATCTCCTGCGAATTTTGCATGTTGGCGATCGCCTTCATCCCTACCTTGTACTGGTCCATCGTGATCACACCGCTCTGGTTCAGGTAGTCAAACAAGGCCTGGGCAGTTGGCACAATATTGCGGATTTGCTTTGGGGTAATGTCCGGGTCGAGCGGCATCATCATGCCGAGAACCCGTTGCAGGTCCGCAAAGACCCACTCGCCAGGATACTCGTTGAATTCCTGGTGCATTAGGTTCAGGAATTCGGCAATCACGTATTGCATTTCAGCCAGACTAAGGGCCTGATGCTGGAACTCAGGGGCCGCCGGAATGTCACGCTTAACCCGTGCGATCAATTGCGCCAGCTTTTCCTCGCTCCATGTCGTCTTAGGCTGCTTAACTGGTTGTGTTTGGGCCTTAGGCTGTGTCCCAGCATCATTCGTGCCCTGCAGCTGGGCCCAGGTCTTATGAGCCTTCCGGCAGGCATTCATGTTGGCACGCTGCGCATCAATTGCCTGAACAATCTCCTTTAATTGATCAACGCCAAGGAACTTCTGGTAGGCCTTTAGAACCGGGGCAACCGCAATGCCAAATTGATTGGTCAGTGCCGGGTCCGCGATAAAGTCGCCAACCATTACTTCCTTAACCGCCTGGGGTGTCCACGCGGTGTCGGCCAAGTGCTGCTCATTTGTCATCTGTTGATTAAACCGGACTAAAATATCTTGAGCATGCTTCTGCTGGTTAGCAGATAGCTGATGATACGTGGACGAAGTGAGGAACTGTTTTACGTGTTCTTCTTGCTCGTTCATTCTTCAATTATCCTCCGTCTCAAAATTGAATTTTCCTTTCTATGATACCATAATTGTGATGTAGCGAAAAAATAAAGGACTGATCAAAAATGCAACGCAAGAAGATTGCCGAAGCGATGAAGAATGTTTATTTTCAAAAAATGACCCCCAACGGCTATCACGAAATCGAGCAGGAAATCGCTCAGTTGCAAGAAAAGCGGCCGGCTAAGATTGCCCAGCTCAAGGCCGCCCGGGCGCTCGGGGACCTTTCGGAAAACACCGAGTACAGCACCGCCAAACGGGAGCTCCGCCACCTGGAGAGCCGCCTGCGCTACCTCAACAAACAGCTCCAGTACTCCCAGATAGTCAAGCCCGCAGACAGTCAAGCCGTCGACCTCGGCAGCCAAGTGACTCTGCGCTTCGACGATGACGATGAGGTCACTGACTATCAGGTGGTCGGCAAGATGGAAGCCGACCTGGCCAAGCAGAAGATTTCCTTTGACTCGCCGCTGGGGCAGGCCCTACTCCACCACCGGGCCGGGGAGACGGTCACCGTTCAGGCTCCGCAATCCAGCTATCAGGTGACCATCATCAAGATCCAACTAAGTGATTAAAAAATAATTTAGCGATAGTTGGGTAACCGGTTACCCGCCTATTATCGTAAAATCGACGTTAACAATTGGGCAATTAATCAACATGATAATTGCTTGCGCCGCTGGGACGGGCCCGTTATACTAGTACGCGTTGCATTTTTAATCACTACATATTGTGTCGGCACCGTGATTATTACATGTAAACCGCAATATTTAGTATAGGGGTTTTATCATGTTTAATAATTATCTTAAGTTTCTTGGCCACCAGCTGCAGGGCTGGCCGCAACAGAACTATTACCTGTTCTTCTTCAGCCTCGGCTGCCAGGTGATGACCCTCGTCAGTTCCCCGATTACCTGGGTAACGATCATCACCTTCATCGGGACGACCCTGGGGGTGCTCTGCGTGCTGGCCATCAACGCCGCCAAGTCCGTCAACGGCTGGCTCGGGATTCTTTCGGCGATCTGCTTCATCATCGCCGGTTTGAATGCCAAAAACTACCTCAGTATCGGTGAACAGCTGGCCTACGTCGTTACCCTAGACGTGCCTGTCCTCCTGTCGGCCAACTGGAACGTCAACATGGCATCTAAGATCCGCCACTTCACCGCCAAAAGCTGGGTGGTTGCCATCGTCGCCACCATCCTGGTCTACCTGGTCTCCGGCTACCTGATCGGCCGGCTCACCGATGACCCGCGGCCATGGATCGACGCCATTAGCTTCTCCATCAGCCTGACTGCCGGGGTAATCTGCTTCCTGCGTTTCAACAACCAGTTCTTCTGGTGGCTGGCATCCGGGATCGCCCAATTAGTCCTCTGGTTCGTCTCCTACCGGCAGGGCTCCGCAACCCTGGCAATGGCGGTCAACTCCTCGATCTACGTGATCAACGACATCCTCGCCTTCACCGTTTCCCCATGGTACAACCAGAAGGAACGGCAACGCCTGATCAAAGAGGAAACTGCCTACGCTCACGAGATGGGATTGGAATAATAAATTTGACGCTGCGCCGTGTAATCGGCCGGCGTTTTTTTGTATACTTTAGACAAAAAGGAGGGAATAACGTGGCAAAAATTTTCATTGTGGAAGACAATCCCCAGATCATTGCGGCCGTCACCCATGAACTGACCAAGTGGCAGCACACGGTGGTCACCGTGCAGGACTGGCAAAGCGTCACCAAGGAGATCACGGCGGCCCAGCCCGACCTCGTCCTCTTTGACATTACCCTGCCGAGCTTTGATGGCTTCTACTGGATCCAGGACCTGCGCAGGCAAAGCCAGGTGCCCATCATCGTAATCTCGGCGGCCGATATTGACAGCAACGTGATGCACGCGGTCGCGGCGGGCGCAGACGACTACCTCATGAAGCCCTTCTCCATGACCGTCCTGCTGGCCAAGGTGCAGGCCCTGCTGCGCCGCAACCGGCAAGACAGCCCCAGCACCCAGCTGGACTGGGACGACAACCACTTCAACACCCTGACCAACGAGGTCCACAACCCTAATGGTCAGGCCCAGCTGACCCCCACCGAGGGCGCCCTGCTCCAGGTCCTGCTCAGCCACCACAACCAAACCGTCAGCAAGGCGACCCTGCTGGAGTGGCTCTGGCAGGGCGGTAAGTACCTAAACGAAAACACCCTCAACGTCAACATCAGCCGGCTGCGAGCCAAGCTGGCCCCACTGGGGTTAGACCGTGCAATCCGGACGGAACGGGGCGTCGGCTATCGGCTGGTGATCGCCAATGAATAGGCGGTTTTGGCGACTATTTTCCCGGGCCGCCCTCTCCACCGTCAGCACCTACCTGTTGCTGATCGGGTTGGCCTGGCTCCTGGCGATCCTCTACCAACTGCCACGGCATTTTTGCTGGGACCTGCTCCGCTTCAGTCTCCCGCTCCTCCTAGTCTGGCTGGTTGGCAGCGTCCTGCACAGTCGACGGCGGGTTTGGCACCTTCAGCACCACGATACGACAGTTGCACCCCATGATCCGGTGGAAGGCCAGCTGATGGACCAGCTCGCGCATGTGCAGGATGACAGCCGGCGGCAGATTCAAGCACTGCACCTCCAGCAGCAACAACAGCTCGACCGGCTGGACCTCTTTGCCCACGAGATCAAGAACACCCTGACCGGTCTCCAGGCGGCGGCCGAAAATGCGCCCACCGTTGCCAGCACCAGTGTTAAGGATGAAGTCCGAGAGGCTAACTACTACCTGGACCTGCTCCTTAACGATGAGCGCCTAACGATGGCCAGTTCAGACTACGAGTTCTCCTGGGTCAACCTGCAGAATCTCGTCAATTCGGTAATTCAGCAGAACTCCGCCCTCTTCATCCGCTGGCAATTAGTTCCTGAACTAATCAACCTCGACCACCGCGTCCTGACCGATCCTAAGTGGTTGCGTTTCTGCATCAATCAGCTCCTCTCCAACGCCATCAAGTATTCCCAGCCCGGTGGCAAGATCACCGTCTCCTGGGACAAGCGGGCCCTCATCATCAGCGATCAAGGCGTTGGCATCTCTGCTGCCGACCAGCAGCGAATATTTGAAAACGGCTTTACCGGTCACAATGGTCACCAGACCACCCAGTCGACCGGGATGGGACTCTACCTGATCAAACGGGTCGCTGCTGAGCTCAACTTCACCATCCGGGTCCGCTCCCAGGTTGGTCAGGGAAGCAGCTTCTATTTGATCTTCCCTGCCAGCAATGTTCGCTGATTAAATAACATTACAAAGCTGTAAGGTTCTGGTTACTTTCGTAAGTAGGAAAGTGACCGGGGCCTTTTTATAATTAAAGTATCAACAGCGAACCAATTGAAAGGAGCAATTACCATGCCATTACTACAACTCAATCACGTCCAGCGCACTTACAACGCCGGCACCAGCCACCCCGTCACCGCCCTGAAGGATATCAACTTCACCGTTGACCGCGGCGAATACGTGGCCATCATGGGCGAATCCGGGGCCGGCAAGAGTACCCTATTGAACATCATCGCCACCCTGGAACACGCGACCGGCGGCCAGGCAATCCTCAACGGTCAAGACCTAGGTGCCCTGTCCAAGGACGACGCAGCCCGCTACCGGCGCGAACACCTCGGCTTCATCTTTCAACACTTCAACCTATTGGACAGCCTCTCTAATCGGGACAACATCTACCTGCCCCTGGTCCTGGCCAAGATGGATCCCGCGGTCATGGAACAACGCCTACGTCCCCTGATGAAGCGCCTACGGATCGAAAGGGTCATCGACCGCTTCCCTAGTGAAATTTCCGGTGGTCAGCAGCAGCGGGTGGCCATCGCCCGGGCCCTGATTGCCCAGCCGGACCTCCTGCTGGCCGATGAACCGACCGGCGCCCTGGATTCCAACACCAGCGCCGAGATCCTGGAACTGTTCGACGACGTCAATGAAAACGGCCAGACCATCCTGATGGTGACCCACAGTGCCGCGGCGGCCAGCCACGCCAAACGCACCCTCTTCATCAAGGACGGGCGAATCTACCACGAGCTCTTCCGCGGCAATCAATCGTTGAAGAAGTATCAAGAAGAGATCAGCAACACGATGATGACCCTCACGAATGGTGGTGAATAACAATGCTCTTTTTCAAATTAATCAACTCCAGTTTCCGGCGTAACAGCAAGGTCTATGGCCCCTACCTGTTGGCGGCTAGCATGCTCGTGGCGATCAACTACATCTTCGCTGCAATCGGCGTCAACCACAGCCTGCACCAACTGCCCAGCAGTGCCGCCGCCACGGCAATGATCAACCTGAGTGCCAATTTCATCCTCCTGGTTACCTTTGCCTTCCTCCTGTACGTCAATCGCTTTCTCTGGCAGCAGCGCAGCACCGAGCTTGGTCTCTACAGCATGCTGGGGATGACCAGTCGCAACCTGGAGCTGTTGACCATTATTGAAAAATGCTACCTCTTCATCGGCAGTATCATCTGCGGGCTGGTCACCGGGGTCATCTTTGAACGCCTCGCCTTTCTGGGATTGGGCCGGCTCCTGAAGGTGCACAGCCTCAGGCAGCCCTGGATTGAACCGGCGGCCCTTGCTCGGACAACCCTGTACATGGCCGGCTTCTTCGTCATCCTGATGGTGGTGGACCTGATCAAATTACACCGCTTCAACCCCAATCAGCTCTGGCACGCTACCGCAAAAGTACCCCGCCACCATGGCTGGTTATTCAAACTCATGGGCGTGTTAGGAATCGTCCTGCTGGCGATTGCCTACTACCTCACCCTGACCACCAAGCCCCGAGTCTCTGCATTCAGCAACTTTATGACCGCCGTCCTGCTCGTGGTGGTCGGCACCTACCTGCTGTTCATTGCCGGAAGCGTCCTCATTCTTCAATTCCTGCAGCACCGCAAGAAATTCTACTACCGGCCGCGGCATTTCATCGCCATCTCCGGGATGCGCCAGCGAATGGAACAAAACGGCGCCAGCCTAGCTACGATCTGCCTATTATGCTCAGCCGTCCTCGTCGCCCTCTTCAGCTCGCTCTCCCTCTACGCCGGTATTGGTGATACGGTCAACCTCTACGTCCCCAAAGACGTGGTCATGACCACCAAGCAGCCACTGACTAGTCAGCAACACGAAACGATCAGCGCCGTCGCCCGGCAGCACCACGCCAAGGTATTTGCCCAAAGTACCTACCAAGCCACGACGGTCCAGAACGGTTACTGGCAAGGCCAACGGTTTATCAACCAGGGGGCCCTGGAACACATGACCAATGACACCACCAGTTCCGTTATCTTTGTCACCAGCCGGGAATACCGCAAGATGACCGGCAAGACGGCCCGGATCAATGATCGCCAGGCCCTGATCTACTCCCCGGCCAAGCAACACACCGGGGCGGTCACCATCGCCAACCATCGTTACCAGGCGAAAAATCTGCGCTAGCTTAACTTTGCCTTTAACCCCGAGCACTCCATCTACGCACCGGCTTTCGTGATTGTTAATCACCTGCCAGTAGGGATGCCGACGATGAACGTCACCAGTTTCCGTTACCGCCTGAACGGTTCTGACCGGCAACACATGCAGTTTGAAAGCGAACTGCAGGCCCGCCTCCAGCTTCCCAACGGCCAGCTAACCGGGCGGTACAACATTCACTACCTATTCAACAGCCTGTACGGAGGCCTGGTATTTGCCGGGATCCTGATCAGTCTGGCGCTGGGCATTACCACCACCATCGTTATCTACTTCAAGCAGATTTCGGAAGGATATGCCGACCAGTACCGTTTCCAGACAATGCAACAAGTTGGCCTCAGCGAAGGCGAGACCACTAAGAGCATTCATAGTCAGGTCCTAATGGTCTTCATGCTGCCGATCGTCGGGGCCGTCGTCAACCTGCTCTTTGCAGCGCCCGCCATCAAGCAGATCATGACCCAGCTGAGTTTCTACAACCTGCCGCTGATGATCACGGTTGCCATCACGATTACCCTGGCACTGCTGGCCATCTACCTGCTGATCTACGGCCTGACAACCCGGGTCTACCATCAGATTATCGACAACATTCATTAAAGCTTAGTGCCCACCGGCTTCCTAACCCGGTGGGCCTTTTGGCTTTGAACAAGCAAAGAGATATTGATTGACTTCCACTGGCAACCAGGTTAGAATATTGCTAACAATAAATAAGTGTTAAGTAAAAAAGGAGTGGTCCAAATGTTAAAAGTTACAAATTCAATTCATCCGTGGTCCACTAGCTGCTGTTGTTAATCATCTTGTGCCTGCCCCAGTCTGACTGGGGTTCTTTGGCTTATTTGCTTTTTGATTAACAACAGTTTTTTAGTGTCCAAATAACAACGAATTGAGGTGATAATTCATGGCCACTCCCCAGATTAAGATTGGCATTCTTAACCTGATGCATGATAAGGTCGACACCCAGAAACGGTTTGAAAACGTCTTTGCCCATGCTGAATGCCCGGTCAAACTGACCTTTCTCTACCCACAGACCCACTACCGGGATCGTCCGGTCCCCGAACTGGTCCAAGCGATCTCTCGGCCGCTGGATCTTGCCCGGCTGAACGAGTTTGACGGCTTCATCATCACCGGGGCGCCGATTGAACAGATCGATTTCAGTGCGGTGACCTACATCGACGAGATCCACCAGCTGATCGACCGGCTGGTAAAACTGAATATTCCACAACTCTACATCTGCTGGGGAGCAATGGCCGCTGCTAACTACCTGTATGGGATCGAGAAGCACCGGCTGGCGGAGAAGCTCTTTGGGGTCTTCCCCAACCACATCGTCAACCATGGACCGTTGCTCGCTGGCCTGCCTGATGGCTTCCTGGCCCCCCATGCCCGCTATGCGGAGCTGGATCACCAGCAGATTATTGACCATCCCGACCTGATCCTCGAGGCCACCACCATTGACGACAACCTCTTCTCCTTCCGGGCCCCAAAGTATCAGCAGTCCTTCCTGTTCGCCCACCTAGAATACGGACGAGAAGCCTTATTAAAGGAGTATCGGCGTGAGAAGAACGCCTATCCAGATCGGGAGTACGCTAAGCCTTTGAACTACTTTCTCGACCCGATCCACATGCGCGGGCCGCAATTCAAGTGGCAACCGGCCCAGCACATCTACTTCGATAACTGGCTCCAAACAGTAGCCAACGACATGCAAAACAAACAATTAGTAAAGGAGTAATCAATTATGACTAAGATTGTTAACTCAATCACCGACCTGATCGGTAACACCCCCATCGTTAAATTAAACCGCATCGTTCCTGAAGACGCCGCTGACGTCTACGTTAAGCTCGAATTCTTCAACCCTGCCGGATCTATCAAGGACCGGATCGCCCTGGCAATGATCGAACGGGCCGAAAAGGAAGGCAAGCTGACTCCTGGTGGCACCATCGTGGAACCAACCTCTGGGAACACCGGGGTTGGCCTAGCAATGGTCGCCGCTGCTAAGGGCTACCAGCTGGTGATTACCATGCCAGAAACCATGAGTGTTGAACGGCGCAAATTGATGCAGGGCTATGGCGCTAAACTGGTCCTCACCCCAGGCGCCGACGGGATGAAGGGTGCCATTGCCAAGGCTGAAGAGCTGGTCAAGGAGAAGGGCTACTTCATGCCAATGCAGTTTGAGAACCCGGCCAACCCGGCCATCCATGAAGCAACAACCGGGAAAGAGATCATCGAAGCCTTTGGCAAGGACAACCTGCCAGACGCCTTCGTTGCCGGGGTTGGTACTGGCGGCACCCTGACCGGGATCGGCCACGCCCTCAAGAAGGCTAACCCAGCTACCAAGGTTTACGCCCTGGAACCGGCCGAATCACCGGTCCTTAAGGAAGGCCACGGCGGCAAGCACAAGATTCAAGGAATTAGTGCCGGCTTCGTTCCAGCAGTCCTCGACCAGGACGTTTACGACGGCATCCTGGAAATCACCAGTGACGACGCCATCGCCACGGCCCGTGAAGTCGCCCACCAAGAAGGAATCCTGGTCGGGATCTCTGCTGGTGCCAACATCAAGGGCGCCATTGAGCTCGCGAAGAAGCTGGGCAAGGGCAAGAAGGTAATCACCGTATCCCCTGACGGCGGTGACCGTTACCTGTCTACGGACCTGTTTAACTACTAAAATGAGATATAAAAAGGAGCAGCGCTACAGCGTTGCTCCTTTTTATATAGGCTCCCCTAATGTCCCCGTTGCGCCTGGCGGCGGGCTAAATGAACCGTTGCAGGATAACAAAGGGCAAGTCAACCAGACTAGCGAGCACAGATGTCAACAAGAAAATCCCAAAATCGCCCCACACAATAGTCAGTACTAGTGGCAGATAACTCAACAGCATCATCAGCTCGTGGTCTATCTCCGCCAAGCAACCCGCCTGCAGGATATTGGCAAACGTCTGAGTATGGATGTCAAAAGAGTCCGGCTGATAGGTGGGCAGCCAATGCTTCCATTTCTTCACCCGCAGCCACTGGTAAAGACGTTGCTCGAATCGTCCGACCCGGAACCATCCCCGGTCGGGAACCACTTGGTGGGGCAGGTATTTTTCGAGCCAGTCACCGATCAAAAGCCGCATCCCGAACTGGTAGGCCACCACCAGCGCAGTAATCATCACTGTCAAGGCCGGCTTGGCCAACGACTGCCAATACCAGACTGCACTACCAGCCAGAAAGACCAGCGAGGCTAATGTTATTCTCATCATTATCTTTTTCATTATATCGCCCCCGAAGACAATAAAAGGCTGGAGAAAGCTTCCCCAGCCTTTTATTAATTTTCCCAGTTTTTACAAAATTGGCGATAACAGCCGGGAGAAGTATTGCTTGAACTTCCGCCAGTTAGACTGCCGATCGAAGTACTCCGGCGTCAGCAGAGTACTCTTCTTCATGTCTTCTTCAAAGATCTGCTTCAGCTGGGCGGTCAGCTCTTCACTATAAGCAAACGCGTTGGCTTCAAAGTTGAGCCGGTAGCTCCGGTAGTCCTGGTTGGCCGACCCGACCGAGGACAAGTTATTTCCGCTGACCATCGTCTTAGCATGGATGAAGCCGTTGTTATACTTGTAGACCTTCACCCCGTTGTTGACCAAGTACTTGGCGTAGTACTCCGTGGCCCGGTAGACGAAGGGGTGGTCCGGCATGCACGGGATCATGATCCGGACGTCGATCCCGCTCCGGGCGGCAATGATCAGTGATTCAAGGATCGGTTCCCCAGGGATCAGGTATGGCGTCTGGATGTAGACGTACTTGCGAGCGGAGCTGATAATCGATTCGTACCCCCGCCGAATCGCGAAGTTATCATTATCGGGACCCGAGGAAACAATCTGCATCGCTACATCGTCCTCGCCCATCTCCGCCGGCTGTTTCACCTCAAAGTCCTTGAGGGCCGCCGTCAGATCGATCCGCTGCTTGTTAGTCTTACGACAGGTGGTATTCCAATCCATGGCAAAGCGGACCATCAGCATCACAGCGGCCTGGCCAACAATCCGCAGGTGAGTATCGCGCCAGTAGCCAAACTTGGGATCAACCCCCAGGTACTGATCACCGATATTAAAGCCGCCGATGTAGCCCAACTGGTTATCAATCACCACAATCTTCCGGTGCAGGTGATAGTTCAGCCGCGGGGTCGTAATCCGCTTGTTGGCCTTGGAGTTGAAAGGCTGCGCAGTTCCGCCTAGTTCTTCTAAGTGGGCAAAGAAGCGGTAGGTCGTTCCTCGCGACCCGCTCAGGTCATAGAGAACCTTGACGATAACCCCCCGCTTGGCCGCTTCTTCCAAAGCCTTCAGCACCCGTTTGCCGAGATCATCCGCGTAGAAGGTGTAGAATTCGACGTAGACTGTCTTTTGCGCCTGGTTGATGTCGTCAATCATCTTATCGAAGAGCTGGTGACCGTCCGTGAAGACCTGGACATGGTTGTCAAAGGTAACCACCGACCGGTCCAGGCTCAGGGAAAGGCTGACCAACTGGCGGGCCCGGGCAAGTTTCCCGTGTGGAACCAGAAGATGGTGTTCCCGCACCTTTTTCTGCTGAGCACTAACCAATTTCTTGCCAAACGCCTTTTGCTCGGCACGAATAGTAAAGATATCGTCATTCGACAGCTTTCGGCCTACAAACAGATAAATAACGAAGCCGACCACCGGCAGGACTGTCAAAACCAGCAGCCAGGCCCAGGTTGAGGCGATATCCCGCCGGGTTCGGAAGACCGTCCAGACCGCAAAGGCAATGTTAATCAACCACAAGACTTCGATAATCCGTCGAATAACATCCCATGTCCACACAATGTTCATTGTTGCTCCCCCTCTACGTAAACTGCGTTTATTATATATCAGCCCGCCGCCAACAATCTAGCCGGATCGGGGAAATGCTATAATGCTTGTAATATTCTTTAAGGAGGGACCACCATGATTAAGAGCACACAGGTCAACGCAGCTTTGCAAAAACAGGGCATCCCCTTTCGTACCATCAGTCATCCGGCCGTTTTTACCGCGGCGCAGGCCGATCGTTATGTCCAGGGCGAAACGTTCGTCCGCACCAAGAACCTCTTTCTAACCACCAGCAGACACGACCACTACTACCTGGTGCTGCTGGAAGAACACAAGCGGCTGGATACTAAGCGCTTACGCCAACTGGCCGCCACCCCGCGGCTGACCTTTGCCTCAGCTGAAGAATTGCAGGAAAAACTAGGACTGACTCCAGGGAGCGTTTCACCGTTCGGCCTGCTGAACAATCACGACCACGACGTCCAGCTCTTCGTTGATCAGGACGTCGCGACGGCCGCTACCATCGGTTGCCACCCCAATGACAACACCATGACCACCATCCTGGCCACCAGCGACTTGCTGAATTTTCTTCGTCAGGCCGGTTACCCGGCACAAGTGGTCGATCTTTAACGCAGGATGTCAATCAAGTTCTTGTTGGCTGCTTGGCGCGCCGGTAGGATCCCAAAGATTAGGCCTACCGCCGCCGAGGTGCCAAAGGCCAATAGGAAGGCGTTCATGGTAATGTGGGCGTGAATGTGAATCCCACCGCCAATCGAGCTGGAAAGTAGCGGAGCGAGCAGGTGCGCCAAGCCGGCCCCGCCAAGGAAGCCGAGCAAGCCCCCGGTCACCGTCAGTGCCACGGCCTCGATTAAGAACTGCAGCATGATGTTGGCCGGGGTCGCCCCCACCGCCAGCCGGATCCCAATCTCCTGAGTCCGTTCCGAGACCGAGATATACATCATGTTCATTACTCCAATCCCAGCAATGAAGAGCGAAATGGCCGCGATGAAGCTGATAAACTTCGTAATGATGCTCATTTGGGAGGAAAACTGCTTCAATTCCTTTTCCATGTCTTCATACTGGTAGTTTCCCTGGTTAGCCGCCGACCCGCTCTTCTTCAGGTACTTGGCCACGCGCTTGGAAACCCGGCCGGCGTCGCTTCCGTGATCAAAGGTTAACTTGATCGTGTCACCCTGGTTGACGGCATCCCCTTGGTAATAGAGGCTAAATGGCAATAACAGGTTGACCCCATACTTATTCTGGTTACCGTCCAGCGAATATTCGGCCTGATCCTTGTATACGCCCACGACCTGGTACGTTGTCGTTCCCACAGTTGCCGTGGTACCTACCGCGTTTTGAGCGGTCCCGTATTGTCGTTTGGCCAGTGACAGTTTCATCAGCGCCACCGGCTGCCCCGTCACCAGTTCATTATTCGACAATTGCCGGCCCGCAACCAGCTTAACCGCAGCGGTGGGCTTTTTTAATAGGCTGACGGTGACGTTCTTGTTAGCATCGCCAATCTCGGCGTGGGTGTTGAGATTATCCGCTTCATGTTCAATTCGCACCCGCCGGATCTCGCCGCCAAACTGATTGTCAATATTGGCAAGGTCCTGCTGAGTGAAGCCGTTCACCGTCGAGTTTTCATTATCCGGCAGGTAATAAATCTCGGTCGTCTGCTGGCCCTGTTTGGTATTGTTGCCAAACTTGTCATACATCGTCTGGGTAATCCCGTCACCAATCCCCATAATCGTAATC
The DNA here is from genome assembly GCF_051873075.1 of Limosilactobacillus sp. Classification (GTDB taxonomy): domain Bacteria; phylum Bacillota; class Bacilli; order Lactobacillales; family Lactobacillaceae; genus Limosilactobacillus. The sequence continues at coordinate 64,461 of NZ_JBJEEM010000035.1, read as the reverse complement.
ACCGCGGCAATCCCGATCATGATTCCGATGATCGTCAGAAAACTGCGCTTTTTGTTGGCCCGCAACGAGCGCAGGGCCGTCCGTAATAATTCACTTATCCGCATCGTGACCCCCCCGACTGTCGCTGATGACGCGTCCATCGATAATCTTCACTACCCGTTTACACTGGGCCGCCACCCGCGGATCATGGGTTACCATGATGATCGTGGTACCTTCATCATGATTGAGTCGCTTGAAAAGGTTCATGATCTCCTGGCTAGTCGCCGTATCCAGGGCTCCCGTCGGCTCGTCGGCAATCAGAAAATGCGGATGGCTGATGATTGCCCGGGCAATGGAAACCCGCTGCTGCTGACCACCTGACATATTCTGGGGCAGCTGGTTTTCGTACCCATGCAAGCCCACCTGATCAAGCACTTCTGTCACCCGGTTCTTAATCGCCCGGCGCCGTTGACCAGCATACAGGAGCGGCAGGGCAACATTCTCCGCCACTGTGGCTTCCCGGATCAGCTTGAAATTTTGAAAAACAAAGCCCACGTTTTGGTTCCGCAGACGGGAAAACTGCTTACGAGTGTAATCATGGATCGGCTGTCCCGCATAGAAGTAGGTGCCCGCAAAATCGTCGTCAAGAAAGCCAATAATGTTAATCAGCGTTGATTTTCCGGAGCCTGACTCCCCGATAATGGCCACAAACTCTCCTTGGTCAACCGTCAAATTGATGTCATGCAAGACGTGAAAGCATTGATCCCCCTGGCGGTAATACTTGTTGATGTTGGTCAATTTAATCATCTTGATCAACCTTTGTATTGTTCTTCAAGTGGTGCCCGGGATCGGTGACGATCCGGTCGCCCGCGTCAACACCGTCCGTGACCACATAGTAGTTGTTGACCGCATGCCCACTGATGTTCACCGCCCGAGCCCGACCATCTTCGACCACAAAGACTCGGCCATTGTGCACGGCAGATTTAGGGATGCGGACCCCATCCTGGGCAATAAATGCCTTAGCCGTCTGCCCCGCCATAAATTTGTTGGCATTGAGGTTGGCGGTTACTTCGTACTTGCTGTTGTTCCCGCTATTCCTAGTTGGCACCTTGGCCAGGTAAGTTACCGGGGTCGTTTCGGTCCGGTTGGTAGCCAAGGCTTTCACGTGCAGGTTAGTGCCATTGTGCAGCTTGGCGTAGTCGTACTCTGAGACCTGCCCCGTAAACTGCAGGGTGTCCGAGTAGAGGGTCACGACCGGGGCACCCTGTTTGGACTGGTCGATCGTAACGTAACCAGCATAGGGAGCGGTCAGCGCCTGGTTTACCTTGCTGTTAGTACTGTTCAAGCGATTCTGCGTTGCCGTGACGCTGGCCTGGGCATCGGCGTAGGCATTTTGGGCTTCAGTGAGCTGGCTCTGCAGGTCAGCTTGCCCATCAGCATCCGCGCTGTTCAGTTGTTGCTGCAGACTGTTGATGGTCTGCTGCTGCGACTTTACCTGCTGCTGGCTCTTAGTGAGGTCGCCCTGGAGCTCGGTGGCACTGTCCTGGCTATCCTGGTCATGGGTCGTCAGGATCGTTTCCCCTTGGGTTACATGATCACCGTTTTTGACGTTCAAGTCTTGCATTTTCCCCGCCGGCAAAGAGAGCACCTGGGTCTGGGTTGACTCCACCTTCCCCGTTAGGGCAAAGTCAGCCTGACTGGTCACTCGCATCGTATGATACTTCGGCCGATCAGCCTCCTTATCCCCCAGTCCCCGGGCGATCCCGATCCCAGCTGCCACGACTAAGAGCGCTCCGCCGAGTATCAGCCACCGGCGCCGTCTAGTAGCCAGCAAGCGGAGGTGCCGACCGCGCCGACTATTCTTTTGCTCACTCATCCTTTTATCCTCCCAATAATTATTTGTTAGAATGTATCACAACCACAATGAACTGCGCAACAATGCTGCCGTAAAAAAAATCACCCGGGAAATATTTCCTGGGTGATTTTTGATCGAGGTGTATTTTATCAAGCAGTTGTTTTAATGCAAGGCAGTAAAGAAAGTGATGAATCCAAAGAAGATTCCCGGGAAGTTGGCAACGAACACTGCCCAGTCCCGTTCGCTCTTAAACCAGGCGTAGATTGACCAGAGGGTGCAGTTCACTCCGGCCACAAACGGTTGTAGTGGTGCACAGTAAGCACCATGAAGGTTGTTGATGATCTGTGGAATGTATGAAACATACATGCAGACAGCAATGACACTAGCAATAACACTCAAAACTCGGATAAATTTTGTTTCCTTCATAATTCTGTTTCCCCTTTATGCTTATTTTCTTAATTGATCTGCCTAATCAGTTCGTGGCAGCCTTCAGTGCCAGGGCAAAGTCACCGAGCGTGGCGGACCCGTTGTTCTGAGCCAACGGCATCGTGATGTATTCATCCACGTTGCCAACATCGACGTAGTTATTCAAGAGCTTCTTGAACTCGCGCCGAACCTTCTTCAAGAATTCTTCGCTGACGACCCCGCCGCCGAAGACGATCTGGCCGGGCCGGAACATCAGGGTGGCGTCCAAGGCGGCTTGGGCAACGTAGTAAGCCATGATGTCCCAGACGTGGTCCGTCAATGGCACATCCTTGCCCTTCTTGCCGGTCCGGGCCTCAAAGGTTGGCCCAGAAACCAGGCCTTCCAGACAGTCGCCGTGGAATGGGCAGATGCCCTTGAAGTCAAGGTCATCTGGGTGACGCTTCAAACGGATGTGGCCCATCTCGGGGTGACCGAGCTCCCCGACAAACTTACCGTCGATGACAGCTCCGGCCCCACAACCGGTCCCGATTGTGTAGTAAACCAGGGAATTGATCCGCTTGTTGAACAGCGTTGAGAGGACGTATTCACCATAGGCCGAACCATTAACGTCTGTGGTCCAGGCAATCGGAATGTTGAAGTGCTTCTTGAACGGACCAACGAAATCCGTGTCCGCCCAGCCCTTCTTAGGAGTGTTGGTGATGTAGCCGTACTTAGGTGAGCTCCGCCGAATCTCAATCGGACCGAACGAGGCGATTCCGATAGCAGACAATTCGTCCTTATACTGGTCAAACCACTCGATGCACTTTTGGATGGTTTCCGTTGGCGTCGTGGTTGGAATGTGAATGGAATCCTTAATCTGGTAGTTAATGTCGCCGACCGCACAGACAAACTTAGTCCCGCCAGCTTCGATACTTCCTAATAACATAATCGTGGTCCTCCTTACTTATTCTCATTCATCTCGGCACGCAGTTTCTTGCCGACTTCTTCGTAGCCCGGCTTGCCCAGTAGGCCAAACATGTTGACCTTGTAGGCTTCAACACCTGGTTGGTTGAACGGGTTGATCCCGTTCAAGTAACCGGAAATTCCCATGGCCACTTCAAAGAAGTAGATTAGGTAACCGAGGGTGTATTCGTTCTCTTCTGGAATGTGGACGGTCATGACCGGAACCCCACCGGCCGTGTGGGCAGCCACTACGGCCTCGTAGGCCTTGGTGTTGGCAAAGTCCATCGTCTTGCCTTCCAGGTACTTCAGGCCATCCAGGTTATCGTCCTCGCTCGGGATCTCGACGTCGTAGTTCGGCTTATCGAGCTTAACGACGGTCTCCATCAGGAAGCGCCGCCCTTCCTGGATGTATTGACCCAGGGAGTGGAGGTCCGTGGTGAAGTTAGCGCTGGATGGGTAGATCCCCTTGTGGTCCTTACCTTCGGATTCACCGGCCAGTTGCTTCCACCATTCGGCAAACATCCGCATGTTCGGTTCATAGTTTTCCAGCAGTTCAGTCTCATATCCCTTACGGTAGAGGATGTTCCGGTAGGCCGCGTATTGGTAGGCCTCGTTCTTGGTCAGGTCAGAATCAACGAAGTCATGCTCGGCCTGGGCGGCGCCGGCCATCAGTTGGTCGATGTCAGCGCCAGAAGCGGCGATTGGCAACAGCCCCACTGGGCACAGGACGGAGTAACGGCCACCGACGCCATCCGGGATGACGAAGGATTCGTAGCCGTTGGCATCGGCCTCGGTCTTCAGTGCCCCCTTGGCCTTGTCGGTCGTGGCGTAGATTCGCTTGTTGGCTTCTTCCTGGCCGTACTTTTCAATCAGCTTCTTCTTGAAGATCCGGAAGGCAATTGATGGTTCGGTCGTGGTTCCAGACTTGGAAACCACGTTGACGGAGAAGTCCTTGTCCCCGATCAGCTGAAGCAGGTCGTGAACGTAGGTGGAGCTCAAAGAGTTCCCCGCAAAGATGACCAGCGGGTATTTGCGATCCTCAGCACGCTGGGCTTGGTAGAAGGTGTTGTGCAAAAAGTCGATCGCCATCTGGGCACCAAGGTAGGAACCCCCGATTCCAATTACGACCAGGATATCGGAGTCCGACTGGATCTTCTTGGCAGCCGCCTTAATCCGGGCAAACTCGTCGCGGTCGTATTCACTCGGTAGGTGGAGCCAGTCGCGGAAGTCAGCCCCAGCACCGGTCCCGTTGCGGAGTTCGTCGTCCGCGGCGTTGACCATTGCCTGTATCTCGCCTAGTTCGTTATCGTTAACGAATTGCTTCAATCCTTGTTTATCTAATGAAACATGCGCCATGATAAAATCCCTCTTTAGCAAATTATTTTGTCACTTTTCCGAAAACGCTTTCGTATATCAACACTTAGTATGATAGCGCTTTCCGATTTTTGTGTCAACCGGTTGACACAAAGAAATTTTTTTATAAAATAAAAAGGAACAGCACTAGGCTGTTCCACCATCCAAAATTTTTACCGGTAACATAGTTGAAGCTACCTTCTCGCCGTTGATCCGGGATTGAAGCATTTCAACTGCTGTAGCCGCCATCTGATTGATTGGCTGCTGGACTGTCGTCAATTGCGGCAACAAGATGCGGGTTGCATTGGCACCATCATAGCCGACTACCCGCAGATCTTCAGGGATCAACCGTTTGAACTCGCCGGCAATATTCATGATCAAACCAGCATTGGTATCATTATCGGCAAAGATTCCGTCGACCTCGGGATGATCCTCAAAGATCTGCCGAATGATCTGGCGTTTCTTCTCTACCGGATCATCAAAACTGATGTGATATGTGATCGGGATCTGCCCATGTTTACGAAGCAGGTCCTCGTAGGCCAACCGCCGTTCATGGTTAGGTGTCGGGATATCCTCGGGATAATTGGTGTGGATAATATGCTGGCACCCATCGTCTAACAACCGTTTGGTGGCAAGCAAGCCACCGTTATAGTTATCAGAAGCAACCACCGGAACATTGCGGCTGACAATCTGCTCAATTGAAACAATCGGTAGGTTGGTACGCTGATACTCACTGATCGCCTGGTTATGGGCCCCAACAATAAGGCCATCGACCTGCCGGTTAAGGAGCTGCCGTAAGAAGCTACGTTCCTTCTCCGGATTATTTTGACTGTTTCCCATTAGGACCTTATAGCCGCGGCGATACAACTCATTCTCCAGTGCAGACTCAAGCTGGCCAAAGAAAGGGTCGTCAATGGTCGGAAAGATCAACCCCACCAGCTTGGTTTCCTGCTTATACAATTGGCGTGCGATGGCATTTGGACGGTAATTAAGCTTTTCCATTGCCCGTTCAACCTTGGCAATTGTCTCATCACTGAGGTAGCCGCGGTGGTTGAGTACCCGCGATACTGTCGTTTTGGAGACACCGGCTTCTTTGGCGACGTCATCTAGCTTGACTGGCTTTTTGGCCATAAATTTCACCCGATTTTAAAGAATTAGTTTTATTATAACATTTTCCAATTCACAAGGGGGTTACAACCATGGATAACAAAGAAATTATGAAGCGGTGGCGTGAGGCTAAACTGATTGGTAACATCGCCACGATTGCCTGTCTGATCATGTACGCTTCCTACATCGACCAAATCATCCTCAACTTTACCGGACACCCGGTATCACCCCTCCAGCCGATCTGTGCCGCCATCAACGCCGCCCTATGGGTTGCCTATGGTTGGCTTAAGCCCGACAAGGATTGGCCGGTCATCATCGCCAACTTCCCCGGGATCATCTTTGGGGCGGTCACCTTTATCACCGCGTTCATTCACTAATAAAAAGGACTTGCCAACTTAGGCAGGTCCTTTTATTGTGCCCGGCGATAGGCCGCCAGGGTTTGCGGATCAAAGCAGACCATCGTAACCGTATCAACTACTTCAGCAGTACGCAGAAAGTCACGAATTGTGGTCAGGGCGATGGGGGCCGCCAGCTCAAGCGGGAACGCATAGACCCCGGTACTGATCGACGGGAAGGCCACACTCCGGCACCCGTTCTCCTCGGCCAGGCACAGACTGTTACGATAGGAGTTAGCCAACAATTGCCGTTCATTACCGTCACCGCCGTGCCAGACTGGCCCTGGCGTGTGAATGATGTAGCGGGCCGGCAGGTTAAAGCCGCCGGTGATCCGGGCTTCTCCGGTCGGGCAGCCGTTGAACTTGCGACAGGCCAGGTACAAGCCGGGGCCGGCCGCCCGGTGAATGGCACCATCAACCCCGCCACCACCCATCAGGGTCGTGTTGGCCGCGTTAACGATGGCGTCGACCCGGGCTTGGGTAATGTCACCTTGAACAACCTTAATTTCTTTCATCTAACGATTCCTCCGTTCCATAAATTGCCGGTACAGCCAAACGGTTTCCACAATCGATAATCCGGCTAGGCCGTCTGCCAGCCCAAGCCCCAAGGCCTGACCAAAGGAATAGGGATCTACAACCGTGTTGATATTCAACCGGGCCAGCAAGGCCGCAACAATCACGAACGTCAAGATACTACCGACCTTGTTTGCCCGGTTGACATCTCGCCAGCTAATCCGGCTCAGTAGGAAGTAAATATTCGCGGTCGCGATTACCAGCAAAATTCCGGCAAACACCTGCCAGCCAAGCGGCAATCGGCTAAGAAAATGCACACCAAACAGTGTCCGATATAAGAAGTACAGAGTAGTCGCAACGTTTATAAGGTACGCGACGATAAAGGTTTGGTCCTGCTTGGTATTAGCGACGTGTTCTTTTTTGTAATTATCGATCATCTCGTGATCCTCCCGTAATAAATCATCTAAACTGACGTGGTAGAGGTCACTGAGTTGGACCAGCATGAAAATATCCGGATATGAACGGCCGTTTTCCCAACTCGAAATCGTCTTGCGGGAAACGCCTAGCTTTTCCGCCACGACCTGCTGGGTCCACTCGTGCTGTGCTCGGTATTTTTTCACTTTCGTTGCAAAGTCCATCAGTTGCCTCCTCAATTCGAATTGATTTCCCGGGAAATAATCCATGCCTATACAATACCGGCTGCCCTGCTCGGTGTCACGCTAAACTTCCCAGACAACAAAAACCACCGCGGGCTCATTTTCTGAGACAGCGGTGATTTTGTCTTTACCAGATGTTGACCCGGTCTTCAGGGGCCTTGTACATTTTATCACCTGGTTGAATATCAAAGGCGGTGTAGAAGTCCGCCAGGTTCTCGGCCTGAACATTGGCCCGCAGTTTTTGAGGTGCGTGGACATCGATCGACAGGAGAAGCTGTTCATACTGCTTGGTCGCCTTCATCCGCCAGATCGTGGCCCAGTTGATGAAGAACTCGCTGGCGCTGAAGTCGTCTTCTTCCTTGGCGGCCTCAAGGGCACAGGACAATCCGCCACCATCGGCGATGTTCTCGGAAACGGTCAGCTTCCCGTTGACCTTCTGCCCCGCAAACGGCAAGCCATCGAACTCCTTGATCATCTTCTGGGCCAACTCTTTGAAGTGCGCAGAATCTTCAGCGGTCCACCAGTTGTTGAGGTTGCCGTACTCGTCGAAGAGAGCCCCGTTGTTGTCAAAGGCGTGGGAGATCTCGTGGGCGATTACGGCCCCAATCCCACCATAGTTCTGGCTGCTGGTCTGCTTCAAAGAGTAGAACGGTGCCTGCAGGATGGCAGCCGGGAAGACGATGATGTTCTTGAACGGGTGGTAGTAGGCGTTAACCGTGGCGGCGCTCATCTCCCACCGCATCCGGTCAACCGGCTTGTTCCAGCGGCCAAACATCTCCCGGTTCTTGACGTAGCTGATTTGGTTGAGGTTGGCAATCAGCGATTCACCCTCATCGACCTTGAGCTGGTCATAGATGGCCGGGATCTCGTCTGGATAGCCGACCTGGATGCCAAGCTTGTCCAGCTTGAGGATCGCCTTCTCCCGCGTGGCCTTGCTGAGCCAGTCGTTCTTGGCCAGCCGCTTCTTGTAAACTGCCACCATCTTTTCAACCATTCGGTGAACATCGGCCTTGGCTTCGGGGCCGAAGTACTTCTTGCCGTAGTAGTCACCGGCAACCTGGCTGAAGACGTCCCGGGCAAGGTAGTAGGCGAACTTGCGCTGACTAACCGGCTTCTTGCTCCCAGACAGGGCCCGGCTAAAGCGGCCGTTGATCTCACGCATCTCGTCGTCCAGGTAGCTGGCGTAGTCGCGGATGATGTTGACGGTGGCCCAGTCTTTGAACAGGTCGAAGTGGCCCTTCAAGATCCCATCCAGGGCCTTAAAGTAGTCCGGTTCCATCACAATGACCTTCTCTGGGGTAGTGCCGACCAAGCGCTTGATTACACCGGCCAGGTCCAGCTGGTCAGTTGCACTCGCCAGTTCTGCCACCGTCTGCGGGTTGTACATCTTGCTATAGTCCGCGGCTTCTTCGGCACTCTTAACGTTTGGCGAAAGGAGGGCATCGAAGTCCTTAGCGTGCTGGATGATCTGGGCAGCTTCTTCCTTATCGTAGCCCAGCTTATCCATCAACGTTGCAACCATGTCAGTCCACAGCTTGAGCAACTGATCATGCTCCTGCTGCTTTTCTGGAGCATAGTAACTCTTGTCGGGCAGGATCAGTGCGGGAGATGAAACGAACAGGGCATAGACCGTGGCGTTCTTCATATCCGCATCAATGTCAAAAGCAACCGGTGACGGCAGGCCGAACATGACCCAGTTCTTCCACTGGCCCTGGTAGTCGTCATAGGATTGAAGCTCTTCGACGCTGCTGAGCACCCGCTTCAATGCCTTAGGGCCAACCTTCTTGCGGAAATCAAACTTCTTGGCAACCCTGTACAGCTTGATCATCTCGTTGAACCGCGCGTCGTCTGACTTCTGCTTGCCATCCGCGTAGGCATCGAAGTCATCCATCATCTGCTTATCGATTTCATCAACAAGGTCGTTGAAGCCCCCGGTTGCCGGCTTATCATCAGGAATCTTGGCGTCCTTGATCCAGTCACCGTTAACGGCCTCGTACAGGTCATCTCTGATCATCTTTTTATCTACTGCCACAGTGCATCCTCCTTAGCGTATTAATATTACTATTATACTATCTTTTAAGAAATGTCGGTAACATTTGAACTAGTCCTGAAACGGGGCCAGCAATGCCTGCCGCGCCCCGGCCGAAAACCACTGGTCATGCCGCATGATCAACTGGTTAACGGCCCGGTAGTCGCCGAGGTCGGTGGTGCCGTTTAATAGGCCGGCCACCTGGAGCTGACGGGCGAAGTGGACGTCGGCTGCCTCGAGGACATTCCGATAGATCGGCTGACTGTCTGGGTCCCAGTCCTCGTTCAACAGCCCCACGGCCCGCTGGTACTCATCGCTATGGGTCAGGACTCGCTGCATGGCCTGGGGATTCAAAAGTGTCGTCATATTGTCTTCCTCCCTAATTCAAATACTCGGCCGGGGTGATCGATGACGGACAGCTGGTCAGCCTTCGTCGTCAGCAGCCAGTCAACGTTACGATAACGGTGATCGCGCAACTGCTTTTCACCCCAGCCATCCGTAATGATCACCACCAGGGTCCCGGTCCGGGAAACGTGGTGACTGGCCAGAAAATCAAAGATCGCTTGAAAACTGGTACCACCACCGCCGTGCCGCTGCCAAGCAAGGGACCGGCCAGAGCGCAGGGAGTGCCCTGGCGAGTAGACCTTGGCGTCAAACGAATAGGCCGTCGCTTTGACCCGGTATCGCCGGGTGAGGGCCGTGATCTCCGTCAGGACCTGGCTTACCGTTGCGTCGGCCATCGAGCCTGAGTTGTCGATAAAGATCTGCAGGTCGGCTGTCAAGTGGGTAACCTGACCAGGCAGGTCCATGCGCAGGGGCTGGCGGCGGTTAAACCGGGCGTGTGATTCTTCCTTGCCCCGGGCAATCTGGCCGACCTGGCGAGTAAGGACCTGGCGCCAATCGAAGCTTCCTGAAGACCGCTGGGGAGAAAGCGCCTGCCGAACCTCCCCCGGCAATAGGCCCCGATCACGCTGCGGCGTTTGGTGCCAAGCATGCCGAAGAAGCCGGCGCAAGTTTGCGATCCGGACCTGCTGACTGCTGGCCAGCTGCGCTGAACGCTGGTACCAGCCCCGGTGATCATCCTGCGTTCCAGAAACCGGCAACTGGCCACGCCGGGCGCCCTCCAGCTGGATACCGCCCTTTTTCAAGCGTTCGCGCTCGGCCACGCTGGTCTTGGCTAGTATTCGTAAGTAGTCCTGGGAATCTAGCCGGGCCGGAATTCGGCGGCGCAAGAGTTTCTGGACCTGTTCCAGAGTCGCCGTTCCTGGTGGCGGCGCCGGGAGATACTGGTTAACCGCCATGTCCGTGGCCACATTGACCAGTGCGGGGTGGGGATGGCCGGCGTAACGCAGCGGGTGCTGCCAAAGGACGTGCAACGCCTCGTGGGCAAGCAACAGCTGGGCGTCGTCGTGGCGAAGCCTATTAAACATATTCGGGTTGATCACCAGGGTTAGCTGGTCGCCCACCCAATGCAGGCCAACCACGACGTTCTGGTGGTCAGCAAACTGGCGGGGTAATTGGAGGAGAATTTCGCCCAGCAAGCGATGTTCCTGCAATATCGCAATAATCGCCTGACTGACCAGTTCGGGGGCATCCTCAGCAGGATAACGATGAAAGAGCTTGTTCCAGAAGGCCATCAGTGGCGATCCCCACGCGTGGCAACCTCAGCCAGTCGGCGGTAAAGCTTCGCCACTGCCCCCGTAGGCACTTCCTTGGCTGCCTCATACATCGGCTGAATAACTTGCTCCAGCTGATCGCCAATTGACTGAACAACGGCAAACTGGCCGTCGGGACTGACCTGATCGAGTAATGTACTGAAGTCCCGGGCCCCGGATTCCGTACTCAGCGGTGCCCGATTATCGTCTGCCGCCCATTCCCGGAGCAAACGAACCTTTGTCGCCTCATCGGCCCCCGCAAAGTCTTCTCGACTGGCCGCCTTGGTTTGAAGAGCCTCCAGGGTAAGCTGTTTCCCCTGGGCCAGCACGAACTGGGCAAAAGAGACCCCGACCTCAGTCCCCAGGTCGCCGCTGAACAGGTCGGCGGCCAGCTCAGCTTGAACATCTGCCGGCAACTGCTGCAGCTGATCCAAATTATTTGAAACCCGCTCCCAGGCCCGGGGCGTCGGCTGCAGGTCCAAATTATCAGGATCGTGGACCGCCAGCCGCTCCGGATAGGTGGTCAGGTAATCTATCACCAGCTGGTTAATTTTCGCCCCGCGCGCCCAGGCAAGCCATTCTGCGGTGGAGGTCGTCATCACCAGCCGGACTGTCCGATCCTTGATTGCCGCATCAGCAGCAGCCACCGCATACTCACGATCGCCAAAGCCGGCCATCGTGCTATCCGGGTTCTCCGCAATCACGATCATCACAGTATCCGGGAGACGCAGCGCATTGATCCGCCGTTGCAGGACCAGGTTCATCAGCTCGCTCTGGACGGCAGCGGTCCCCCGGTTAAATTCATCGAGGAACCAGATAATCGGTGTCTCGGGATGGGCCTCGGCATCCTTGATAATTCTGATCAGGGTCTCCGAATAGCCAAACTGGACATTGGCCAGCCGCCCATAGTGCTGGGTCTCCACAAAGGAATCACTGGTCAGCGGCGGAACTGGGATAGCCAGGTCCCCCTTCTCGTTCAGGCTAACCACTGTGGTGAATAGGTGGGCCCCCAGCCGGCTGGCAACATCGCCAACCAGGGCCGACTTGCCGATCCCGGCGTCACCGACGATGTTAGGAACATTACCCGCCCGTAAAACCAATGGGACGGCTGTCAGTAGTTGTTGATATGTCAATGCCATGTAATCAGTCCTTCCACCCGTGTTCTTGGCGGTCCATCATGCGTTTACGCATCCCCGACACGTAGGGATTGCCCGCGACAAAAAAGCGCCAGGGCTTGGCGCCATCCTTGCCCCGCATGCTTACCCCAATCCGGGGCGTCGTGATTATTTCCCGGGGAATCTTATACCGATCAAGGTCCACCCGGAGCGGGCTGGTTTCCATCGGCTGCCCGTCAAGCTCCCGGGAATGAATCCCCAGGGCCTGAACGAGTTTGCCGGGGCCATTCGTGACGTTGACCCCGGTCATCTTCCGGTGGGCCGCCATCAGGTCGGCGCCGATCGCGGGTTCAATGCCGCGCAGCAGGATCCCCTGCGGCTCATCCCGGTCCTGGACAACGATGTCAAAGCAGTAGTGCCCGCGGATCTGGTAGAGGTAGATGTCACCCGGCTGGCCATACAGCGATTCTGAATAGCCGGTCCGCCGACCATTGTAGGCATGAGAAGCAGAATCATCTTCCCCCAGGTAGGCCTCGGTCTCGACAATATAGCCCCCGGTCATGCCATCCGGTCCGTCGTAGACTACGAGCTTACCCAGCAGGTCCCGGGCGATCGCGGTTGTCGGCCGGCCGGTAAAAAATTGTTGGTATTCAGACAACATCGGTTGAATTCCCCCTTAAAAGAACTATTCTAAAGTTACCACGAATTGAAGGGAGCAGCACAGATGGAACTCAAAGCGGAACGAATATATACCAAGCCAGCCGACCTAGACGGCTACCGAATCCTGGTCGACCGCCTCTGGCCCCGGGGGATCTCCAAGGTCAACGCCCACCTGGACAAATGGTTAAAGGAAGTCGGGCCTAGCAATGACTTGCGGAAGTGGTTCGGCCACGATCCAGCTAAATACGCGGAATTCAAGGTTCGCTACTTGAATGAGCTCGCCGAAAATCCGGCTTACGAACAGCTCAGGCAGCTGGTTGAAGAAAAACTGCCATCCCAGAACATCATCCTCCTGTACGGGGCCAAGGACCAACAGCATAATCAAGCCGTCATTCTCAAAGAACAACTGCAGGCCGCCTTTAAATAGCAAATAACGGGGATCGCACTAAACACGGTCCCCGTCATTTACTATTTCAACAGTGCCAACCCCTGTTGTAATACGTCGTTATCCACCCGGGTTGTCAGGAAACGCTGCATTGGCGTTTCGCTGTGGCGGTCCTTAAAGGCCAGCGGTTCGGCGGCCAGAATCACCGCGGTCAGGTTATTCTCGGTCATCAATAGCTGACCGGGTCCTTGGTACTTTCCTTTGGTATGCTTGCCAATCCGCCAGACGTGCAGCTTAGCATTGCCGGTTGGATCAAGTTTCAGTTGATACTTGCCATCTGCATCTGTTTCCACCGGAATACAGGTGAATTTCAAGACTTCATACTTGCCTTTCTTACTCATCGTTCATGTCCCTTCTTCGCTTTACTATTAATTCTACTTTTATCTTCCGCAAATTCAACTTACAACTGCATTAAGTGGTACAGTTAAGTTAATTAAGCGCTCAGGAGGTTTTCAATTATGAAAAAAACACCTATTACGGCTGAACAAATGCGGCACTATGACTCCTATACGATCAATACGATCGGGATCCCCTCACTGGTCCTAATGGAGCGGGCTGCCCTGGCGGTGCGGGATGAGGTCCTCAACGCCTTTCCTCTCTACCTAGGACATGTCGTCGTGGTGGCCGGAAGCGGCAATAACGGCGGGGACGGACTCGATGTCGCCCGGCTGCTCCACATCGCCGGTGTCCGGGTCACCATCCTCAACGTCGGCAATCCCGACCACGCCTCAGCGGAACACCAGACCCAGGAGAAGATCTGCCAATACTACCAGATCCCCGAGACAAGCGACCTGGCTGTTCTCAAGCAAGCCACGCTGATCATTGACGCCATGTTCGGAATCGGCATTGACCGGCCGGTGACCGGAGCCTACGCTGACGCTATCGAAGCGATCAACCAAAGCAAGGCCCTGGTGGTCGCCGTCGACATGCCATCCGGGATCAATACCGACACTGGGGAAGTCATGGGAACGGCCGTCAAAGCCGATGCCACCGTTACTTTCGCCTTCAACAAGGTCGGCCTGACTAAGGGTGACGGTGCCGAATACGCCGGCCGGATTGTCATCGCTGACGACATGGGGACTTACGCCGTCGACGACTAATTCAATATTCAATTTTCAAAATAAGGGACCCTGACAACAATTGCCATGGTCCCTTATTTTTCGGAAATTCTACTTCAGGTACTTAGCAGGATCCGCCGCGAAGTCGTCAACGGCAACTTCGACGCTATCCTTAGTAGCAGCGTTCTTCAGCTGGAACTTGCCTTCGTCAACTTCCCGGCTGCCAAACACGGCAAAGTACTTGGCGTTGCGCCGGAAGGCCTCCTTGATCTGCTTGCCGACCTTGACGCCGCTATAATCCTTGTCGGCAACGACACCCTGTTGGCGAGCCTTGTTCAGCAGGTCGAAGGCCAGGGCATCCCCTTGGTCATCGGCGCTAGCAAAGAAGACGTCTAGGCTGTCTTGAGGGGCAAATTCCGGGTTCTCCTGTTGGAGGAGCAACATTAGCCGTTCAACACCCATTCCGAAGCCAATGCCCCCTTCTTCAGGGCCGCCCAGCTGCTTGATCAGGCCGTTGTAACGACCACCGGCACATACCGTGGTGTAGCCACCGCCGAAGACCGGTGAATCGGACATGATCTCAAAGATGGTGTGGTTGTAGTAATCCAGTCCCCGTACCATGTTGGTGTCGATCTCGTAATCGATGCCCAATTGCTTCAAGAGGCTTTGAACCTGGTCGAAGTAGGCCTGGGATTCGTCATCAAGGTAGTCCAGAATCGACGGCGCATCGGCCACGATCTTTTGGTCACCCGCATCCTTGCTGTCGAGGACCCGCAACGGGTTCCGGTAGAGACGTTCTTGAGAATCCTTGCTGAGTTCATCATAGTGGGGCTTCAGGTAGTCGATGAGAGCCTGACGGTAATCTTCACGCACCTTCTTGTCCCCCAGGGTGTTGATGGTCAATTTGACGTTTGGAACACCGAACCGCTTGAAGAGGGTCATGGCCATGGCGATGACTTCAACGTCAATCTGCGGTGATTCGTTGTTCAGTGCCTCAACCCCGATCTGGTGGAACTCACGCTGCCGACCAGATTGTGGGCGCTCGTAACGGAACATTGGGCCCATGTAGTAGACCTTGTACGGCTTTGGATATTCAGGGCCATAGAGCTTGTTTTCAACGTAGGCCCGGACAACCCCGGCCGTTCCCTCAGGCCGCAGTGCGATGTGCCGGTCACCCTTGTCATGGAAGTCGTACATTTCCTTTTCCACAATATCAGAGGTGTCCCCAACGTTCCGTGAGAAGACGTTGTAGTCCTCAAACATTGGTGTCCGAATCCCCCGGTAGCCGAATTCACGGAAAACTTCACGAGCACTTGCCTCAACCTTTTCCCACAGGCCAGTCGTTCCTGGAAGCAGATCGGCGGTACCCTTTGGCTTTTGATAATCCATTTTATTCTCTCCTTTCAATTCCGCATTGAGCATAATAAAGAACGCCCCCCAAGGCCATCCAGCCTTAGAGGGCGAATTAAATCCACTGTGCCACCTCTATTCGTAGTGGCCTCACAGTCACTACCTCAGGAAGTTTTTCAACTTCATGACGTTAACGGGTCATCCGGGACGGACTACTCAATTCCCCCGTCCAGCTAGTAGAGGTGTTTTCACGATCGCCGCCAGCTCTCAGCCCTACTGGTTCTCTGTCGATTTTGCGACCGCTTTATTATCTACTCAACGCTTTTACACACTTGTGATTTTACCATAGCTCTCGCCGTTGGTCTACCCAATCAGGAACGAGCCTGCAGCCGATGAATTCGGGTAAGGTAGCCAATCACGATCAGTAGGGTAATAAACATCATCAAGAAAACCGAGATAAACAGCAGCTGGTAGTTACCGGCCTCAATGACGTAACCACCGTACAGCGGTCCAATCGCCCGGCCTACCGAAATAGTAATGTTCAACAGTCCCTGATAGTGGCCAGCCTCATCGACATCGGTCAGCTGGGCAATCCAGGCTGGCAGGCCAGCGAAACTCGTCATTTCACCGATCGTCAACACCACAAAGTCCAGGGTGAAGGCCAGCAGGTTCTTGGCGAAGACCAGCAGCAAAAACGAGGAGGCAAAGATCAGAATCCCCACGATGATCTGGCTCGACAGCCGGACATAGGGACTCAATTTGTTGACCAGGGGCTGGCCGATGATGATCAGGACCCCGTTCAACGTCCACAGCATACTGTAGGCGTAGAAGGGGATTCCCATATTGGTCATGTGAACCGCCATCACACTCTCCCACAAGGAGTAGCTGAGGTGGATCGTTACCAGGTTCAATAAAATCAGCCAGATCAGGATGATCAGACGATGATGCTGGGGTGAGCGCACCCGCTGTCGGTCCCGGGTCGCCGAGCGCTTGGGAATGGTCACCTTAACGTTGAAGGTCAGGATCACCAGTACCGTCAGCATCAGGTAGAAGAACGTGGCCACCGCAAAGACCAGGACCACACTAATCGGCAGCAGAATCCCTACCAGTAAGGTCCCGATTACTACCCCGATGTTGAAAGCCATGTAAATGTAGTTGAACACGTAACGGGAGGTATGCTGGGTGATCAGAGACCCGTATGAGTTGACGATCGTCGCGTTGATCCCGTCACCAAGGCTGTTTAGCATCATCAGCAAAGCAAAGTAGGGCCACCCATGGATAAAAATCAGAAGAAAGATTGCCAAAGTCGACAGGCCAACCCCGATCAGCGCCGTTTTGTACTGACTCCAATGGTCAAACAACCAGCCGCCGGTATAGTTGCCGGCCATCATGGCAATCGACATGAAGAGCATAACCAGCCCCGCGGTGGTCAGGGTCTGGTGCAGGTAGTTATGCATGTACATCGTAGTCAGCGGCCACAAAAAAGCAGCTCCGGTATTATTCAACAAGCTTGCCAGAGCTACCCATTTTAACTTAATCGTATTTTTCGTCGTCATAAAACGCCCCGATTACTATCGTTCAACGACCATTTCTGCCGATGGTACCCGCAAAAGCGTGTAGACAGCCGACTCGCGGTTAGCCCGCAGGCCGATCCCGTTCAGTGGAGTATTCCGGTAGTGGACCGACATGACGGCGGCAAAAGCGTGCCCCGTCTGCGAATCATGCTTCTTAAGCTGGGGCCGGTTCCATGGCAAGGCGCTGATGCTCAACGGGATAATCCGCTCGCCATCTGCAACTGAACCAAAGCGGGAGTTGGTCACATACTTGTTGTTTCCAGACCAATATGTATAGGAAACAACCGGGTGATTCCCGCCCTTGCTCCGTGTTGCCAGGACATAGTAGTAGTTATCATTTTTGTTGCTGATTTGCAGCGGATAGTATTCTGTACTGATCCGTGTTTCGTGGCGATTTCCCAAGTCAACCTGTCGAAAGAAGGTCATGTAAGACATGGTTCCAATCCACAGGAGGGCCACCAATACCAAGACAACATAGCGGCCAAACAGCTTCTTATCAAACGCCCGCTTGGTCTTAGCGATCAGCATCAACTGCTGCACCCGGATGTAGTGGATGACGTAGCAGAAAAAGGCAATTGCCAAAATCCAAAGGAGCCAGCCAAGCCAATTCCAACTCATAATGATTCTCCAATCTAAAAAAGTAATTACATAGATTATCACACAAAATCGGGCCCATGTCCCGGGTTTCCCGTTAGAACATTGCGAATTTAATTATCGCAACTTGGCCGATCTGTGCTAAACTAAATTTTGACATAAATTTTTAACATGTTCTACAATGAAACATGAAGTGACTCAAGTCTAAATGACCTAATTATTTAAGGAGGAATTGATTTCATGGACAATTTGAGTGAGTTAGCCCTTAAGCTGATCAACTTTGAGCGTGAGAACGACTTAAACGATAACGAAGTTGCCTTTGGAAGCCATTTGTCAGTCGAACGAATTCACGACATCAAATCATCAAACGCAGCGGCGACTTCTGAAGAAACCGAATTACTCCAACGGTTTATGCAAAGCAAGTAACCGACTATGAATACGCCAAAAACATTAAAGGCCTTCTGTGTTCTGCACTGAACACGGGAGGCCTTTAGCGTAAAATCACTATTTTTTTGGAGCATAGAAATGCACCGGGACCACCACTGATGATACTGCCGTCTGCGGATTCTTGATCCGCATCATCAAGGTATCGATCAGTTTGGCACTCAGCTCTTCGATCGGCTGAATTACGGTTGGCAACTCGGGATTGGTCTGACGAATCAGCCGAGAACCATTGTAGCCCGTCAAGAAGTAATCCTGGTTGAGGCGCAGGCCTGCTTGCCGATAAATGTTGCTGATCTCTAGGGCCTGCACGTCATTAGAGGCGATCACCCCGTCATAGATGCCGGGGAAGACCGCCGTCAGGTCATCCTGATGGGCGTCAATGGGATCAAAGCTGCGGTGCTGTTGGCCAAGATAGTCGACCACTCCTTGGATTCGGTTGACGGTCGGGGAAACCGACTGGTCCTCATCGACCATCACCGCAATCCGCCGCACCTGATGATCTAGAAGATACTTGGTGGCCAGCTGCCCGCCCTGGTAGCTATCGGCCGAAACGATTGGAATGTTGTCAGCCAGGTAACGGTCAAACGACACAATTGGCGCCGTGATCTGGTGGTACTCTTTGATGTCAAGGTTGTGGGAACCCGAGATGATCCCATCAACCTGGTTCGCCATCAGCATGCTCAGGTAGTCATGCTCAATCTCCGGATTTTCCGCCGAGGACGCGATAATCGTCTTGTAACCCTTGATGAACAGTTGACGCTCTAGCTCATTGACCAGCTCCGCGAAAAAGGGGTTAATCAGATTAGGAAAGATCAGGCCGATAAACTTGGACGGCTTCCCCTGCATTGCCCGCGCTAAAGCATTAGGCTGGTAGTTCAGTTCCCGCATCGCCGCGTGCACCTTCTTAATGGTTTTTTCACTCAGGGACCCGTAGTTGTTAATCACCCGCGATACAGTGGTCACTGAAACCCCCGCAAGCTGGGCAACATCTTTTAACTTCGCAACCATTAATTAATCCCTACTTTCTTCCAAAATTATGTCAGTAACCCTTTTATTATAGCGTAACCGGCCCCAGACGGATAACTTAAGATTTATTTTCCAACATTGATATGCAATTTTTTTCATTCGTTAAAATATTGATAAATTAATTTTCCTTCCTATTGGATAGCAAAAAAGGCACCACGGTCGTCGATCATCAAGGCAGAAATATAACTCCACTAATAAAGCGAGTCCTTTTCAAATTGACGACCAACCAAATTAATGGTAATTTGGTGCTAAGTGTAAATCTTAATAAGTTCTTAAATTTTTTTGCTAAAACTTAGCAAGTTATTTACCAATTTAAGTCAAGGGAGTCCATGCTAATGAATCGTCAAGAATCTGTTAACTCGACCACTCATTTCAAGATGTACAAAAGTGGTCGAAAATGGATGTTTGCGGGGATCACAGCACTTACAATGCTTACCGCCACTGGCGCCGTCGCCCATGCCGATGAAGGTCAGCTGGTAAAGGAAGAACCCCAAATCACCAGTGCTACACCAACCAGCAGTGCCGTTGCCGATAGCGCCGCTGCTAACAGCAACGTCAGTTCCTCTGCCACTACTGAAAGTTCCGCAACTGCCAACAGTTCAGCCGCCAGCAGCTCCGCGCCTAAAAGCGCCAGTGCTGCCACTTCTGCTAGCGTTGCTCCGGTTCAATCCGCTTCAGCTACGATAGCCCAGAGCAGCGCGCCGGCCAGTGCTGCGGCCGTCACAACGATGGCAATGGCAGCCACCGCTGCTCCTCAGCAAAGCAATACGGTCGACCCATCCACGTTGCATTTCAGCAATAATGCCCGTTGCCAGAGCTTTATCCAAAGTGTCGCTCCGGGTGCTATTACCGGCTGGAACAAGTACCAAGTCCTGCCTTCCATCACCGTTGCCCAGGCAATCCTGGAAAGCGGTTGGGGTCAGTCAACCCTTACTACCCAGGCCCACAACCTCTTTGGGATCAAGGGTTCCTATAATGGTCATTCCATCAATATGCGGACTCGGGAAGTCTACAATGGGCGGAGCGTTTACGTCAATGACAACTTCCGGGCCTACGCCAACAATTCTGAATCGGTTGAGGACCACGGGAACTTCTTACACAGTAACAGCCGCTACCACAACCTTCTCGGTGACACCAACTATGTCTCAGTTGCTAACAAGTTGCGCCAAGACGGCTACGCAACTGACCCGAGCTACGCTAATTCGCTGATCAAGCTGGTCCAAACCTACAACCTGAATCAGCTCGATTCAGTCGCCTTTTCTGGCCGGACGATCACTAATAAGGATACTAATACTTCCTCGTCAGACACCAATTTTGATGCCAACGGAAGCACCAATTACTACACTGTGCACAGCGGTGACACCCTATCCGGCATCGCTAACCGTTTTTCAACCTCTGTTCAAACCTTGGCGCACCTGAATGACATCCAAAACGTCAACCACATCTACGTTGGTCAACGCCTGCTGGTTCGGCAGAACTTATCATCAACGACACAGCAAAGCCACGCCAGTTCCAACCACCAGGCGTCAACTCATAACAATACTCAACAGACTTCAAATGCTAGTTCCTATACTGTCCAAAGCGGCGATACCCTATCCGGCATTGCCAACAAGTTCAACACCACCTACACCAGTTTGGCCCAGATCAACCACCTGAGCAACCCGAACCGCATCTATATCGGTCAGCAACTGCAACTCCGGGCACAGGCACAAAGCAATAGCAACAAAACGCAAAATACCAATAGCAATGCGCAACAGACGACTAGTGCCAGTTCCTACACTGTCCAAAGTGGTGACACCCTGTCCGGCATCGCCAATAAGTTCAACACTACTTACACTAGCCTCGCCCAGCTTAACCACCTGAGCAACCCGAACCGCATCTACGTCGGGCAACGATTGCAACTCCGGGCACAGACTAGCCAGACGGCAACAACTACCACGCAACGTACGGCTACAACCAGTACCAGCACGGCTGCAACTTACACCGTCCAGAGTGGCGATACCCTCTCTGGAATTGCTGCTAAGTTCAACACCACCTACACGAGTCTCGCCCAGGCCAACCACCTGAGCAACCCGAACCAGATTTATGTTGGCCAACGCTTGCAAGTTCGTGGCGGCAGTCAAGGCTTCCAGACCAGTACTGTTAGCCGCGTCTCAGCCACGCACACCGGTTACGTCGTCCAGAGTGGCGACTCCCTATCAAAGATTGCCGCTCAATATGGTTTAAGTTGGCGAACATTGGCAAGCAAAAATAACCTGCAAAGTCCATACGTTATCTACGTTGGGCAACACCTGGCACTCTAAAATAAAATTTAACTAACTGAAAAAAGCAAAAGCAATTTGACTTTTGCTTTTTTTCGTTTAAAACCTTAAAATAAATATATATTGGTTATTTCATTGTCAAATAAAGCGTTTTTAGAATGAAAGTAGTGATTTACCGTGCCAGTAAATAACAATCCTAACCTTGAGAGTATCAGTCATTTCTTTAAGATCCTCGGTAATCCGAAACGACTGCAACTCCTCTACCTCCTGATTCAGAACTCGATGAGTGTCTCCGAAATCAGCAAACGATTAAACTGGGAGCAATCCGGTGTATCACACCAACTTCAACTGTTACGCAAATACAATCTCGTCCAGCAACACCGGGAAGGAAAAGTGGTCATCTACCACCTCGATGATCCCCAGGTGGTTGTTCTAATCGCCGATGTCCTAAACCATGCTGAACAAATTGTTAAAAAATGAGGAATATGGCATAAGCCATATTCCTCATTTTCATTTCAGACAAACTCAAGCTGAAACTCTTCCGTGTCCAGGACATCTTCGACTTTTAGTTCTTCACCACTATGATATTGATCCGCCGTCAAATAAAAGCCGGGATGCGCATGACCATAAAATTTAAAATCGTACTTTGGTGCTGAGTCAATATCCGTAATATACATGACCCCTTGTGTACCGTCAGAGCAATGAACCGTTTGCGTCTTGTCGTTATCGTGAACAAAAACCGTCGTCACTTTTAACACCTCCGTTACTTATTATACGCTTATTTTGGCCTACCTAACAAAACTTTCTGGTCAACTTTAACTTATTGCACTATTGGTGTTCATCTGTCTAATAAAAGTAAAAAGCCCGAACCAATTGGTTAGTACCACCTGAGTTGAGCTTTTCGTTATCTAATCTGCCGCTAAGGCATCGATTGGGTTCAGATTTGCCGCCCGGTGTGCCGGAAGCAGGGCTGCAATGAAGGAGATCACAATTGCCACCACGAAGGCGAAGACAATGTTTCCCGCAGTGATCTGAACAATGTTGTACTTGATCAAGCCATACAGGGCGTGATTAAGAATTGCCGTCACCACTAGAGCCAGGGCCATCGCTAGGACCGCTGAGAATAGGCCGATCAAGATTGATTCAGAGGTGAAGAGCCGGCGGATGTCCTTCTTCCGTTCACCCAGGGCCCGCAAGATCCCAATCTCCTTGGTCCGCTCCGATACCGACATGTACATCGTCACAATGATCATCAGAGCAGATACCAACAGTGAAATCCCGGCAATTGCGGCCAGCACCGTTGAGGCTAGGCTAACGTAAGTATTAACAGTCTTCAGGACCGAACCAACGGTAATCGCGCCAAAGATCCGCTTGTTATTGCCATCACGCATGTTATCAATCCGGTTAGCAACCGTCTGTACCTGATCAAGGTCACTGACAATCACGGCTACAAAGTTGGCCTCCGTCGTGCCGCCGTTATCCTTCATCAAGTGGTGCATCGTCGTATAATTCATGGCCGTCACCGCACTTGGTCCATCGGCAATTCCGCTCACGCGAACATCACTCTCTACCGCTATCGGTTTACCACTATCGTCAACCCAGTTAAACGCAATATGGACCTTCTTACCGATCAGTTGCCGGTACTTGGTTGGGCTAGT
Organism: Limosilactobacillus sp.; assembly: GCF_051873075.1. Classification (GTDB taxonomy): domain Bacteria; phylum Bacillota; class Bacilli; order Lactobacillales; family Lactobacillaceae; genus Limosilactobacillus. The sequence goes on along the minus strand of NZ_JBJEEM010000035.1, from coordinate 41,366 downwards.
CAACTGGATCGCCTGCTGCTTGGTTAGGAGGATCTCGTTGTTACCCGGTTTATGGCCATGCTTGATTGCCCGCGTGGTAACGGAGTGGTTCCAGGTCGAAAGGTTGGTCCCACTCTGTTGCATCTTCTGGTAGGACAAGCGGAAACCAGGAACGATCATTCCCGGTTCCACCTTTGAAACGCCCTTGAGCTTGCGAAGACGGTCAACATTATGATCACTGATCAGCATCGATTGGGGATCGGCGGCCATGTTCTGCATCGAGGTCTGGAGCTGATCTTGGGTCATCTTCTTCCCCGTCGGGTTCTTGTGCACCGTCACCGCACGCGGATTTGCCAGTGAATTGATCTGGTCCTGAATATAGCCGTTAATCCCGTTGCCCAAACCCGTAAAGAGGATGACCGCAAAGATCCCGATCGCCGTCCCCAGCATGATCAGGGAGTTACGCCAGAAGTTATACATCAGGTGTTTGAAGGCCGTCCGGTAACTAGCACTCGCCGGCAATGGCCGGGATGCAATGTGGGTCGGGTTGGCCGGCAAGGGATAAGTGGGACGAAGCCGCTCATCACCATCGATCACGCCATCGGCAAGGTGAACGATCCGGGTCCCGTGATCCGCCACTTCCTGGGAGTGGGTGACCGCGATGACCAGCTTGCCGTCTTTGGCAATGTCGTCCAGCAGGGCCAGCACCTCCTGGGTATTCTGGGCATCTAAGGCCCCCGTCGGCTCATCGGCAATGATGATCTGAGGGTCGCTGGCCAGGGCCCGGGCAATTGCTACCCGTTGCTTCTGCCCTCCAGATAGGTGGTTAGGGTGCTTATTAACCTGGTCTGCCAGGCCAACTTTATCCAGCAGCTTAAGGGCGCGCTGCCGTTGCTCTTCACGACTCAAAGTAGTCATGTCCAGCGCAATCAGCACATTATCAAGCACCGTCAAATGAGAGATCAGGTTATACGATTGATAAATATAGCCGACAGTCGAGCGCCGGTAATTATCCAGCTGCTTTTGGTCGTGGTGGTCGAGGAGCTGGCCATTGACCAGAACCTGGCCGGTGAAGTTCCGATCCAGTCCGCCAATAATGTTCATCAGGGTTGATTTCCCACCGCCGGACTCACCGAGAATCGATACAAACTCTCCCCGGTCAAAGTCCAGGCTGATCCCCTTAAGAACCGGGAACTCTTCTTTGTCGAGATAGTATGACTTATGGATATCGCGTAGTTCTAAAAAAGCCATGATTGCCTCCCTTACTTAGTTTCCATAGATTACCTAGTTAAAATTATACCAAGGGCTTCCCGGTTAACGCCAAGTAAAGGCGGCATTTTTGGAATAAATTATATTTCCCAGGAAATATCAGTTTTCCCGGGTTAGTTGTCCATCCATCAGCTGGTAGGTGTGGTCAGCAAATTCCCGTAATCGCAGGTCATGGGTCACCACGATCACCGCCTTATGGTGCTGACGGGCCATCTGCTTGAAGAGCTGGCCAACGACCTTCACCCGATTACTGTCCAGAGCCGCCGTTGGTTCATCGGCCAGGATGATCTGGGGATTGGTATAGAGGGCCCGGGCAATCGCCACCCGCTGATTCTGCCCCCCCGACAACTCGCCCGGGTACTGGTCAAGGAGGCGGTCAATCCCGAGTTCTTCCAGCAGGCGGTCCAATTCGGCTGCTGAGATATTGCCCTGCCGCTTGACCCGGTCAACGAGCTTGAATTGGTCTCTGACTTTCAGGTAGGGCAAAAGGTTATACGATTGAAGGACAAAGCCGATTTTATTGAGCCGCAGGTGGTCCCGCTGTTTAGGGGTCAGGTCAGCGAGATTTTGCTGATCAATCATGACGGTCCCGCTGTCGGGAGTCTGCAAGCCGCCCATGATGGTCAAAAGGGTACTCTTCCCCGAACCCGACGGCCCGAGGATTAGGCTCAATTCGCCTAGTTCAGCGGTAAAGTCCACGTTTTTTAATACCTCGACCCGACTCAGGCCCGTCCCAAAGAACTTGTTGATGTTGCTCAATTCGATTGCACTCATGACGTTTCTTCCTCCCATCAATTATTAAGGGCCCGCACTGGGTCAATCTTAAGGATCATCCGCACTGGCAGCAATGCGCCCAGCATTCCAAGAAGGACCAGGACAATACTGATCCCGGCAATAATTGGCCAATTCATCAGCATCGGTACGGCTGCCGGCAGTATCAGCTGGGTAATCCAGGTAAAGACTACTCCGCCAATGACCCCCGCCAGCATCAGGACCGCTGCCTGGGCAAGCGTCGCGTTGACCAGGTGACGAGCCGGGATTCCCTGAGCCCGCAAGACCGCATAGTTGCTTATCTTTTGCATCGTCAGGATGTACAAGAAGACGGCGATAATAACCAAGGAAATCACCATCAGAAAGGCAATCATGAACGTGAAGGTGTTGTTTTGAGCAGTATAACCAGGCAATTTATTGATAAAGCTAGTGACGGAATAACGGCTAAGCTGGTTAAAACGGTCAGCAGATTCAGCCTGGTCGGCCACCACCCCACTAGCAATGACCTGGTCGTTGACCCCTTTCAGCTGTTGCCAATTGTCAAGGGTGGTGTAGATAACCGGCGCCACGTTGAGCTTGGCATTCTCAGCAAAACCAACGATCCGGTATTTCTGCTGGCTGGAATTCAACCGGACCTGGTCACCGATTCGGTAGCCCTTGTCACGCAGGCCTTCATCGACCACAATCTGGTGAGTCCCCTTGGCCTGGTGCCCGGCCGTCAGCTTGATTTTTTGTTTGGCAATGAACTGCTGGCGATCAAGACCGATTACCTGCGCATTTTCCTTCAGCTGCTGGTGCTTTGCCCGGGTAATGACTACCGGGACCTGGCCGACTAGGGCCTCATGGTCATTTAGGCCGTTTTTCGGCAACTGGTCCTTGGTAATCATCGAGGCACTCAGGCTACCGTTCGCATTTTTATTGAGGAAAACCGTCTGGGTCCCCCAAGAATTGATGGCCGCCTTGTTTTCATCGGCCAACCCCAGCATCATCCCCATCAGGATAAAGACCAGGTAGCTGATCATCATGATCATAATGGTAATCAGCGCGTAGCGAAACTTAGAATGTTTAATTTCTTTTAACGCTAGAAACATTTTTATCACGAACTTTCTGTATAGTTGGGCGCGTGGTGACACGGTGTCACTATTTAGTCTACTTTTTTAGTGACACCGTGTCAATAGGGAACCTAGTGTTGAAAATTAATTTGCCAACCACGTCCTAATCCAATTTGCGGTATACTGGTTATATTTAATTAAGTATGGGAGATCTCTTCATGAAAAACATTCGGGCCTGGTGGCCGTTTACACTCCTCGTCTTCATCTGGGGGATAAACGCCATCATTTGGTCGCCACAACTGACTTACGCCAAATACGCACATAATGATTTGACCATGGTGGGCATCCAGCTCCTTCATAGCGGAACCATCATCTTATTTTTGACCGCCCTGCTTAGCTGCGGAGCCATCTTAGCACGCCAGCCGCTCCGTCTTGCGCGGACCTTCAGACTATGGCTCTACACTATCCTGACAGCCTCCTTAGCAGTAGTCTTCGACTGGTTAGCTTTCAACCAGTTCAACTATCACCGCCTATACAACGCTCTGTTACCCGTCAGCCGTAACGTGGCCCCGCTGGCAACAGCAGTAATTGCAGCCAGCGCTATCTTACCCTGGTTGCGCACTAAGATTAACAAGCACAATGCCGTAACGGGGATCACCCTGCTGGTCCTGCCGCTGTTAGCGACCTCGCTTTTTAACCAGGACATGTTCGGCCTGCTGAAGGGAAACGGGGTTACCTTCTACCTATTGATTCTAACGATGGGAGCTCTGGCCGATCAGCTGATTGTTAACCGTCATCAAATCGGCAAGTGGCTCTGTGCGGCCTTGGTCGTGAACATCCTGCTGGTGGCCGCCATGCCAAATGCCGCCTTCCAGACGCACGCTTCCCTGCTCACGGCGGACCGGTTCACCACCCCGACCTTCCTACCAACCGTAATCGTGGCCGTCTGCCTTTTTGCCTTGTTTGCTAAGCCATTGACCCGCTTTGCAGCAGTACTCAACCACTCCAGCTACTTCCTGCTTGGGCTGGCCGTTCTGTTCAGTGATCCGGTTGCCACCAGTCGGGCCAGCAAGCTGACCAAGCTGGCGCCCAACCTGGCGGGCCAACTGGCAATCATCCTGGCTCTAGTATTACTGGGAATGGTGGCTGCCGGCCTGTTCCCGTTCCTAATCAATTGGCTGCAAGCCCGCTGGCAGCTTAATCAACGCCTCAACCGCTGCTTTACTACCGATACCAGCAAGTCGGTCGACCAGCAATTAGCTACGGTTGTCCGGCGTGTTGCCAGAGGCGTTTGGCACCGTTGGCCGAGCCTGCTGGCCTTCCTGGTTGCGTACGCCCTGGCCGACCTTTCCATCTACTACATGGGCAACGACACCCTCTTCGTCAAGCAGTCGATGCTATGGCTGACTGCCGGCCTGATCTTTCTGACCTTCAAAGCACTTCAGTCACTGACTAATCGTTACTGGTTATCGCTACTGGTCACGGGAATGGCCAACGTCATCTGGATCGTAGCCAATATTCAGAAGATGGATCTGCGTAACGAACCGATCCTGCCATCCGAATTAGCAATGATCGACGACCTCGACAGTCTGCTCAAGATGATCGACTACCACCTGCTCATCTACAGTGGGATCGCCATCGTTCTGGTGATCGGGGCCATTATTGCCTTGGAACACTACCAGCGTGCCCAGCGGCTTAGCTGGCCTTGGCGAATCTTCTGGCTGGTCCTGGCGATCGGGGCCTTTGGAAGTTCGGCCTTTTGGAACCACCACGACTCCCGGATTCAGACCTTCATGACTGGTTTAGATGACCAGCCCCACTTCATCCACCAGGCCGTGGGTGCCAAGCAGAACGGTCCCACTGTTCAGTTCCTCAACAACGTCGACATCACGGTCATGACCAGGCCCCATGGCTACTCCAAGGCCGCCATGGACCGGATTAGCCGTGAATACAGCCAGACGGCCCGCCAGATCAACACGACCCGCACTAATCAGCTGAAGGATCAGACGATCATCTTCAACCTGAGTGAGAGTTTCGCCAACCCCGACCGGGTTCCAGGGGTCAGTCTCAAGGCCAACCCCATCCCGAAGATCGATCACATCAAGAAACAGACAACTTCCGGAATAATGATCAGTTCTGGTTACGGCGGCGGGACCGCTGACATGGAGTACATGACCCTGACTGGGTTTGCAATGTGCAACTTTGCCCAGACCTTATCAACGCCATACACCCAACTGGTTCCTTATCTCAAACACAACCCGACGATTGTCCAGAGTTTCAAGTACGCGGCAGCCATTCACCCGTACTCCAAGAAGTTCTATGACCGTGGTACCGACTACCCGAAGTTTGG
>NZ_JBJEEM010000035.1:14418-35845 GCF_051873075.1 Limosilactobacillus sp. | reverse complement strand
TTCACCCGTACTCCAAGAAGTTCTATGACCGTGGTACCGACTACCCGAAGTTTGGCTTCAATAAATTCTCCTACTTGGGTAGCAAGCAGTACCCGATCAGGCATCAGAAGAAGATCGACCGCAATACCTACATGTCTGACCAGACCGCTTACGCCAACCTCCTCGACCAGCTCAATGCTCATCACGGCGCTCAGTTCATTAACCTGGTCACCATGCAGAACCACCTGCCGTACAACAATCTCTATAACGGGACCGAACGCTACCGCGCGAAGGTCGGCGACGGGACAGACCCCGCCCAGGTTGAAAACTACGCAATGGGAATCCACTATACTGATGAGGCGGTAGCCAACTTCATCAAGGAGATCGACAAGATCAACCGGCCGATCACCTTGGTCTTCTATGGGGACCACCTGCCGGGGATCTACCGCAATAGTATGAAAAAGGACGGTCTAAAGCTGCACGAGACCGACTACTTCATCTACTCCAACCCGGCTGCGCAGCGAATGGGGGCCAAGAAGCTGACTCGCTCGACACACTACGTCGGCCCGAACGACTTCATCGCGATGGCCGCCGAGCAAACCAACTCCAAGGTCACCCCATACCAGGCAATGCTCACCCGGCTCTACCACGAATTACCTGCCTACGCCCTGAGTACCCAGCAAAACGGGACTAATAGTTTCAACTCGGCGCCTGAGTACGTCAACCAGCAAGGCAAGGTCGTCAGCTACAAATCATTCACCAAGAAGCAGAAGAAGTTGTGGCATGACTACCAACTCGTTCAATACGACATTACGGCGGGACACCACTACCTGCTTAAAACGAATATGATGAAATAGGATCTCTTCGGGGGCCATGGCAAAACCATGGCCCCCGAATTTTTTAGTTTTCCCCTTTTCAAACACCCCATAAATATTTTTCAAATGTTTTTAAAAATTTCTAAAGGCCGTTCTGGAACCGCTTGAAAGTGCTCAACCACCGAATTATTCCGCCGATTTGGCATCATATTCACCCCCGCAAAACGCCGTTATAACGGCGATTTTCAGTTGCATTGCATAATTTTTTATGTTAGCCTAACAAAGTATTCGAATTAAGTTAATTTTGGTTATCAATCATGTTAACAAAATAAGATGAAAGGTGGATTTGGCGTGGATAACACAAAAAATCAGCACCGTAAGCATCACTTGATTGAGTATGCTAACGGGAAGTCTCTAGAAGAAATCAACGGTACCGTTGAAGTCCCTCATGGCAAAGGGTTCTGGCGAACATTATTCGCCTACTCCGGCCCTGGTGCATTAGTTGCCGTGGGTTACATGGATCCTGGTAACTGGGCTACTTCAATTACCGGTGGTCAAAGCTTCCAATACACCCTGATGACTACCATCTTGATCTCAAGTTTGATTGCGATGTTGCTTCAATACATGGCGGCTAAACTCGGGATCGTGAGTCAAATGGACCTCGCTCAGGCAACCCGGGCGCGGACCGGTAAAGCATTAGGGATTATTCTCTGGCTCATGACCGAGTTGGCCATCATGGCGACCGATATTGCCGAAGTTATTGGTGCGGCGATTGCCTTGAACCTGCTGTTCCACATTCCGTTGATCCCATCAGTCTTCATTACCGTTCTTGATGTTTTAGTTCTGCTCTTATTGACGAAGATTGGGTTCCGGAAGATCGAAGCAATCGTTGCCTGCCTGATTCTGGTTATCCTGTTTGTCTTTGCATACCAGGTAGCCCTCTCTAACCCAAACTGGGGTGCCGCCTTCATGGGCCTCTTGCCTTCAACCAAGGCGATTGCCCAGCACCCTGAGATCGGTGGAATTACGCCACTGAGCGGTTCGCTGGGGATCATTGGTGCGACCGTTATGCCGCACAACCTGTACCTGCACTCCGCAATTTCCCAGACCCGGAAGATCGACCATAACGACCTCGACAGCATCCGGCAGACCGTACGGTTTACAACTTGGGACTCCAACATTCAATTATCACTGGCCTTCGTTGTTAACGCCCTCCTGCTGATCATGGGGGTTGCTGTCTTCAAGTACGGTGCCGTTAAGGATAGTTCCTTCTTCGGCCTCTACGAAGCACTGAACAACACTTCCATGCTTAGCAACCCAATTCTGATTGCCGTTGCCAAGTCCGGAGTTTTGTCAACCCTGTTTGCCGTTGCCCTGCTGGCATCAGGTCAAAACTCAACCATTACTGGTACCCTGACTGGTCAGGTGATCATGGAAGGGTTTGTCCACATGAAGATGCCACTTTGGGCTCGGCGGCTGGTTACCCGTTTGATCTCCGTTGTTCCTGTGCTGCTGTGCGTTGGGATGACTTCCGGCGAGTCAACTATCCAACAACACACAGCTTTGAACCTCTTGATGGAAAACTCACAGGTATTCTTGGCATTCGCCCTGCCATTCTCCATGTTGCCACTGCTGATGATGACCAACAGTGAAGTCGAGATGGGTGAGTTCAAGAACCGGCCATGGGTTAAGGTCTGTGGTTGGATCTCTGTCATCGCACTGACTTTCCTGAACCTCTACAACCTGCCGGCAACCTATGAAGGTTTCGGTGTCTGGTCCAAGGGAACGTCCGATGTACTGGCATACCTGACGATCGTCATCATTTTAGTCCTGTTGGCTTGGACCTGTGTCGAACTCTACCGTGGTGACAAGCGTTTTGCCGCCGAGGGTCGGGGCTTCGGTCAACAAGAAGAAAAGATGCACGACTCCGCTAAGGATTAATAAATTATCTATCTAACTCAGAAAGGGGACTGGCACTTGCCAATCCCCTTTCAATCGTTTAAATTAACTAGATCATGCTATAATAGTGACTAATACAGTACTGTTCTAAATGAGGTGAACACGTTGAACAATAACCAAGACAAGGATAACAAGCGCTTAAGCCGGGTCGAGTTGTACGATACTCCCAAACCGGGCGACAAAAAGAAAAAACGCCGGTCCTCAATTTTTGACAACCTCAAACGCGAGGAGAAAAATAATGCCCGGCCACGGCCAAACAGAAAGGCTAAGCCAGCACATCCTGGTCAAAAGCGGCGCAACCACCGGCTCTTCAAGGTCCTGCTGGGGATTTTGCTGGCGGTTCTCTTGGTAATGATCATTGTCTTCATGGTCAAGCAGCAGAATCCGGTCAATACAAACAACGATGATGCCACGACCGTTTCGACCAGCTCAAAGAAGAAGCGCCACAGCAGCAGTCATAAGAAGCACAAGAGCCATTCCACCAGCGATAGTGATGATACCACCGACACTAGCGACACTTATTCTTACAGTACGCCAAGCAGCACGCAGAATAACCAGTCGACCAGCCGGCAGTCTACTAGCAACAATAACAATGACCAACACCAGTCTGCCAATACCGAATCTACGCAAAATAACAACAGTCAACAATCATCGACTAACAACCAGCAGCAGACTAACAATGACCAGCAGCACCAGTCATCAACGACTGGTCAGTCACAAAATGGCAACACTAGCAGCCAGAGTGGTCAGCAACAATCTACCCAGCCTCAGCAAACCCAGCAAAAATAAAATAATCAAAAAAGGGGTTGCTAAGTCCGTCGTCCGTGTTATAATCATAGGCAATCGAAGGATAAGTCAAGTGATGACCTCCTACCAGGGAGTCGGTGCCATGGCTGGAAGCACCGTTGGAGCGATTCATCACGTTGATACCACCTTCTTAGATTACTAGCCGAAATAAGGCTGGTCGGGTCGTGTCCGTTACCACACCATAGAGAGGAATTCTAATATTCCTGAACATGGGTGGAACCACGCTAATTTATGATAATTAACGTCCCTAACGCTTAGCAATAGGCGTTAGGGGCGTTTTTGATTTTTTGTAAGGGAGAGATCATTATGGCTCAAGTCGCAGTTATGTCACCCGATGGATCAGTTAAGAAGATCGACCGGGACTCAGAAGAAGGTTTACAAGCACTCCGCAAGCTGTCTGCATTAATGCTCAAGGCCGCTTTGCAACAAGAATTCAAGGGCATTCGCCTCGGTGAAGCCGTTGCCGACGAAGACGGTTTCCACGTTGATTCCGACAAGGACGACCAACAAGTTTCTGCCGACGAATTACCAGCATTAGAAGACGTCATCAAGGGGATGGCTAAGGACGACGTTAAGGTTGAATTCGCCGAAGTTGCCGTTGATGACGCCTTGGCCAGCGTTAAGGATGACAAGTTCTCCACTGAACTGATCAACGAAAACGCCAAGGACGGCAAGGTTGCCATGTACAAGCTTGGCGATACCATGGCAATTGCCGACCAAGATATCCTGGTTTACGGTGATGTCGTTAAGAACCTCAAGTTATTGTCCGTTGCCGGTGCCTACTGGAAGGGCATGTCCTCCAACCCAATGCTCCAACGGATCTACGGGACCGTCTTCTACAAGAAGGACGCCCTGGCTGAAGACCTGAAGAAGCGTCAAGAAGCTCGTGAACGCGACCACCGGGTAATCGGTAACCAACTTGACCTCTTCTTCGTTGATCCAAAGGTCGGCGCCGGCCTGCCATACTGGATGCCAAAGGGTGCCACGATTCGCCGGACCATCGAACGTTACATCATCGACCGTGAAGTTGCTGACGACTACAAGCACGTTTACACCCCAGTCCTGATGAACCTGGATGCCTACAAGACTTCCGGCCACTGGGAACACTACCGTGACGACATGTTCCCGCCAATGGACATGGGTGACGGTGAAATGCTTGAACTGCGGCCAATGAACTGCCCAAGCCATATTCAAATCTACAAGCACCACATTCGTTCCTACCGTGACCTGCCACTGCGGATTGCCGAACTCGGGATGATGCACCGTTATGAAAAGTCTGGTGCCCTCTCCGGTCTGCAACGGGTTCGTGAAATGACCTTGAACGACGGCCACACCTTCGTTGCCCTCGACCAAATCCGGTCCGAATTCGCCAAGATCCTGAAGCTGATCATGTCCGTCTACAAGGACTTCGACATCACTGACTACAGCTTCCGGCTCTCCTTGCGTGATCCAAAGAACACCAAGAAGTACTACGCCAACGACGAAATGTGGGAACGTTCACAGTCCCTGTTGAAGGCAGCCATGGATGACCTGAACCTCGACTACTACGAGGCTGAAGGTGAAGCCGCCTTCTACGGTCCAAAGTTGGACATCCAAACCAAGACGGCCCTCGGCAACGACGAAACCATGTCAACCATCCAGCTGGACTTCATGCTGCCTGACCGCTTCGGTCTGACCTACGTTGGTAAGGACGGTAAGGAACACATGCCAGTCATGATCCACCGTGGTGTCGTTGGTACCATGGAACGGTTCATTGCCTACCTGACTGAAATCTACAAGGGTGCCTTCCCAACCTGGTTGGCTCCTGAACAAGTTCACATCATCCCAGTTAGCGATGATAAGCACGGTGCTTACGCTGACGAACTTGCTAAGAAGATGAAGGCAGCCAACATCCGGGCCGTTGTTGACCACCGGAACGAAAAGATGGGTTACAAGATTCGTGAAGCCCAGACCCAAAAGGTTCCATACACCCTGGTTGTCGGTGACGACGAAATGAACAACAGCGGTGTCTCCGTCCGGAAGTACGGTGAGAAGGAACAAAACGAAATGAGCCAGGACGACTTCATGAACGAAATCCTTGCCGACATCGCATCCTACTCCCGTGAAAAGTAATTGAAAACAAATAACTAAAACATGCTTCCAGCTAACTTACTGGAAGCGTGTTTTTTGTTTGCAGCATACTTCAGCATCATTTTATATACTATTTCATATACGTTAGATATTAAATTGATATACGAACAAAAAGATGGTACTATAAGAGGTGAAAGGAGTGATTTTTATGGCACAGATTAATATTAAGGTCGATGACCAATTGAAAAACGACGTTAGCAAGATTTTTGCTGAGATGGGACTGGACCTCACGAGCGGGATCAAGGTGTATCTCAAGCGCGTTCAACAAGACCAGAAGATCCCATTTGAGATTAAAGGTACCCAGAACATTGATAAACTTGCTCAGCAGTACCGGGAGGGCGATCCCGAAACAGTCTCCCGCCTAAACAAGTTGTTATCAGCAATCGCAGGGTCCAATGAGGGCACTACAGGAATCGGCGGCAGTGTCTTGAAAGTCACCAGTCACCAAAAAAAGGACCACCCCGGTGGAATTGGCCAAGGGATCCTCAATAATACCCATGATTAAACTAAGGGAGCGAGACAGAAGTCGGTTACGACTTCGTCTTTCGAAGCGAAGCAAGCCACTGGGAGCCCCCGCGAGCACAAATAGGGCTCAAGCGTTCGGAATTTCCGAATGCTTGAGCCCATTTGTGTACCGCGCTGTAAACTTTTAGCCTGTATAAAAGGACTTATGTCACAGCCCCTTTTTAAGTTTTAAATACCAAGCCACTGACAGCGCCGAATGTCAACGTGGCTCGCATCCTTGAATGGGATCCCCTCGGCCGCCAACATCGGTCCCTGGTCAATCCAACCGGGAACCAGCCGACCGGTGGCGGTCACAACCCGATGGCAGGGATGCTTACCATACCCGCCAGACTTGCCAAGGGCCTTGCCCACTAGGCGAGCGTTGCGGGGCCGGCCGATCATCCGAGCGATCTGCCCGTAAGTCGCTACCCGGCCGAGCGGAATAAGGTCCACAATGTTCAACACGGCTCGCATGAAGTCCTCATCAATCTTGGCCATTGGCATCCCTCCCCAGGCGCGGCAACAGCAAGAAGATTACCAATCCAATGATGAAGAGAACACTGAGAGAGGCCGCCCCAATCGTTGACCGCCCCGTCCACTGGGTCACCAGTCCGACAATCACCGGCCCTAAGATTGCGGAAAACTTACCGAGGATGTTGTAGAAGCCGAAGAACTCACTGCTGGAGTCCTTGGGAATCAATTGCCCAAAGTAGGACCGGCTTAACGCCTGCAGGCCACCCTGGCTGGTTCCGACCAGGATCGCCAGGATCCAGAAGTCGGTCAACGTGGTCAGGCGCAGGGCATCAAGGCAAATGATTACATAAACAATGATCCCCACCAGAATAGCGGCCCGGTTAGAGGTCTTTTTCGCCAGCCAGCCGTAGAACAAGGAGAACGGGAAGGCAATCAGCTGCACCACCAGGAGCACCATCATCAGCATCGTCGTTTCGACCCCTAAGTCCTTACCGATCGCGGTGGCCATCGTAAAGATGGTGTCTACTCCGTCGATGTAGAAAAAGTAGGCGACCAAGAACCAAGTGATCTGCCGGTAATGTTTGATATGCCGGAAGGTCTGATTCAATCGGCGGAAGCTATCGCGTAACGGATTCTCTACGGCGGTTACACTGTAGTGCTGCCGACCATGGACAAGCAGCGGCCAGCCGAAGATTACCCACCAGACGGCCGCGACGACGAAGCTGAACTTGGCGATTCCGTAGGCCGACAGCAAACCGTTGAACCCGTGCGTCAGTTGCGCCCCCAAGAAGACGATGAAGGCGATGACGCCACCGAGGTAGCCCATCCCGTAACCAGTGGAGGAAACCAAATCCATCTGACCATCCGGAGCCACGTCAATCAGAAAACTATCGTAGAACAGGTTCCCGCCGGAGTAGCCGATGATGGTCAAAACATACATGAAGATCAACCATTGCCATTGACTGGCCGGTACCAGGGCCAGGCCAGCGGTCAAGATGATTGCCGGCCAGGTGAAAGTGTTCAGCCACCGGCGCTTGGCGTTCGGGTAGTCAGCCAAGGCCCCCAGCAGCGGCGCCAGCAGTGAGACCACCAGGGTGCCGAAACTGTTGGCATACCCCCAGTAGGCCGTTGAATCGGCAGCACTGACCCCGGCCTGTTGGGCAACCGCCTTGAAGTAGACGGGTAGGACCGCCGTTACGACCAGGATCCCGTAGCCGGAATTGGCCCAATCATAGAAGATCCATTGCCATTGTTGCTTATTGATTTTCACGACTTCGCCTCACTTCCTAACGACGCCAGCGATCGGCTGACCGGCAGTTGGGGCCGGATAATGTAGTCCCAGCAACTTCGCAAAAGTCGGTCCCTCATCGACCAGGTGCGCGCCCTCTACCGTGGCTCCTTGATTGACGTCTGGACCGACAAATACCGCCGTGGTGAAGTAATCGGGTTTGTCCGGTCCGTAGCCATGAACCCCCTGATAGCGGTCATGCGTCCCTAGCGAATCCGGGTCCACCGCTTCAACCATTGCCGGCCGGTTGACTTCATCAGTGAAGTAGTAACCCGCCTTAGCCTCCACCAGGAAGGTACACTGCGGATCGGCTCCCATTTTGATCGCCGCGGCACCGTCGTAAATGTGTTCAACCCCCTCAACGCCGGCAATTAGCTGCTTGAGCTGGCCAAGATCAACGTTTCCCCGGGTATAGACATAGGTCTCGCCGTCACAGGTCTTGGCCGTCACCCGCCAGTTATTCCGGTAAGTCGGTTTGCCTTCCTGCGGGGTCAGCCAGCCGTGCTGGGCAAAGAGCATGTTAAGGTGGATCATCTTGTGGACGTTGATCTGGTAGTGGTCACCAAGAAAGACAAAGTTGGTCCGTTCATAGGTCCCGGCATCCTTGGTCGCTTGAACAATCTGAGCCACTCGCCGGTCAAGCCGTTGAAGGGCGTGCTGGGCCTGGGCAGAACGGACGCCGTAGCGGTGCCGCATACTATCCATGTCCACTAGGTGAACCAACGTCAAGTCCGGCTGCTTGTTCTTCAAAGTATCAACCGCGCAGGCCGTGATGAAGTCATCCAGCCAGGGCTGCTTGATCCCATGTCGAATGTGGCCATAACGGTGGTTCATCTGGAGGAGAAAAAGGGGCGAGCTGGCCTTTAACGACACCATTACCTGGTTGGTCCAGATCCGGTTGGGGAAGATCTCAGCCAGATTATAGTCGATCTTGCTCCCCGCCGTCACCGGCCAGAGGAAGGCGGCCGTCGAGAGCCCCGCGTCATGAGCAACATCGTAGAGGGGCGTCGCCTGCACGTCCTTTCGGTACCAGTACCAGTCCGGGGAGAGGCGCCGAGGCTGCAGCTTGGTATTGTTAACGACCCCATGAACGGCTGGGTATTGGCCGGTGATGATTGAGGTGTGTGACGGGTAGGTCAGCGTCGGAAAGATTCCCCGCACCCGTTTGACCCACGTCCCCTGCTTCATCAGCTGGCTAATGTGGGAAACCAGGTAACCAAGCTCATTGAGGTCCCGAAAGCCCAACGAATCAAGGGAAACAACAACTAATTTATTTCTAGGCATCATTTCATCCACTTTCAATTATTATCAGTAACGACTATTACCAATTCTAACACGCGTCGTTACTGGCATTTTATAATTTTACTATTATTTTGGCCAAAGAATAACTATAATAAAAGGGTTACTTTATGCAAATTGTCCATTATTGGCGAAAGAATATGCAAGGAGTGTGAGCACTTTGGCAGAAAAGCAACCCACCCGGTCGCTCGGCTTTTTCGCGGCCCTCTCGACGGTCACCGGAACCGTCATCGGTTCGGGGATCTTCTTCAAGGTCCCGGCCGTCACCAAGGCAACTGGGACCGTCAGCATGGCCACCTTCACCTGGCTACTAGCTGGAATCATTACCATCTGCGCCGGCCTGACCGCGGCAGAACTAGCGGCCGCCTATCCGCAGACCGGGGGCCTGACCGTCTACGTCGGCAAAGCCTACGGAAGTTTCTGGGGATTCCTCGCGGGGTGGGCCCAGTCTTTGATCTACTTCCCTGCCCAGTGGGCCGCGGCGGCGATCGCCTTTGCCACCCAATTTGTTGACCTCTTTGGCCTTGCGTCATCCTGGCTACCGGTAGTGGCCAGCGCGGTCACCTTACTAGTGCTGATGGTTAACTTCATCAGTGCCAAGGCTGGCGGCATGGTTTCCTCAATCGCCCTGGTTGTCAAACTGCTGCCGATCGTCGCCATCGTCGTGCTGGGATTTGCTCACCCTGGCGACCCCAGCTTCACCCTTTTCCCGGTGACGCCCGGCCCGCGCCAACACTTCTGGACCGCCCTGGGTAGCGGACTATTGGCGACCATGTTTGCCTACGATGGTTGGATCCACGTCGGCACGATGGCGGGTGAGCTCAAGAAACCGAAAAGGGACCTGCCCCGTGCCATCTTCTTCGGCCTCGGTCTGGTCACGGTCGTCTACCTGCTGATCAGCCTGGCCTTCCTGTACGTGGCCCCACTGGCAACGGTTGCGAATAACCTCAACATCTCCTCCCAGGTCGCCCACATTGTCTTCGGCCCCCTGGGCGGTAAGATCATTACTATTGGGATCATGGTCTCGGTCTATGGGGCCCTAAACGGCTTTGTGATGACCGGGATCCGGGTACCCTACGTAATGGGGTACCTCGGTTACCTGCCGTTTAGCCGGGGCTTTCGCGCCCTCAACCGCGGCGGGGTGCCGTGGCTGGGCGGCTGTTTGCAGTTCATCATCGCCCTGCTCATGATCCTATCCGGGACCTTCGACACCATCACCAACATGCTGGTCGTCGTCATCTGGTTCTTCTACATGCTTTGCTTTGTGGCGGTGTTTATCCTCCGCAGAACAGCGCCAAACTTAGAACGCCCATACCGGGTTCCCGGCTATCCAATCGTCCCCATCATTGCCCTGGCCGGCGGCGCCTTCATCGTATTGACCACCGCCATCACCCAGCCAATCATCACCGCAATTGGGGTCCTGGTAACTGCCGCGGGAATTCCCGTCTACCAGTACCAGAAAGTGCGGCACCGCATCAATCAAAATTAAAAGGAGCTTTGCCTACATGAAAAATAATCCGCAGCTCAAGAAAATTGAACACGAGAAGACCCTCGGCCTCTTTGACCTCGCCATCCTCGGAATTGGGGCCATCATTGGGACCGGGATCCTGGTCCTGACGGGGATCGTGGCCGCCGAGGACTCCGGACCGGCGATCGTCTTCTCCTTCCTCATCGCCGCCTTAGCCAGCGGACTGATCGGTCTCTGCTACTCTGAGCTGACCACCAGCCTGCCCAACTCCGGGAGTGCCTTCTTCTACGCCTGGGTCGGCATCGGCAAATTCGTCGCCTTTCTGGCCGGTTGGACACTAATCGGGGTCTACATCACTACCACGGCCACCGTGGCCAACGGGTGGACTGGCTACGTCCAATCGTTCTTAGAAGTATTAGGGGTTAAGCTGCCCCACCAGTTCCTGATGAACCCCTCTGCCGGGGGTTACGTCAACCTGCCAGCCGTCCTGATGATCATCCTGATGACCATCATCCTGACGCGAGGAACCAGCGAAAGTAAGCTGATCAACAACTTCCTGGTGGGAGTCAAGATCTTCATCATCCTCCTGTTCATCGTCGTCAGCGTCCAGCACGTCCGGCCGAGCAATTGGCACCCCTTCCTTCCATACGGGGTCAAGGGGATCTTTACCGGGGCGTCGGCCGTCTTCTTCTCCTTCCTGGGCTTTGATGCCCTCGCTACTTCCGCCGAGGATGCCAAGGACGTTGACAAAAATATTCCCCGGGCAATAATTTTGTGTCTGGTGATCTCCACCACCCTCTACGTCCTGGTCAGCCTGGTGATGACCGGGGTGGTTTCTTACACTAAGTTGAATGTTTCCGAAGCAATGTCCTACGTGCTGATCGTCAAGGGACACTCCTTCGTCGCCGAGGTAGTTTCACTAGGGGCCGTGTTGGGAATTATGGCCGTGGTCTTTGCCTTTATCTACGCCGGGTCCAACATTCTGAAGTCCATGAGCCGGAGTGCTTTCCTGCCGCAAAACATCGCCAAGCTCAATCCCCAGACCCACAGCCCGAACCGGGCCATCTGGCTGGTCGGGATCCTGTCGGCCATTCTCGCCGGTGAGTTCGACCTTCACTACCTGGCCCTGATCGCCAACATCGGTTCCTTGGTGGTCTTCGCCCTGATCTCCCTGGTCGTGATCATCTTGCGTTACCGCTACCCCGAGCTCAAGCGGCCGTTTAAGGTACCGTTTGGCAAAACGATTCCGATCCTGTCAATCCTTATCTGTATCGTTCTCCTCGTCAGCATTTCCCTGACGGCCTGGCTGACCTACCTGGCTTGGATCGCAGTGGGCCTGATCATCTACTTCACCTATTCGCTCCGCCACGCCGACGAGTTCAATTTCACATCAGAAGAATAATCTTTATCCCTTGGGAGCATGCTAGCCGGTGGCTGTGCCGGCTGGTGCGCTCCCGTTTTTGTTCATTTTTGAGAAACGCTCCCGGCTTTGGCGAATGCTAAACCAAGTACCGTCAATTGTTCACCCCCATCAAGTGTTCCCCATAAGTTGGTGTAGAATAAGGGTAGTATGAAAATTTACATTTTGAAAGGAACTGGTTAAATGTCACGATTCAAAAATTCTGCATGTACCTCGATCATGGTCGGTAAAAACGCCTCGCTTGATGGTTCAACCTTCATTTCCAGAAACGAAGACCGGGTCGTCGCCATTGAACCCAAACGCTTCCTGGTTCAGCCTGCCGTTCATGACCGGCACGAAACCTACGTCTCCGCCTACAATAAGCTAACCGTCCCCCTCCCCGAGAATGGGATGCGCTACACTTCCACCCCTTCAGTCGACCAGAGCGCCGGACCCAACGAAGAGGATGGCTTTAATTCCGCTAACGTCGGCGAAAGTGCCACCGAGAGTGTCTACGCTAACGACCGGGTGCTGGCCTACGACCCCTTCGTCAAGAATGGCCTGGCCGAGGATTCAATGACCACCCTGGTGCTACCGTATATTCACTCCGCTCGCGAAGGGGTAAAACGCCTGGGTAACCTGGTCGCTAAGTACGGTTCTGCCGAGGGTAACGGGGTCCAGTTTAATGACCAAGACGAGGTTTGGTACATGGAAATCGCTACCGGTCACCATTGGGTTGCCGTCCGGATCCCCGACGATTGCTATGCCGTTGCCGCCAACCAGATTGCCATCGAACAAATTGATTTCACCGATCCGGACAACTACATGTGGTCGGACGGCATTCAGGAGTTCGTTGCTGACCACCAACTCAATCCAGATACTGACCAGTGGAACTTCCGGCACATCTTCGGCACCAACACCAAGCTGGACCACCACTACAACACGCCACGGGTTTGGTTCGCCCAACGCTACCTGAGCCCCGTCGCGGCGGCCGATCAGGCCCCTGAATCACCCGACATGCCATTTATCCGGAAGCCGGAACACAAGATCGCGGTTGAGGATATCCAGTACCTGCTCAAGTCCCACTTCAACGAGACCAAGTATGACCCGTTGGGAGACGGTAGCGAGCACGACAAGAAGGTCTACCGGCCAATCGCTCTCTCCCGGACCGCCCAGTCCCACATCCTGCAGATGCGGAACAACGTCAAGCCGGAACAGGCCGCCATCCAATGGATTGAGTTCGGCCTGCCATCCTTCTGTGCCTACACCCCGTTCTTTGCCAACGCCGATGATACCGACGTCTCCTACCGGAAGGTGCCGGCCAAAATGAAGCTCAAGAGTGCCTACTGGTTGAATGAAGCCCTCGCCATGGTGGTGGAGAGCCACTACAGCGAATTCTATGACCAGGACGAGGCCTTTCAAAAGGACCTCAATGAATGGGCCCGGCGCAAGATCGCGGCAGTTGACGCCAAGGCCAGTCAGTTGAGTGGCGCCCAGCTAACCACCTACCTGACCGGACAGAACCACAAGATCGCCAAGCACTACAACAAGAAGGCCAAGCGGCTTCTCTTCGACCTGATGACAGCCGGAACGGAATTTTCGAAGCTTACCTTCAAGATGGATCCAAACCTTTAATCTGGTTTTTTCTCAGCAATTATGAAAATCTATAATAAAGTGTTGACTTTAAAATTAGAAAGTTCTAATATAATGCCAACAAGAAATTATAAATTGCTAAGAAGAGATGAGTAATGGGCAGCAGGAACTACAGAGAGCCGGGTAGATGAGAACCGGTGTCCCCTAAACCCACGAAGATGGTCTTGGAGCAAAGGCGATCGGCGAGCCGTTGGTAAGCCGGTCACGAGCGGCGACCGATAAAACGCCTGGGTTTACCCGCATGGGTGTACCTATTGAGGACTGGACTGTGAGGCCCAGTCAAATTAGGGTGGTAACACGTTAATTTCAACCTTTGAAAATGACGTCCCTAGAAAAAGCACCAACGCTTTTTCTAGGGACTTTTTTATTTGCTTCCGATGCTTGAACTCACCGTCGAAAAAGAAAGGATCGATGTTTTATGACTGAATTTACACCACGGACTGTTTCCCCATTTCGCTACGACGTTGTTGGTTCATTCCTGCGCCCTCAAGAATTGAAGGACGCGCGCCAAAAGTTTGCCGCCGGCCAGATCAGCCGCGAGGACCTCACTGCTGTTGAGGACCGGTTGATCATTGACTTGATTCACAAAGAAGAGGCCGCGGGGCTTAAGGCCGTGACCGACGGTGAGTTCCGCCGCAGCTACTGGCACCTCGACTTCTTCTGGGGCCTTCAGGGTACCAAGCACGTCAACCTCAAGCACGGCTACTTCTTCCATGATGAAGAGACCCGCAACGACTCCGTTCAACTGACCGGCAAGCTCAGCGGTGAAAATCACCCGTTTGTTTCAGCCTTTAAGTTTGTCCAAGACCACGTTAGCGAAGGCACCCAGGTCAAGCAAACGATTCCGGCACCGGCCCAGTTCCTGGAGGAATTCCTCCGTCCCGAAAACCAGGAAAACCTCAAGCAGGTCTACCCGAACATCGCCGACTTCGACTGCGACGTCGCCAGTGCCTACCACCAGGTTATTGAGGACCTCTACGCCGCTGGTTGTCGGACCCTCCAGCTCGATGACTGTACATGGGGAATCTCGGTAAATAACTTCGCTAACCTCAAGAAGAAGGATCCCAATGCCGACACCTCCCAGCTGGTGGCCCTTCAGGAACGTTTCCTCAAGGTAAACAACGCCGCCATCGCTGGCCTGCCGGACGACCTCACCATCAACACCCACGTCTGCCGGGGGAACTACCACTCCACCTGGGCCGCGGCTGGCGGCTACGGGCCCGTTGCCGATACCCTCTTCGCCCAGGAAAACGTTAAGGCGTTCTATCTCGAATACGATTCCGATCGTGCCGGTGGCTTTGAGCCCCTCGCCAAGGTTCCGGATGAAAAATACGTGGTCCTCGGGCTGGTAACCTCCAAGAACGGGGAACTGGAAGACAAGCAGACCATCATCGATCGGATCCACGAAGCCGCTAAGTTCCACCCGCTCGACCACCTCTGTCTGAGTCCACAATGCGGGTTTGCTTCGACTGAAGAAGGTAATATCTTAACTGAAGACCAGCAGTGGGCGAAGGTCACCCTGGTAAAAGAAATCGCCAAAGAAGTCTGGGGATAGTCCAGAACAGCATTAAATAAAATAAGTCATGACCCGTGGATGCGAGTCATGGCTTATTTTATTTATCATTTTGCTAATCGTTTAACATTTATTTTGATAAACGATTGACAATTTTGGTAAAAGCACTTACAATCTTCACCGTAAACGTTTCCAAAGAACGAAGGGAGTCGGTTAGATTGCGACAAATCGATGAGTCACGAGTGATAAAAATCACAAACACTCGCTATCGCGAACACTACCATATTCAAACACCGGCGGGCTGGCTGAATGATCCGAATGGTCTCTGTTTCTTCAAGGGCTACTACCACGTCTTCTACCAGTTCCACCCCTACTCAGCACAATGGGGCCCGATGCACTGGGGACACGTCCGTAGCAAGGACCTGGTTCACTGGGAAAATCTGCCGGTGGCCCTGGTTCCTGGTGATCCCGAGGACTCCGGCGGCTGCTTCTCCGGCTCAGCCATCGTCAAGGATGATCGGCTGTACCTGATCTACACGGGTCACCATTACTACGATGATGGTGACCAGGACCATTTCTGGGAGAACCAGAACGTGGCCTACAGCGACGACGGGATCCACTTTACCAAGTACACAGGGAATCCCGTGATTGAGGCGCCGACTGATAATAGCCAGGACTTTCGGGATCCTAAAGTCTGGGAACACGATGGTCAGTACTACCTGGTTGTCGGCAGCCGGGAGTCGGCCAACAACCGCGCCCGGATCCTACTCTACCAGTCCAGCGACCTGTTAAAGTGGCAATACCGCGGACCAATCACCGCGTCACAAAGCATTGAACTTGAGGGATCGATGTGGGAGTGCCCAGACTTTTTCCGGCTCAACGGCCAGGACATTTTGACCTGCTCACCGATGGGGATCCAGCCGCAGCGGCACCGCTTCCTCAACCTGAGCCAGGCAGCCTACTTGGTGGGCCGACTAGACTACGATCAGGCCCGTTTTAACCACTACGATCTGCACTTATTGGATTATGGGCACAACTTCTACGCTCCCCAATCGTTCTTGACCCCGGACGGGCGGCGAATCCAGTTCGGCTGGTTCAGTTCCTTCGACAACCCGATGCCGGAGCAAGCAGACGGCTGGGCCGGGGCACTGACCCTGCCGCGCGAACTCGTCCTGCGTGGCGACCGGCTGGGGGCCATCCCCGCGCAGGAGACGGCAGCGTTACGCGTTGGTGAGGCTCTTAACACATCAGCAATTATTCATTCTCCTCACCAGCTGACGGTTACCGACCCGCAGCACACCGAGTGGGACCTGACCTTTGACCTGACCGATGATTACGATGGTCAAGTAAATTGGCAGCTCGCCAATGACAATCAAGTCCTGATTGCCTTCAGTTATAACCAGGCAACTGGTGAGATCACGGTTCACCAACATGGCCAGGCCAGCGACCGCTACGCTACCATCAGTCATGTTCGCCGGCTGCACGCCCGGATCTTCGTGGACACCAGTTCTGTCGAAATCTTCGTCAACGACGGGGCCGCTACCTTCACCGAACGCTACTACAACGATTCGCAGCCGGTCACGACCACACTGGCTGCTAGCCGACCTACTGCCATCACCATCAAAGCCTACACACTTGATATGAAAGGATAATCAACATGAAAAAGCATAGCTTATTCAAGAACCCCTTCTACCGGTTCGATTCGTTAAACATCCTCCTCTTCTTCACCGCCTGGGGAATCTGGTGGTCATTCTTCCAGATCTGGCTAACCAACACCCTGCACTTCTCTGGGGAACAGGTGGGGACGATCTACTCCTTCAACTCCGCCATCACCCTGGTCTTGATGTTTGTCTACGGGGCCATCCAGGACCGGCTCGGCCTCAAGCGCTACCTGCTGATCTTCTGTGCCGTCATGGAAATGCTGCTTGGGCCTTTCTTCACCTGGCTCTATGCCCCGCTGCTCCACAGCAACTTCTATCTCGGGACCTTCCTCGGTTCACTCTACCTATCGTTTGCCTTCCTGGCTGCTTCGCCAACCTTTGAAGCCGTCACGGAACGAATCAGCCGTCGTTATCAATTTGAATACGGCCAGGCCCGGTCATGGGGATCGTTCGGGTACGCGGTTTCCGCCCTGCTCGCTGGTTTTCTCTTTACCATCAACCCGAACCTGGTCTTCTGGCTCTCGTCAGCCATCGCCCTGGTCCTCTTCCTGCTGCTTGTCTTTGTCCATCCCGAAAAGAATCCAAAGATGATTGACCTTTACGAAAACAAGGTTGAAAACGCCAAGGAAAGCTCCACGGCTTCCCTGAAGGAAATCTTTGGCGTCTTCAAGATGAAGGCTCTCTGGCAGATCATCATCTACATCATCTTCTCCTGGACCTTCTACACGGTCTTTGACCAGCAGATGTTCCCTCAATTCTTCACCCAGTTCTTTGCCACCAAGGCCCTTGGTCAACAGATGTACGGGGTTCTAAACTCCGTGGAGGTCTTCTTGGAAGCAATCATGATGGCCTGCGTGCCATGGCTGATGAAGAAGATCGGGGTCCGCAAGACCCTGCTGGTTGGGATCACGATCATGGTCATCCGGATCGGGGGCTGTGGTCTGGTCACGAACCCGCTCGGTGTTTCCTGCATCAAGCTGTTGCACGCACCGGAGACGGCCTGCTTCGCCCTCGGGCTCTTCCGTTACTTCACCCTGCACTTTGATACCAAGGTCTCTGCCACCCTCTACATGGTCGGCTACCAGATTGCCGCCCAGGTTGGGCAGATCATCTTCTCAACACCGCTCGGTGACCTGCGGGACCACATCGGTTACAGCCACACCTTCCTGGTGATCTCTGGAATTACGCTGATCGCCGGGATCTACGCCACCTTCATCCTGAAGAAGGATGACGTAGACGTCAACGGTCAACCTTTGAACTAATTTCATACTAAATAAACCAAAACAGGGGACGAGGCAAATTGCCTCGTCCCCTGTTCGTATTTCACCGTTAGTCCGCCAGCTTGCCGACAACCGGCAGACCAGCTAAGACCCGGTCCCCATGTGGCGACTTGTTGTATAAAACATCGGTCAAGTCCTGACCGGCAAGATTGCCATGGTGCTTGCCACCCTGCCAGGCCGCCTTGTCGGAAACATCATAAACCACGCCCCGGATTGCCACATAGGCCGGTTGTCCATTCTGACCATTGAACTTTGCCAACTCGTCTTTTGTAAATACCTTTTCAGCCATCAAACAAGCCTCCTTAACTTTATTAACTAAACTATAGCATAATCGCGCTATGACGACCGTGATATTAAAGAAAATTTATCAATTGTCCCGGGCAAAGAGCAGGTGAATCCCACCATCAGCCAGCAACTTAGTCTGAACAACCTTGAAACGCTGGTTGACGAAGACCTGCCGCGTGTCAAACGTTCCCTTCTTGGTCGCATCGCCACTGATGTAGGGGGCCATCACCAGGGAAATCTCATCGACCAGGCCGGCACGCAGGAAGGCACCATTGATCAGGGCGCCCCCGCCTAAGGCCACCTTCTTAATCCCGAAATACTGCCGCAACTTGACCAGGGCTAACGCAAAATCGAGCTCGTCATCCCCGCAGACCAGGTACGGGATCTGCATGGACCGCAGGAAGGCCAGGTAGCGCTTATCGACAAGTTTAGTAACTACTTCGATCGCCCGGCTCTGCTTGCCAGCGTAGTCGAAATAGTTCTTCTCCCAGCCGGCCCGGCCGCGACGGTCAAAGCTGACGTCCCAAGTGGCCGAAGTAATCCCCGCCGGGACCCAGTCCTGGTAGTCAATTCCGTCTGCTGGGTACTGGCTGAGGTCAACCTTTCCCGGCGCCGCGTACATCACGATCGTGTTACTCCCGTTGGCGTTGGTGTTGCTGATCTTGAAGAGAATGTCGTCGTAATAGTCTCCAGAGGCCTTATCCCCCGGCAGACCGTCCCAGTCGCCATCGATCTTGCCGTCGATCGACTCGTACATATGAATAATTACCTTTGCGCGTTCCATCATCTCATCACTCCTTTAGCCCCATTTTAAAACAAAGAAAGGCGTGACAAAACTAGGCCTTGCCACGCCCCATTCATCAGCAATCATGGGTGCCATTGTATTCAGTTGCGACGGGATCGGTCAGGTCGACCACTTCCAGGTTTTCCGTCAGGACCCCCTTGGTCGGACTCACCAGCGGCAGGGTGAAGTACTTCGGGTTGAAGCGCACCTCCATCTGGTTTTCAAACTGGATGTTGGCATACGGTTCACTCTTGATGTAGATGTCGCCGATGTTGGATTCGATCTTCTCGTCGAAGTCGTGCAGGTCCATCCCCTTCTTGACAAAGATCAGCCGGTAGTTGGCGTCCAGGCTGCAGTTGCCAATCGCGGAAAACGGCCCGACGCCATCGTCAAAATCGAGCACGATCGTCTTATCAGGACTCAGGTACTTGGCAATCCGCTTCTTGGCGTCATCGGTAAAGGTTAAGTGTTTCATCAGCGTACCTCCTCGTTAGCTATCGATAATCTTAGTCTACGCGCTTTTGATCAAAAACCAACTAATTTGCCTGGATACCCCCACCCAATTATCACTTGGTCGGGGCGGTGATTTGTTTTCGCAATAGTTTGAGGAAAAGCTGGGCGACGTTCGGCAATTGCCGGTCCTTATTCCAGATCAGAATATTCGCATCGGTGAGGGCCGGGGCAAGTGGACGAAAGACCAGGTCCTGATCATACAGGTTGGCGATCCCGTCATAGGCCAATGCCATCCCCGCGCCAGCCTTGACCAGCAGTTCGGCGTTGTAGAGCAGGTTGTAGCTGCCGACGAAGTTATACTGATTAACCATGCCTCCCGCCCAGTCACGAAAAGTATCCTGCGCTCGCGATTGGACCGACGTTAGAAGCGACAACCCCAGCAAATCGCCGGGGCTGATAACCTGTTTAGCCGCCAGCGGCTCGGTCTTCCGCATCAAGATTCCCCACCGGTTCTGGGCAGGCAGGGTGAGCGAGTTATAGTTTACCAGGTTTTCGTGACCCATCACGACGCCAAACTCAAGACTTCCCTGGTTGATCCGGCGCCGAATTTCCGTCGAGTCCCCACTCGTCAGGTTGACACGCACCTCAGGATAATCACGAAGGATTTGGGCCAGGACGTCCATCATTGGCATCAGGGCACTGCTCTCGCCGGCACCGATATCCAGCGTCCCGCTGATCACGGTGTTAGCCTGGAGGTGGTAGGTGGTCTTGTCCACCAGGGCCGTAATCTCCTGCGCCCGTTCATACAAGTAGTAACCCTCCTGGGTCAGCTTAATCTGCCGCCGGCCGCGCTCAAACAGGGTTACCCCGAGAGTCGTCTCCAGCTCCATGATCTGCCGTGACAACGCCGGCTGGGAGATGTGAAGCCGGTGCGCCGCACTGGAGATGTTGCCCTCCCGAACGATTTCAATGAAGTAACGCAGTACCCGAATATCCATTGCCCTTCCTCCTTGTATAACTTTTTATTATGATTATGCATTTAACATAAGTATTTCACATCTTAATTCTAGCCCATTACAATAAGATCAACAAATCAATTTAAGGAGGTCAAGTCATGACAACAAGCAAAATCTTGGATCCACAGCAGATTGCGGACCTGGGCAAGATCATCGAACATAACCAAAAGCTGGTACAAAAGCTCAATACCGGTGTTCATTCACCAGCTGGTATCCGTGAACTGGTCGCCCAGCTGACCCAGCAAGCCTTGGACCCGTCGGTAGAGATTCGTCTCCCCTTTCACACCGACTTTGGCCGTAACATCCATATCGGCAAACGGGTCTTCATCAACAACGGTGCCACCTTTACCGACCTCGGCGGAATTTACCTGGCCGATGACGTCCTGGTGGGCCCAAACGCCAGCTTGATCTCCGTCAATCACCCCCTCGACCCGGCATCACGCCACAGCGTAGAACTCAAACCGGTCTACGTTCGTAAAAACGCCTGGCTCGGTGCCAACACCACCATCCTGCCAGGAATCACGATCGGTGAAAATGCCGTCGTGGCGGCGGGAGCGGTGGTCACCAGGAACGTCCCGGCTAACACCGTTGTTGCCGGGGTTCCTGCCCGGGTCATCAGAACCATCAAGCACAACAATTAGGAGGAATTATTTATGGCTT
>NZ_JBJEEM010000035.1:0-14318 GCF_051873075.1 Limosilactobacillus sp. | reverse complement strand
GCCCGGGTCATCAGAACCATCAAGCACAACAATTAGGAGGAATTATTTATGGCTTACGGATACATCACAGAATTAAGCAACCATGTTCAACGGGATCACGTCAAGTTTCACAACCGCTACAACCTGACCCTCGCCGGTGATCTTTACTATCCCAAGAACGCCGATCAACAACATCCCCAGCCCGCACTGATCGTCGGCGCACCCTATGGCGGGGTCAAGGAACAGGGTCCGGCAGTCTACGCCAATGAACTGGCCCAACGCGGCTTTGTCGTGCTGACCTTTGATCAGGCCAACATGGGAGAGTCATCCGGAGAACCCCGGCACGTTTCATCACCAGGCCTCTTTGCCGAGTCGTTCAGTGCGGCCGTCGACTACCTTGGCATCCAGGTGCCGTTCGTTGACCGCGAAAGGATCGGCGTCATCGGGATCTGTGGTTCCGGCGGTTTCGCCCTCGCAGCTGCCGCCGTCGACCCCCGGATCAAGGCCGTCGCCACCGCCTCAATGTACGACATCACTGATGTGCGTGGCATGATGAACCTTTCCAAGAAACAACTCGATAAGCTGAAGGACGCGCTCGCCCAACAACGGTGGGATGACTACGCCAACGGGATGCCGGAATACAAGCCATCATTCCCCACCAAACCGTACCCACGGGTTGACGACCTGCCGGATACCGACCCCATCACTAATGAATGGCAGCGATTCTACGCCGTTCCCCGGGGATTCCACCAAAACGCCCGGGGCAACTTCACGACCACTTCAAGCCAGGCCATGTTGCAGTTTTCGGCACTAAACTACATTGATGAAATCACTCCCCGGCCAATTCTCTTCGTTTTCGGTGACCGCGCCCACTCCCGTTCATTCTCAGAGCGTGCCTATAACCTGGCCAACGAACCCAAGGAGAAGTACATCGTCAAGGACTGCGAGCACATTGACCTCTACGATCGCGTCGATAAGATCCCGTTTGCCAAGCTGGCAAGCTTCTTCAAGCAGCACCTTTAATTTTTACATCCTAGCTAAAGTAAATTAAAATGCTAAGTAAAAGGAAGTGACAGTATGCATCGTCGAATCACCACCATCATAACTACCGTAGTCATTGCCGTAGTCGCCATCATCGCCCTCGCCAGCTGGCAGCGGGCCCGGGCGGCCAAGCAGTTTGTACAATCGACTACCCCGACGATCTTTGTCCACGGCTGGGGCAGCAGTGCCCACGCCGAGGAGAAGATGGCCAACGCCGCCAAGCGGGCCGGTGTTACCAGCACCATCGTCCGGGCCAACGTCGACCGCCACGGCAAGGTGACCTTCAATAAAACCATCCCCGCCAACGCCGTCAACCCGATCGTTGAGGTCAACCTCGCCGACAACAAGCTCAGTGGTTACGAGAATAATTACGTCGCCGGTTACAAGCACGGGGGAACCTACGTCAAAAACGTCGTCTTAGCCCTGGAGTCTCAGCACCACTACCGGGCAATCAACCTGGTTGGGCACTCGATGGGCAACCTCGAGATCATCAACTACATCAACGACAACAGTGACAACCACCAGTTGCCGCGAATCGATCACCTGGTGGCCATTGCCGGCCACTACAACGGCCTGGTCGGGCAAAAGACGGCTGAGAGCCCAGTCAACGCCAATACTGGCGAACCCCAGCGCCAGGACGCGACATTTAAACCGTTGCTGAAACTACGGAACACCTTCCCGACTACCACCCGGGTGCTGAACATCTACGGTGACAAGGAGGACGGTACCCATTCCGATGGCGACGTCCCGGTCAACTCCGCCAAATCCTTGAGGTACCTGGTCAGCAGCCGTGCCAAGTCCTACCGGGAGGTCGAAATCAAGGGGACTAATGCCCAGCACAGCAAGTTGCACAACAACGCCCAGGTCAACCGGGAATTGATCAACTTCTTATGGAAGAAGTAAGCCGCCGGTGCGACTAACCAATTAAATAACCACCCTAGGGGACATGACCAAACACCTGATCATGTCCCTCGTTTTTACGCTTTCAGCAGCGGCCGCGCGGCATCAACCAGGTCAGTGATGGCCAGGTCGGTGTTCCCGGTGACGATCTGTGGTGAGCCACCGCCGTTAACCGTCCCCAGTTTCTGGAACCGGGCCAGCACCGCCCGGGCTTGTCCGCTTGGTGAGACAACGGCAAAGCTCGTCCGGCCGGCCACCTGGGCCACCAGAAGCTTATCGTGATCAACCTGCCGCAGCAGCTGGGGTGCCAACTGTGACATGTCCCCCGGGGCATCGAGCTGAACCCGGTTAACGACCTGGTCCGCGGCCAAAATCCCCTTGGCCTTCATCCCGAGCACTTCCTTCTTCAGGGCCTTAAACTGCTGCTTCAACGTCTTATTTTTAGCTACCAGCGCCGTCGCCTGGCTAACGACCTGGTCCGCCGTGGTGCTGAGCACTGTGGCCGCCTGCTTCAGGGACGCCTCGTCCTTTTTTAGGCGGTCATTCGTCGCCAGGTTGACCGTGATGTAGATCTTGGTCCCGGCCGAGACCTTTTCCGTCCCCAGGATGGCGAAGCTCTGGAGCTGGCCAGTATGGTTGACGTGACAGGTCCCACAGGGCTGGGTGTTGATGTCGCCAAAGTGAACGAGCCGCACCAGCGGATACTTCCGGTAGGCCGGATCGGGATACGCATCCCCCTTAACGTAGGTGAAACGGGTGGGGATGTCCTGGTGAATAACGTCATTCATCCAGTCCTCCACGGCCCTGAGCTGGGCGGCGTCCACCTGCTTGCTGTCCACGATATACCACTCGTTCTCTGGATCGGCGTTGACCTCGACAATTCTGGTAGCTGTACCTGCGTAATAGCCATCCAGGAGGTGGAAGGCGCTCTGGACCGTCGTGTTGATCCACCGGGTTCGGGCATCCACTTTCATGGTGATCGGGTCGTGCAACTCCCCCTTCACCTGGTGGTAGAGGGTGTCCCCATCCCACTTCAAATCGGTGACCGGCTGGCCGTTGATTGTACCGCGATCGGCCAGCTGACCACCCTTCTCGCCGTAGAAGACCGTGTCGTCAAAGGTGTAGTAGCCGTCCCTGACGTCCTTGATTTTGGTGGTGCAGGTCAGTTTCTCGAAATCGTCATAATTTTTCATCCTAATCTTCTCCTTTCAAAACCATGTCCAGGTGGGGAATTCCGTCCTCCAGGTACACATCAGAAATCGCTTGGAAGCCCAGCGAGCCGTAGAACTTCTTCAGGTAGGCCTGGGCCTGAATCTGAATCGGCTCGCCGTTAAAAATCCGGTGGGCCGCCGCAATGGTCTGTTCAACCAGGTAACGGCCGTAGTGGTGCTTCCGGTACTTTTTCGGAACTAACACCCGGCCAAAGGTGACCTTGCCGTCCTGCCGCCGGTAGATCCGGGTGTAGCCAACCAGTTTCCCACCGTCGTCTCGGAGGGTTAGGTGGTGGGCCTGGTAGTCGTATGCGTCGACCTCCTGGTAGGGGCAGTCCTGCTCGACCACGAATACCTTGACCCGCTCCTCAACCAGCCGGCACCATTCAGCGGCCGTCATCTCATCCAAAGTCTTAACTGCTGTTTTCATTCCAAATTCCTCCTTTTACGCAAAAAACACCCAACCCTATTTCTCTTTCATCCGAAAGCCCTAACGAAATAAGGTTGAGTGCTATTAATCCCGGTTCCGGGGAACCAGGTAGCGTATTTAATTGTGGTTAGTATAACAGTGCTTACGCTCGGGTGCAAGCCGCTTCACGCAATTCCTGTTCCTGAAGCTTTAGTACCAGGCGGGCTTATCACCAGCGGTGCCGGGCTTGTCGACCCCCAGATCCTGCCGGGCATACGGCGCCGGGTCCGCAAGAATCTTGGCGACCAGGGCCCCGATGGACTTCCGGGAAACCTCGGTCCCCTTGAACGCCTCGCCACGCTTTGTCGTCTCGTAGTCGACCTCATCCTTATTGGTCAACCAGGCCGGCCGGATAATCGTGTAGTCCAGGTCACTATTCGAAATCACATCCGCCGCCTGCCGGTAGGTGCCCAGGTAGCTGTCCGCCTGCCCGCCGCCGAGCTCGGCGTTGTTCCACTCGCCAAACTTGCCGGGCACCTCATCGTAGATTCCGATAGAGGAGATCCAGACTAGTTGACGGACCCCGTGCTTGTCCATCGCCTGAACGATGTTTTGGGCCTGCTGGGCAATTGCCGGGTTGCGCAGGTTGGCATAGACCGCGTCCGCCTGGGCAATCGCCGGGTCCAGCGTCGTCATCTTCAACGTGTCGCCCTTGATCACGGTCTCCCGACGTTCATCGACGTTGTTAAGGTGTTGTGGGTGCCGAGTAAAGAGTAACAGGTGGGCATCGCTGCCTTCCAGCAGGGCCTGAATGGCGTGGCCCGCGATCTGTCCCGTGGCCCCAAGAATCAAAATCTGTCTTGTCATCGTAATTCCTCCTCTTAACGACTGCATTGCTTACGAGTCCAGTATAGGCACCCGTTATTCTTATTAAAAGTAAGCACTTTCGGGTAAGCTAGTTACCGCCGGGTAAGATTTACCTGCGCCCCAAGGCAAGGCCGCAGCTAAGTTTTTTCGCAATTTTCGGGACTGATAATGTGCGTTATCATGGTAGTAAAACCCGTGAAAGGAGAAGAAAATGAGTCAACAGGAGAAACTATTCAACACCGGGGCCGACTACGCCCTCTCAATCATCGGCGGCAAGTGGAAGTCCGTCATCCTCTACCTCTTGGCCGGCCATCCCCGCCGGACCGGGGAGCTGGTCAAGCAGCTGGGCACCTCGCATAAGGTACTCAGCGACCAGCTGCGTGAGCTCACGGACGCGGGGATCGTCGCCCGGAAGAGCTATAATACCATCCCGCCCCGCGTCGAATACCGGCTGACTGCGGAGGGCGAGAACCTCTACGCCGCTTTACGCTACCTCAACTACTGGGGTGAACAGACGGCCGCCAAGACCCCCGGTGTGGCAATCATGTGCACGGATGCCATGAAACAGGCCGGCGATGACGGGCTCTGCGTCATCACCAAGCGCCACCTGCACCACTGGCGCCAGGAGATCGTCAAGCCGCGTTAGCTCCTTTAGCTATAAAGCCGCTTTCTTTTGAAACTATTTAGCTCATTTATTTCTGCAGAATAAAAAACGTCTGTCTTCGCGACAGGCGTTTTTTGTAATGACAGCTTCAATGAATCAGACTTTTAATTTACCAATTTCCTTTTCGTAGTCAATATATTGATTGCCCCATGTTTTCAGTGCATCCAATACATTTCTAAACTTTTCTCCCTGTGGACTTAATTCATAAACAACCTTTGGTGGCACTTGCGGATACTGATGACGAATAATCAAATCGTTTCCTTCTAAGCTTTTTAACTGATTAGCAAGGGTTGCATGAGTCATTTTGGGCATTTGGCGTTGTAATTCATTAAACCTGATTGGTCCTTGACTAATATGGTGAAGAATTAAGATTGCCCATTTCCCCTTCAAGACTTGTTGAGCCGTTGCCAATGGACACTTTCCGTACAAACACTTAGACATTATCTTCCCTCCTAAGGTAACAAAAATGATACTTAGTACTAACTTTTTGCGTACTTTTACCGAGCACTTTCACGGTATAGCATTATCGTAGGATATTTAATTGAACTGTGACTAAATCATACCATTTTAGTATTTGGTAAACAATGAAGGGAAGTTAATTCAAATATATGCGGAAGTATCCCATTATCTTTTTTATGATTATGTTCGTTGCTGGTTTAAATTCGTTTATGGTATCTGCTTTTCTGCCCATATTGGCTAAGTATTTTGCGGTAAGTACGACTCAATCCGGTTACCTTGTCAGCTCGTTCGCAGTTGGTGATGCATTAACTGCATTAATTGCCGGCCCGTTATCAGATGGAAGAGATCGAAAGAAAGTTTTGATATTCGGTTTGGCCCTCTTTGTGTTGGCTACTCTTGGCTGCGGACTTGCCACTAGCTTCACTATCATGATGCTTTTTGAATTTATTTCAGGGATTGCGGCTGCCTTTATTACCCCACAAGTCTTTGCAACGATTCCGACCGTGGTTGCCGTCGGTAAAGTAACTCAATTGATGGGATTTGCGACTGCCGGTCTATCCTCATCACAAATTATCGGTGTTCCCTTGGGCAGTTACCTTGCTGTATTTAGTTGGCGCGTTTCCTACCTTTGCCTGTCAGTAATGGCGTTAATTTTAATTGCCGTGGTCTACTTTGGACTGCCCAGTACCGAAGTTAATTACGAAACTAGTAAGCACTCGTTTCTAAGTAACTTGAGAGAAGTCATTAAAAATCCTTCTGCCCGAAAGATGCTTCTTACCTACGCAGCTTACCAACTTGGCTCGGCAACTACCATTGCATTTACGTCGACCTGGTTTAACCAAGACTTCGGATTAAATCTAAGTCAGATTGGTACGGCCACGATTTTAATTGGCTGCGGTCGGCTACTAGGCTCACTTCTGTCTAGTCGGGTAATTGGGCGATGGGGATTTAATAAAACTGCCCGAATTGAATTTAGTTTTTTGATCTTCATTTACCTTATCGTGCCATTTTCACCAAATGTTGTTGTAGCAGATATCATACTGGCACTTGTTTTTACTTGTAATGGGTTATTGTTCCCGTTGCTAATGACCAGTCTAGAAGGAACCGTTAAAAATGCCCGTAGCACGATCTCATCACTTGCCAATTGTACAATTTTTTTAGCACAAACCATTGCTGGAATTATTGGGGGCTTTTTATTTAATAATTTCAGCGGCTTCTTTGGAATTGCGATCTTCTCGGCCTTAGTAATTGGCCTCGGTCTGATTTATGGAACCAAAAATATCACAGATTAAGCCTTAAACACATAGCCAAAGAACAAAAGTATTGAAAACGATACTAGGTATCAATAAATTGCGTACTTGTTGCTCATTATCTATCACGATATATTACCAACGTAGGATATTTTTTTGAACTACGATGATTTTATCGCGATAAGCAATTATTAGGAAGGATGTTTAGATGCGTAAGTATGCAATTTTATTTTTCTCGACGATGTTTATTGTCGGGCTAGATTCATTTATGATCTCGGCCTTCTTGCCAATTCTGGCTAAATCATTCAGTGTTTCTACTTCGCAATCAGGACTTCTAATCAGTGCGTATGCCATTGGGGATGCCATTACCGCCTTAGTTGCTGGTCCACTATCAGATGGCCGGGATCGGAAGAAATTTATGATTGGCGGGCTCCTCTTCTTTGCCCTTGGTACCCTTGCCTGTGGACTATCAACTAACTTTGTTGAAATGATGATCTTTGAATTTATCTCAGGAGTTGCCTCAGCTTTCATTACACCGCAAGTTTATGCAACCGTTCCCGTTGTTGTCACGGTTAGTCAAGCACCACAATTAATGGGATTTGCTACCGCAGGTCTTTCCTCATCACAAATTCTTGGGATTCCGGTTGGCAGTTACTTAGCGACGATTAATTGGCGAATCCCCTTCTTTGTTCTAGCTGTCTTGGCACTTGTTTTGATCCTTGTCTTGCAGGTTAATTTGCCCAAAACAAGGGTTGGTATTGTTAAGGGCGAGCACTCATTCTTTAGTAACCTTAGCCAAGTCTTTGAAAGCTCCTCAGCTCGTAAAATGCTGATTACTTACTTTGTTTTTCAATTAGGTTCTTTCACCACGATCTCATTCATCTCAACTTGGTTTAACCACGGCTTTGGGCTGAACCTGAGCCAAATTGGAACCGCGATGATTTTAATTGGGTGTGGTCAGCTAATTGGTTCGCTCTTCTCAAGCCGGTTAATTGATGCTTGGGGATTCAAAAAAACTGCTAAGATTGAATTTGCGTGCCTAGTAGTCCTGTATATCCTTACACCGTTTTCCACTAATATTGTAGTAGCTGACATTTTGCTAGCTTTCATCTATATTTTCAACGGTTTCCTATTTCCGCTGTTAATGACAAGTCTTCAAAAAACTGTCAAAGATGCTCGAAGCACCATTTCTTCGCTTGCCAATTCAAC
Organism: Limosilactobacillus sp.; assembly: GCF_051873075.1. GTDB lineage: Bacteria > Bacillota > Bacilli > Lactobacillales > Lactobacillaceae > Limosilactobacillus. Next base: position 6,329 of record NZ_JBJEEM010000035.1, on the reverse strand, counting down.
CATGTATTTGGCGGAAACTGTTGCTGGTATGGTCGGCGGATACCTCTTAAATCATTTTACTGGATTCTTTGGGATTACCATTTTTTCTGCAATAATGATAGTTATAGCGCTCCTGTTAAGCAGGAAGAGCATTCTAGAATAAACCAATTAGGTGGTACTAACTAATGCAATTCAAGCAGCATAAAAGAATAGTATAATTAACACAAAGACAACCCGTTTTTAGACTTAAGCTGGAGGGAGCACATGAAAAACAAACATCGAATTTGGCTCAGCCTTTTCTGCATTATCATTGGATTGGTTTGTGCGTTAATCTATAACAGTTCTTCGTATGTCGATGCGCAAGGAATGCTACACGAATACTTCTTCCTGGTGCCCCTTGCTTGGATTTTAATTATTACCGGAAGCATCGTTAAATCAAGATAAAATTTATACTAAAACGCCCGCAGCAATTCAAAATTTTGCTGCGGGCGTTACACTTTTATCACGCCGTTGTCAGTGCTGGTCAATGGCGTGATTTAGTTTTTGTCGGTTGGCAAAGTAGATCAGCAGGATCAGCGGAATGATCACCAGCATCACCGGGTAGAAGTATTTCACCGGCATCGTGCTGTCGATGATCCCCCCGAGGATCGGCCCTAAAGACATCCCGACGTCGAGGCCCAAGAAGAATGTCGAACTGGCCAGGCCGCGCTCGGCGGTCGGGGCCAACATCATCGCCGTCGATTGGCAGACGGAGTAAATAATGCCGTAGCCGAACGCCATCCCGGCCGCCGCCAGGGCCATCTCCCAGTTAGTGTGCATGATCGCCAGCATCACCAGGTAAAAGGCCGTGGCCACCGTACTGGTGATTAGCCATGGTCCGAAGCGCACCGTATCGAACTGGTTGCGCAAGAATAGCCGAATTAATAGCAAGACGGCTGCATAGATCAGGAAGTAGGCCCCCACGGCGATCGATAGGTGCCGTTGTTCCGTATAGGAAACGATGTCGGCCTGGGTGGCAAAATAGGGCATGGCAAACAGGGCCACTAGGCAGGCCACCGGAATCGAATCACGCTGGATGATCTTGAACCGGCGCCGCGTCCGTTTGGCAGTGGCAGGCTGGGCCCGGTTGCCGACGAACTGAATGGTCACCACCATCAACAGGGCAGACAGGGCCGAAATGACAATCGCCCCACGATAGCCGATTATTCGGTAGAGGTTGATCGAAACCGCTGGCGCAAAGGCCATCGCCAAGGCGTTCATGATCCCGTAAAAGCTCATCGCCTCCCCAACGTGGGAAAACGGCACCAGGTAGGAAAGCCAGGTGGTCATGCAGACCGTACAGAGGACGTAGCCGCACCCGTTGATCAGGCGAAACAACAGCAACAGGCCGCTATTGGGCGTGATGACGTAACCCAGAACCCCGATAAAGCTGAGCACACCGCCAATAAACGCCAGTTGGTACTTCGAGAAGCGGTCGGTGAGGTTCCCGGCGATCGGCCGCAGGAACATCGCCACAATGCTCATCATGCCGACAATCACCCCGGCAAAGGCACTGCTGGCCCCGAGTTGCTGGGCGTACCCGTTGATCAGGGGGTTGCAATACATATTACTAAACATGAAGAAGAAGGAGGCCGCCATGACCAGAATGACGTCCTTTGAATATACCTTCTCCCCATCCTTTGGTTTGGTCATTAAATATCATCTTCCATTCGCCATTCATTATAACGCGTGTTCCACGTGAAACGGGCCCGGTGGCAGGGAAAATTACGTACCATAAACAATAACGCCACGGAGCCTAACAGCCCCGTGGTGCTATTTTGTTCTCTTCACTAGCGGCCCAGCTGTGTCCGCACATCCTTGAGGACTTGGGCCAGGTCAGCCTTGATGGCGACGCCCTTGTCCTCAATCTGCTCAGGCAGGAACTGGTAGTCCCGGTTGACCATGACATCGTAGGCCCCCGGCAGATTATTGGTCAGCGCCCAGAATGGTTCCTGGATGAACATCGGCGTCATCCGGCCCACGCCGAGTTCTAAAAACAGGACGTGCTGGTCATGGAGGTGGGCTTCAATGTCGGCCGAAATCTTTTGGTACTGCTCCTGGTAACGACTACCTTCCAGGAAGTTACCGTAACCGCGGACCCACGGGAAGGCCTCAGCCCCGCAGTGCGGGCAGCGAGGAACCATTTCTTCCGGAACCGCCGTCGTGTCGTGTTTCTCTAAGTAGTCGTACATCTCGTCGATCTTGGCCGTGGCGTCCCAAACCTCGTCCGTGCACTGCTGGCTGCATTGAAAGAAGCGGTGGTCACCCTGGATCTGAGCCACCCGGTCTTCCGGAAAGGCCTTGATCGCCTGAGTATCCTGGTTCGTCGTGAGGATGAAGTAGTCCTTGCCCTTCAGGATCGCTTGCAGGTCCTTGTAGGGCTCACGAACGGGAGCGTGCAGGGTCGTGTGCAAAAATGTTGCCAGGTAGCCCCAGAACTCGCCGCGACTGCTCCAGGGGTGCCGCATCCCCGCAAACGCCCCCTTGAAGTGGTAGCGGTCATAGAAGCGGTGGAAGGCCTGCTGGTAGGACGGGGTCGCCGCGTAGTAGAAGTCACCGCCACCCGCCGCCGACAGGCCGGACGCCCCGCCGACGATGACATGGTCGGCCAGCTTAACCTGGTCCGCGAAGGTTTTGATCTGTTCGTCGTAGGGCTGCGGCTGCTTGTCCGTCAGCTTGATCGGGGTGCTACCACTGGCGTAGACGCCGTAGTACTGCGAATAGTTCATCTGGGTCTGCATAACAAGTTGTTCATATAAAGTTTGTGCCATTTTAATTCTCCTTTACTAGGTGCGCCAACGTCTGCGTCAGGTCACCGGCCAGGGCAACGGACTGCCCCGCAATAGCCGCCGGGACGTTGATTTCCGCTGGCAGGTTCAACGTGATGTAGTGCCACTTGGGGTGGGTTTCCACCATCTGCATCAGCGGCCGCTTAATCAGCTGGTTCTGGGCGCCGATCCCGAGCTCAAGCTGAACGAGGTGCCGGTCGGCGTTGGACTGAATAAATTCCTGACAGGCCTGTTGCTGGGCTTGCCATTCGGGACTCTGCATCTGCAGGTTAAAGAAGTTCCCCTCGACCTCCCAGATTCTTTGGGGAGCAAAGCCGTTTTGCTGGAAGTGCTGGTCGGCGTTGGACGTCACCACAAAGTAGTCCTTCCCCGCGACCAATTGCTTAAGCTGGCGAAACTGGTCGGCGCCGTGGTAGTCGTCGATCATGTAGCGGTGCAGTTGCTGGATAAATTGCTGGTGGGCAGCTGCCGGCAGCATCGCCTGGGCCCCCTGGAGAATACTGGTGATCCCGTATTGCCGGTTAAATTCGCCAAAATATTGTCGAAAGGCTGCATTATTGGCGAAGATATTGTAGCCTTCGCTGATTGAAAGACCATTGCTGGCACTGATTAGGATTGCATCCGCCGTCTGCAGCAGTCGGCGGGCCGTTTGAATCTCTGACAAAATCATTGCTCCTCGACACGGTGCTTAATCATGGACACCGTGTAGTTAAATTTGTAAAATCAGGGTAGTGCCAAAAATAAAAAAAGAGAAGTACACAACCGGTAAGTTGTCCACTTCTCTACAAATCTCAGAAAGTGTCGTGATCTTTTTGTCAACTAATCCGCAAACGCGCAAGACCGATCGGCGAACTACCTATACGATCAACCTGATCAAGGAATGCTTCCTAGAGCTGATCCAGCAGATGCCGTATTCCCAAATCACCGTTACCAAGCTGTGCCGGACGGCGGATCTCAGCCGGTCGACCTTCTACCTGCACTTCAACACCATTACGGACGTCTTGAATGCCGTCCTTGACGATGCCCTCCTGGCGGTCCCCGAAAGCCACTTCGCCGATGGCCAGCAGAACGTCAGCATCGACTACCTGAAGAAAAACGAATCCCTGATCCCAGCCTGCCAACGGGTCGGCAGCTCCGGCAAGTACCGGAAGCTGCTCCTCGACCCCGACCTGAGCGAATACATTGTCGGCCGGATCATGGTCCACGAGCGGGACAAGGTGATTCCCTCAATCAAGCGCAAAACCGGACTTTCCACCCAGGATGCCGAGACCCTCTTCTTGTATATCCTGCACGGGTCTTTCGCGGTGAACCGGGCCAATCACTTTAACAAAAACGACGAATGGTACCACCAGGTTCAGCTCCTCAACCGCTTCACCGACGGCGGTTACCAGTCACTCAAGCACTAAAAAAGACAGCAACGAAATTCGCTGCTGTCTTTTTGACACGGTTTATTGCAATGAATCCCAGGCTGGCAGGTCAACCGCCTTGGTAGCGGCCAGCTTCTGCAAATCGTCCGAAAGATACTTCTTGTTGATGACTGCTTCATAGGTGTATTCCTTGAACCAGTCCTCGGTCATGACGAAGTAGCCGTTGTCACCATTGTCCTTGCCCCAGCTGTTCTCAATCTTCCACCGGGTCGGTTCCCCGTTGACCAGGTCGAAACCGGTCAGGGTCATCGCGTGAGAAACCATGGCCTGCTTGGAGATCAGCCGGTCCTTCTTGTCCATCACAAAGTCAACGTCGAGCAGTTCGGCCCGCCGGAAGAGCTTGGCGTCCATCAGCCCCCGCTTCCGGTCCATCTGCTGCAGAACATCGTTGCCGACCCAGACGGTTTCGCCGGCCTTCAGCTGCTTTAATGCGGCCGCTTCCAGTTCCTTGAATGGCACGTTAGCGAACCGGATCGGGATCCCGCCCGCAACACTGTCCTGAGTTGGCATGGCGTAAACCCGGTTGTACTCATGATCCGGCGCGTTCGTGACCACGACATAGTCATTCAGGTTCGTATCGAAATACTCCCGGTAGAACTTCAGCGGCGTGAGACCCAGCACCTGGTGGAACTTCTTGTCATCATCACGGTATTCCAGGTCAAACTTGGCCGGTGGTTCACCGAAGGAGTAGGCGGCCACCTTGTAAACGTCGGCCATCATCCGTTCCTGGGCCTTGGTCAGCTCGTCTTCATCAGCCCCGTCGTTGACCATCCGCCGCAGTTCCAGGGCGTCCTTTCTCATCAGGTAGTTCATGACCTCAGCCACGTCGCTGGTATCTTTGGTGTTGTGAGTATCGGGCATGACGTATTCTGGAACGACCCCGTACTTCTCAATGATCGAGGCCGCGTTGGCCCACTGTCCGCCATCGTTCAGGGCGAAGCTGAGGTAGAAGTCGACAGTCCGGTCGTGGAGCGGCTTCTTAGCGGTCTCAATGATCTTCTGGAAAAACATATTGGCCCGTTCAATCCGGTCCCAGAAGAACAGGTAGTTTTGTGACAATTCGAAGTCCTTGAAGTTGTACTTCGTCGCGAACTTGTGACGAAGCGTGTTCAGGGTCGCAAACGACCAGCAACGGCCACTGTGCCGTTGGTTAGTCGGCTTCCCCGTCTTGATCTCGTAGGAGAAGGCCCGGTGGAGACGCTGGCTGGCGGCCGGGTCCTCACTGGCGTTCTTGATCCCGTTCTTTTGAACGGCCCGCGCGATCACGTCTGCGTCACGCCGCGCATGGAATTCCTTTTGATACTGTGCGACCATCTTGCTTGTTAAATGGTGTTCTTCTGTCATTAATTATCCCTTCTTTGATAAAAATCCGTTATCATGACTATTACACTATTAATCATAACTCACTTTGCGGCCGTTCGTCGGCAAAAGTGTTTTTTCTTTCTTACTTATCATTGGTAAGTTAAAATAAGGGTGAATCATTAATTGAGGGAGGAATTTCATAATGAGTAAAGTATTTATCGCCGGTGGTTCCGGCCGGGTCGCTACTGAACTGATCAAGGACCTCGTCGCTGCCGGGCATGAGGTGGTGGCCGGTGCTCGCCATCCCGAAAAGATCGTTAAGTTATCCGGCGTTACCCCAATCGCCCTCGACCTGCACGGGGATACCGCTAAGATCGCCAGTCTGATGGCCGGCTGCGACGTCGTTTACTTTGTCGCCGGGTCCCGTGGGAAGGACCTCCTCCAGACCGATGCCATGGGAGCGGTCAAGACCATGCAGGCCGCTAGCAGGACCGGCATCAAGCGCTACATCATGCTGAGTTCGATGTACGCCCTGGAACCAGAAAAGTGGGCGGACTACCCAGCGCTGGCGGCCATCACCGACTACAACATCGCCAAGTTCTTCGCTGACAACTACCTGATCCATAATACAGACCTGGATTACACGATCATCCAGCCCGCTAGTCTGACCGAAGAGGCCGGTACCGGGAAGGTCCGCTTCGGTCAAGGGGACGACACTACCAACCCGATCCCGGACGTGGCCCAGGTACTGGCCGATGTCCTCGACGCTGACAACACGATCGGCAAGGTGATC
>NZ_JBJEEM010000034.1:0-14150 GCF_051873075.1 Limosilactobacillus sp. | reverse complement strand
ATTCGTCCACAAAATAATGATCGATCTTTTTAATGTATCTTAAATACGTCAGTAATGTATAAACGCCGCTGGAGGAATGACAATATCTGCATTGAATACGTCAGCAATATATCAGCAAACTATATGGTATTTCCCCCTTTAGTTCCCCTCTCAACGCAAAACGGCATCTCTTGATTGAGGTGCCGTTTCTTCTATTATATATCTTTTTCATCGTACAGTTTTGCCAGCTCATGAACGCGAATCCAAGCAGCCGTTCTCAGCTTCTCTGGGTCGGCCCGATAAGCTTTCAATCTGGGGAGTGAGATGTCTACCTTCGCGCTTGTCCCCTTCAAGCTGTTGTTTTTGTCAGTGATGTAAGCCTTGGCCTTTTCGAACTCATTCATTAGGCTTCCACTTCCCAATCGCCGATGAAGCCCATCCTTTGCATGTCATTCAGCAGGGTTTCGACGTCATCGTCCTTGGCGTTTTGGAAATCGATCAGGTCTTGATTATCATCCTGATCCTGGTTGTCCAAGTGAATGTATGTAGCAAGCGCATCGTAAGCAGTGTCAATGTCATCCAGGCTGTTGCAAGCGAAAGTAAATTGACCACCTTCGATAGTTGCCTTAGTGCCTTCATAGATAGTGAATTCCATTTTGATGATCTCCTTTTTATCCTTATCTCTCAACACCTTTATAATACCACTTTTAGTATTAAATGCAATACTTTTATATCAAATAGAATACTTTTAACGCAAAATAAAAAGCCCAGCATTGCATGCCCCTGCAATACCGGGAAAAAGAAGAATTTTAATGTCGACATCATTATAACGCAAAAAAGAACGACCATTGCAAGATCTGCAACAGTCGTTCATGCGTTAACTTGAGAGGAGGACTCACCTCCTCGTTTTATTTTTGTGTTATGAAATGTACCACGCTCGTAGGTCCTTTGCCAATATCGAAGCGTGGTCAGGGAGCATCAATGATAAACTGTTGTTCGCCGTAAATTTAATGGTAGTGAAGTATCCTTGCATACTGCTACTTTTGACCTTAACAGTCGATTTCCCCGCGCTTACCGGGCCAACAGATACTGTGACTGAATCTCCAGAAACAGCTTTTGCCTGAAAGTAAACCGCAACCGTTCTCCCAATCGGTTGGTTGTCTTTAAAAGGAATCGCTATTCGTCCAAGCCCTTTGCCCGAGAAACTAGCTAGTTCAAATCCGTCGTCAGCTTTGCTAATAGATGCTTCTTCTATAAATATCCCGTTGCCAAGCCCTTGTACCAAATCACTCCCGGCAGATAGTAAATCAACCATCTCGTCGATCGTAAGTTTTTCTGAGAGAAGCTTCTCGGCTCTGACGGAATTCCCAAGGTTAGTTAACGATTGTGATAGTGTCATGCCGCACACCCCCTAACAGGGAGCAAGGCGGATAGAAGGGCCTTAGCTACCCCCCCACTTGAGAAACAACTCCAACAAAAGGCTGGCTAAACGTAAAGGTAATTTTTTCTTTTGGAATAAAGGCATGAGCGCTGTCATTATAGAAATCTAATAACCTAATACGCGCGTCTTCAGTAACCGTATAGTCTGCAGATAATTTATAAAATTTATCCCCTAGTTTACTAATAGTCATTGGTACTATATGATGCGCAGATACACCACTGCTCGAAACAGTAAAAAAACTAATTGTAAATGTGTTCAATTCATAGCTAGACCTTAACAATACTGATTGCCTAACTCTTGATCCTTTAGAAGCAGAAAAATATTTATCGTTTTTTATCCCTATTTCAAAGTAACCATTAGTGCCGTCTACGGTAATAGTTTGCGAATTGCCTTCTGGAGTGCTTACAGTATTACCGGAAGAAAGAGTAGGCATAGCTATTAAATAGTTAGAAGTTTTAGCAAAACCATTTAATTCTCTTGTTGCGTCAGTAATACTAATCTTATTTTGACTACCCAGCACAGTTCGTACAGCGTTCATCAGATTGGTCATTGTATCGTTTAAGCTCATGCTGCCACCTCCAATCGAGGTGCAACAAACGCCGGTAGGACGGGGTCAGTTACCCCCCCCCACTTTGTCGGCGGGGTTCGGAGTCCATACGCCGGGCTCGGTGCCAGGGTACAGGCGTTCATCTTTAATCTGGATAGTAGTCCCTTCGGGGGCTTTACCATCGATTGATTCAACGTTGTAACGCAAACGGTTTGTGCTACTGATCGTAGTTAGTGTAATATACGTTTTGACATCTTTAGAATTTGCCGGAATAGCAGGGCCTAAGAATACTAGATTTTTAGTGTCGCCTGCATAGCTATACAGGACTAACCTAACCGGTACATTAGACAGATTAGTTATTGTAGCTGCATAAGTATAACGGTCTCCAGCATGATTGTTAGTAAGTGAAGTGTAGGTAGTATTAGCGGAAGTTACAGTCATCCAACCACTACCAGTCGTTTTTCTATACTCGTCGCTAGTTCCTATCAGCATATTTTGCTTGTTCCACGATAAATCACCGATTAGCCTAGTCATTTCAGCGATTGTCAATTTGTTAGTCACACCCGTCTTTTGTCGAAAATTATCGGCGTGGGCTGTCAAAAGATCTTTAAGCGACATATGCAACACCTCCCATCAGAGATAGAAAATGCCTCTTAAATGCTGATAGGGTGGGCTTAATTACCCCCCCTAATTTGGTCCATTGCTCTGCTCCACCATTCACGATGGCGCGCACATATATCTTGGGATTTTGATCTGTTATTGCTATCTGAATGCTTCGACGCACAGCGCTTGCATTATTAGATATGTTGATTAGCCACCACCAGTAGCCATTCGTTGGATAATGATATTTTTTAGTCGTCTCTACCGATCCAATGTCTTCTCCTTGATCATTTACAGAAATAAAAAAGACACCCGACTGTTTGAGATTATTGGCGTCCAAAATTTGTTTTTTAGTCACGGAGATGGTAAAAGGATCGCCGGTTAGCATCTTGAAAGCACGTAAGACTGACGTTGCATCGTCGATTGACAATTGAGCATCGTCGCTGTCGCTGCTAAACGCTCTTACCGCGCTCATTAATCCCGTCATTTCATTTTTCAAGCTCATCTAATCACCACTTTCCATTCAGAATGTCATCGTCAACGTACTGCTTAGTCTTAGCTAGTACATCTTGCGTCATGCTATCTATGCTGGACTTCACCGCACTGGTGATCCACGAGCTGATCGTGGATTGATCGTCGGTTGTCCAGTAATCTGTGCCCCTTTTAGGCGTATAACCATCCTTGCCTTGTGGAATACCCAAGTTGATCTTATACCCGGTTGTTGTCTTAGTCAGTGTGACCGTAGGCGTAGCATCAGCGGCTAGTTTGGTAACCGTTCCTGGTTCAAAGGTTGGGGTGTCACCCTTTTTACCTTTTTCGCCTTGTGGAATCACGACATCAAACACGGCATTATGCTCATCACCGCTATTGGTGAAGCTTACAGACTGATCTGGTGTACCGGTTGTGACCTTACCTACCTTGATTGTCGGTGAAATGCCGTCATTACCGTCTTTTCCTGGATCCCCTCGTGGGATTGAGAAGTTGAAATGGTTCTTGCCGTCTTTGTAGGTCTCAGTGACAGAAGCTTGTGAGCCAGGTGCAAGTGTAACCGTCGAATCAACCACAACATTCTTGCCGGCGGCGATAACCGCTCCGTTGACAACGTCCTGAATGTTGATTTGCTTGATCAGTTCACCAGCCGTGTCAGCAATGTTGGATTCAATCTGGAAATATACCCGGGTACCGGGCGAAGGATAGATCGTTGTCTGAAGTTTGCCCTCATTGTCCGTGTAGCTCTCCCACACTTCTAGTGAGTAATCATCGGGGACAAGCTTGGTTAGGTCAGCCGTTGATATGCTAACTTGGCTTCCACTAAGAGTAACCGGGTAATCGCCGATGTAGCCGGATTTGTTGGCGACCTTGGCCACGTAAGTGTGTCCAACCGTTGGTGTAGCATAAGATGTACCGTCGGAGTTTCGGAAGCGCATGACGATCGTCTTGGTCGTTTCAAGATGCTTAAAGGTGTCACCAGCGACTTCCACGCTTCGATCTTGCTGTGGCATTAAATCGCCTCCTATCTATAACCATTCCAAGTGATTCCAGTCAGGTCGACGTTAAGGTCTTGCTGACCACCGTAATCGCTATATTGCCACATAGCCACGCCGTCCATACTTGGAAAAGCGGCGTAGTTTGGCATAGTGCTCAAGCCGTTCTGATAGCCCGCAACCCAGATCGAATTAGGGAACTCGGCAAGCACACGGCCAATGTCAACGTGGGATAAGAGATACGGCTTGTAAGAGTACAGAACTGGCGTGTAACCAGCCGCCTTGATTTGCCGCATACCAACAAGAATGTTGTCCGTGTTGGCTTCAATATTGCCACTAGCCCCTGCCTCATAGTCCAGGGCTACGATTGAGCCCTTGTTGCCTTGAATTCGCGGCAAGAAGTAGTTCAGCATGGCTTGAGTTTGCGCTTGGTTGCTACCAGTTTGCATCCAGATATAAGTGTGGAAGCGCCAGCCTTTAGCCTTAGCCTGCTGAGCGTGTGAGGCGTAGGTGCCCTGCTCGTAGATATACCCGTTTACTGAGCCACCAATCTGACTAACGGCGAAGCTGTCCTGCCCCGTATTGTTATACAGGTTAGGCTGGTACTTCGAGTAATCGCCACCGTAAGACTTAGCTGCCTGGGCTACCGACAGGATCCCCGTCTGGTCAGCGTGGTAAGTGACACCATCAACCACAACATCGGTGTTTGTTACCTTCAGATAGGTTGTCGGGTCGAAGTAGTACTTACTGCCTTGCCAATCGACCAGGCCGGACATCAAGCGGCCGTCCTTGCCAACCATGTACCAGGTACCCCACTGGGATTGAATGTACTCCTGGTGATCAGCTTTCAAGTACGTACTTGGCTCAAAGTACCAGTATGACCCTTGCCACTTCTGCACGCCTGACAGCACTTGGCCGTTGTCACCGATCATGTACCACTGGCCCCATTGCGATTGCACGTAATCACGCTTCTTGTGCAAGGTACCATCAGCGTTGAAGAACCAGTAAGCGCCCTTCCACTGCTGAACACCGGTCAGAAGCTTGCCGTCTTCGGTCAGATACCACTCTTTCTCGGTGTTGATCTTCGGAAGCTCTCGGTACTGGCGCCCCTTCATAACGGTGCCATCTGCCTCGTAGTAGATGTAGCCGTCTTTCTCCTTTTGCCAACCCGTCTTAGTTTTCGGCATTAGTAGCACCCTCCTTCTGTTGCGGTGCTTGTACGGCGACGTCTTTCAGGTTGTCCATCGGAATGCCCTTGGACTGCTTTGCGTTGTCGGCATTGTAAGGCTTGGTAGCTACGGCCTCCGCACCCGGCATATCCTTGGTGTTGATCCGACCAGTAGGAATGTTTTGCGCACTTACTCCCACGATGGACTTATTATCGATAGTTGGTTTGCCCTTAGCTGGGCCGATCTTAGTGGTAACGCCGTTTGGAGTTACTTCCATGACAGACTCAGTCTTGCTGGTCAAGTCAGACTTCTCGTAAGCGGCCTGGACAGCGGTTTGGACATCTTTCATATCGATGTGGATCCCACGATCAGACAGGTAGGTAGCGACCTGTGTGGAAGCCTGGTCGAACTTCTGCTGGCCCGTCTTGTCGGAACTGACCAGAGCATTGACGGTCGTCATGGCTACTTGTTCCAACAATTCCCATGCCTCACGTTGCTGTGCCGTCTTGGCGTGCTTAGCTTTGCTCTCGACAAATGGTTTGCCAATTGCGAGGGCAAAATAAAAGGCCCACACAAGCAGGCCTGATTGAACGATCCAGTTGATAATGTCATTAATTGTCTTCATGATGATTGAAAACCTCCTTCTCCAGCGCCGTGATCCGCTGGTTGCGTACCTTCGCTTCACCAATGTGGACTTCTAGCTTATCTTCCAGGCCATCGACTCGACCTGTAAGCACACGGTTATCATTGACCAGTCCATGTAAAGTTGCATTAAGCGTGTCAATTGAGTTTTGAAGCTTGTTCATAACCGAAGTCATTTTGATGATTAAGCCCACAACACCACCAAGCCCTCCTAAAATTGCAACAACCGATCCCCATTCATCGATTGCTAGGCCTAAAAATTCATGATGCACATTCACACCTCCATTTTTTCAAAATAAAAACGCCCCGAAGGACGCCAGCCATTATTGCTTTTCCCATGAATGTCGAATGTACTCTTTAGTAGCTTCTACTAGCGCGTCCTCACTTTCCGGAGAAACACGATTCATATCTTCGCCTTCTTTAAGGATCGTTCTTAAGCATTCCAGGATGTCCGCTGAATAAATGTTATCCTCATAGAGACACAACCGAATAAGCACTTGAAGTTGATTCAGCTTGGTAAAACTGTTCTCTAATTTTTCAGTTTGCTTGTTAAGCCTTTGTTTAGCATCATTAACGGTTTGTTGCATCTTACTGAGTTCAGACGTGTCAATTTCGGAAATATCAGTTTGAAGCTTGTCCTTTAGCTCACCATTCAGGCCTTGCATTTCCGAATGCAATTTCTTATTCTCCGTGTTAGCAATATTTAACTTGAAGCAGCATTCGAGGAACTCGCTTACGTACTTCATAAGCTCACTCGTCCAATCCAGAGCAATTTCTTTTTGCTTTTCAGAAATCTCCATCTTTTTCGTCTCCTTCTGAGTCTTGTTGTTCCAACGGGTTACTAGAATGTTGACCATTGCGGCGACAAGGCCCGCTATTAGCCCGCTACTAATGGCTTCGACCATCACGATTAATCCACCTTTTTACTTGATGAATTAATTATACCGCTTGTGTAGCTGGTGTGAGGATCTGTGCTTCTTGGTCTGCCGTTAGCATCTTGGCTTCGACGAACAGGTCAAGGTCGTCCTTAGTGAAGAGGCCCTGCTCATAATAGCTCTTGTATAGATCAAACATTCTTACTTACTCCTTCCGTTGGTTCACTCGGTGACGTGGGCTGTGAGGCTGGCTCACTTGGCGAAGTTGGTTCACTAGCACTGGTCGGCTGTGCGCTAGTAGCTGGTGTTGTAGGTTTAGCCATCTTAGCAAGCTGCACCTTCAGCATTGCGCTATCCTTCATCAGTCCAGCGTTGACCTGGGCTTGGACACTGTTCTGCTGCTGAAGCACCGCAACCTGTTGGGTGGCCGTTGCATTAGACACTTTGAGCTGTGCGATCTGCTTCATCAGGTCGGCGTTAAGCTGGTCCTGGGCGTCCTGCTTGGCTGCCTGAGCTTTGTTGGCTTCCTTCAGTTCGTCAGGAAGTGGGAAAGCCTTCTCGAACTCTTCCAGTGATGATCCCTCAAAGGCATGGCCGTTCCACTTGTAAGGTGGACGCAACCCGTCCGGGATAATCTCGGTGGTTTCGTTATCTTTCAGCTTGTAGTCGGGATCTTCATAGTGGCCACCGTTGTAAAGCTTCGTCTCCGGGTCCCAAGTACGTACATAGATTCGATCGCTCATTTTCTAACCTCCTTACTGTGTAATGATTAGCAAGTTAACTGGAATAGTTTCATTGGAGAAATTGTTCCCGCTGCAACTAAGTGCCACTGTGGTGTTGTTGCTAGCTGGGTGGTATGCCTTGAGGTAACCCTTGTAGGTGTGCCAATCAGAAATGAAGAAGCTGGCCGAGTTGACTTGCCAAGGGATTGTCAGCGTACTTTCCCAGAAACTGTCACCGCCGTTGTGGTTGACCTTGACATCACCACGCCCCCAGATAATCGCCATGTTGTTAGCAAGGGTGAAACGTGAAAGTGCGAAGTCGTTGCCGTTATTAGGCTTACTGAGGTTCGGCCCCCACGTGTAGTCACGGGACCAGAAATCGGTGTACTTCGGCAACCCGGCGCCTAATGACTTGCTGATTGAGTTGCTGAGCTGGCTGAACTGGTTCTGCATATTCGACATTTGCTTGTCCAACGCTGGGCTACTCAGATTATCGATTGTTGTCAAGCCAGTAAAGTGGTTTGCAGCAGTCCAGGTATTGCTGTCAGTTGTCTTAGCCAGGTGGTTATCCTGGATCTGCTTAAACATATCACTGATCGCGGTCTGGGCAGCGTTAATCGATGCTTGGTTGGCCTTGATCTGTGATCCGGAATCATTCAACCAGTCTTTGAGCATATCAGCATATATCTTGAGCTGGCCGTTATACTCATCAAACCAAGTTTGCGATTCCCCCGTCGTCATGAAAACAGCGTTTTCCATGACGTTCATTTTAACTGGAATAGTTGAGACTGCTTGGTCAGTGTCGGCCTTCTTGATCACAAAATAAGCTGTCTGGTAAGGGCCAGCTGCCTGGTAAAAAGCGCCCGGGATCAAAAAGGAGCACGTCCCGGCCTTAGCTGAGTACACATGCTCCAGTGATACGCTCGTCTTAGTGACGCCCTTGGCGTCTTTACCTTGCAATTCGACCTTTTCGCCCGTCAGATCGTGGGTGACGTTGCCGTCAAAAAATTGCAGATACACTCGCCGGCCATCGTCACCCTGTCGGCCATTCAGTCCTGGAACCAGATAGCTGTCTGACGACCCGTTAATGATGGTGTTGATCTTGTAGAATTTTCCGTTCATATCTACTTCATCCGCCATTCGATCTCCTCCTTTATACGTATTGATTGATGTAGTCAATTAACTTATTGATCGTTTGCTCGATCAAGTAATAGTTGTAGTTCACTGTGTCTATATAATGACTATCCAGTTTCAACTTAGTTGGCCGTAGCAATGACAGTGTGGGCGTCTTGTCGCCTGTGTCAGGGTCAACCAGGTACTGGTCATTGCATAGGCGAACCAGCTGGTTGACTTCCTCTTGAAGCAACTGGAAAGTCTTCAAGACGTAAGTCCGCAGTGGTCTCTCAAGCGGATTACCAGGACTGACAAGTGCTTGGCCAGCCTGTTGCGGGTCACTACCGAAGACCTGCGAGAGCTTCTGATAGACTTCGTTGATCTTCGTCAGTGTTGCCTTAGCACCCTTATCAACGTTGTCACCAACGTGGAACATATCATCAAGACGATCAATCTTGATCTGAGCCACCGGAGCAACTGGCTTGTCAGGGTCAATCGGCGTCGTCGGCTGTGTTGGATTTGTTGGCTGAGGAGGTGTTGTTGGCTGGTTGTCGCTCATCATCTCCTTGAACTTCATCACTAACCGATCGGCAATCTTCTGGCTAGTAGCAGGCGTCGGGTGTACACCGGTGTTGCCGTCACCCAACAGCTCACTGGCGTTGTCATACGTGATCAGCGGATCAGGACGCCAATCATAGTAGTCGATCCCCTCTTGGTTAGCTACCCCAATAAGGCCGTCATCAAGTTGGTTCTGCGTCCAGCCTTGTGAGTTGAAGTCGAAAAGTGTGGTACTACCGTTTCGGAAGTCCTCGGTCGGTAGCTCCAATAGAATCTTGATGCTGGGGTTCTGGCCTTTCAGTGTTTCGATACCTTCTTTGGCTTTGCGAAGCGGGTAATCGATACTCCCACTTGGAAAGCACCAGTCGTTGACACCGTAGCAGACCAGAGCGTAGTCATAGCCAGCCGCACTGTGGGTCTTGGCCATGCTTGGAAACCCCTTATCGCTATCGTCAAACTTAGCTCCAGAGATGGCGGTGTTGGTGATCTCCCACCCCATTGCTTTACCAATCAGCTCCGGGATCCGTTGGTCATTGCTGTCTTGGCTCTTACCGTTCCACCCGGCGAAGATCGAATCACCAAACGCAATTAGTTTGGTCATAAGACCACCTCGCTATGCCTGTTGATCGTCATTAGTGGTTGCTTGTGCTTGCTTGATAGCAGTGTAGTCAGCCAGCTTCTTCCGTGCGATCGTGATTACATCTTGCATTGAGGCTTGAAGCAAGTTACCACCGGTGACGTCGGCCTTGTTGACCCGGATAGTTGAGTTGATAAATTCGCCGTCCCCGTTTACGTCGCTATACAGAGTGATCTGTGCGTAGTCAGCGGCGCCGTTTTCAAAATGATAGTTAAAGTCCCGTACTTCCATATCCATGATTTATTCCTCCTATAATTGATTGAGTGTACTAAAAAGACCCGCAGCTACTTAGCAGCTTGTGGGTCTTCGGCGTTTTCTTGACCTTGCTCCGATGCTGGGAGCTTAGCTTTGAGACTGGCAATTTGAGTTTGCAAATCCGTCTCTTTTTTAAGCAGTTTTTGCAGGTTAACTTGCAAGATAGCACTGTTTCTTTCTTGTTCCTTCAAGCGATCGAGTAAGATCTCGATTACATCGTTTGAATTTGCACTAAGATTCTGCATTTAATTTTGCCTCCAATTTTTTGATTAATTCTTGTTGCTGTTGCACTTGCTTATCCAGGGCTTGGAAAGCGGCGACCAGGTAAGCAAGTTCCACGTTAGGCTCACGGTAGTTACCAGTCTGGTCGATGAATTCGCGCGGTACTGAGTACTGCGATACATTATTGACATCATCAATAATGAAACTAGCCTGTGGATCGTAGATACCCTTAGCTACGTTGCGCTTGTACTCGTAGAGGTACTGGTCATCCTGCCGAATCTTATCCAGTGCCACTTGATTGTCGAGCTTGTGGATGTTGGTCTTCTTTGACAGGGTTGAGTTGGTCAGCCAACCTTGGGCACGGGCGTACCCGTTGATGTAGACATAGTTGAGGAATCGGGCACCACAGTCGACATGGAAGCCTTCGTTTTCGTCGTTCCAGGTATGGAATGACACTGACGTGTTCCCGTCTTCCGTGTTACGAGTGAACCCCATCCAGTTAGGCGAATCAATTCCGTTCGTCTGGAAGAAAAGCGACGGTGAAATCATGACGCCAGCGTCAGATACTGACATGACAGTGTGGTTAGCACCACCACGCTTGTTAGACACGTCAAAGTCCAGACCGTCTTCATCAGTCTGGTACTTAGTAATCCCATGCTGAATCCGGTATGCCCAATTAGACGAGCCACTATCAGCAAACTCGATGTCGTTACCAGTCAGGCGCAATTGGTATTTTGCCTTCGTGTTCGAGCCGTCTAGCCGCAGGAAGTTATTCTTCACGCTTAAGTAGACGGAATTGTCACCGATATGGATTCGATCGGTATTGACCGTTCCGGCGTTAAGCTTTGCCACGTCCAGGTTGATGATTGCCGCACTAGGTATGAAGGCCTTCGTATTCGGTCCCATCACCACCGTATCAGCGTCCATGAAAATCTTCTTTGATTGGAGAAGTGTCCGCCCTGCTTCGATGTTAATCTGGCTGAGCAGGTCGCCCTTCTGCACACGCAGATCCATGTCGTACTGGAGCATATCGAAGGTACTGGCAACGTTGTCGCCAGACCGCAACGTCAGGTTGGACACGGTGAAAGTGCCACCGAAGTTGTCGATCCGGATCGCGATGTTTTTCGCTGTACCCTTCGTCCACGAATCATCGGCAACCGTGATCTGCTTGACATAGTGGCCAGGCACATTGGCCTTAACCGCAACTGGAGCGCTCTTGATGTCGCCCCACGGAATCCAAGGCGCGCCATCTAATTGCGGGACAAAGGTACAGTCTGCGTCAGATGTGTAATCGAAAGACAATGTAAGCACGGTGCCTTTGGTGACCTTCGTTACATCGACCGGGGCAAACGTAAAGAACGTGTTAACCCCGACCGTGTACTTCTGCGCCTTCTTATCCAAGTTCGCTAAAAGGTTACCCGTCAGCTTGACCTGATAGGTATCTGCCAGCTGAGTGACTTTCGACAGGTCAGCCTTGTTTTTAACGACCCCTTGCAAACCATCGATTGAAGCCTGCAAGTTAGTCATTCGCGTTATGTCGGACTGGTGATCGGCATTGGCCTTATTCCGTAGCTCAGTGATATTAAGATTCCAAGTGTCGGCCGCTTGATTCACCAGCGTTTGAGTGTAACTCTGAGTAGCATACTTACCATCAGCAAGCATGCCTTTCACATCGGAAGACGTAACCTTCGACTGGATCTGGTCGGTGAAGATCTTCTGCTGAGCTTGTTGCTGCTTCACTTCATTGGTAATCGTATCAACGGTCGTCTGCTTGGCCGCCAGGTTAATCAGTTTGGTGTTGTTGCTGATCTCGGTGCTTTGCTTGATGACCTGTGCCTGGACATTGTTGACGTCATTGGCCGTTGCTTGCTTAACCCAGCTGGTCCACGCCGTACTATTCCACAACCGGGTCCACGTTACTCCAGTGTTATCCTTGATCACTGTCTGGGTTATTCGATCAGCATTAGGAGCATCTACGGTAAAGAAGAACCAGCCAGGATCAGGGGCGTTCTTGGCCTGTGTGTCCCGGTAGAAGATCTGCTGGGTAGTCTTGTAATTGTTAGCGTCAAACGCGCCTGTGACAGTTTTCCAACCGGTTGCGTCTTTGATGTTGTTAACAATGTTAGTAAGTCCCGTGACGGTTGTCTGTTCCGCCTTGGAACTTACCTCTCCAGCGGTGACTTTGAGTTGTGCGCTGACGTTATCCAAGCGCTGATTAGTAGCGTCTAGCGTGGACTCATCGACCTTGCCGGATAGCTCCTTCTGCGTTGCGGTGACATTTGCCTGCACGGTCGTGATTGACTTAGCGTTGTTGTCAGCAGTAGCTTGCGCCTTACTGGCGACGCTATTGGCTTGGTTAGCAGTGTTTTGTGCCGCGTTAGCTGTCGATTGAGCATTACCGGCGGCAGTACCAGCTTTATCTGCGCTTGTCTGTGCGTTTTTAGCAGCTACTCCAGCCGCACTAGCTTGGCTTGCCGCGTCATTAGCGGTGCTTTCCACACCAGAGATGGTGATCGTCATTCCACTGGCAGTAGCGGTTGCCTTCATAGCCTGCGAGCTAGCATTAGTAGCGATCAGCTTGGCTTCACTAGCAGTGGTTTGGACACTGATCACGTCCGACTTAGCATCGCTTGCGACTACGCTTGCTCCACTGGCGGTTACCTTAGCTTCTGCCGCATCGCCTTGCGCATCTTTAGCCGCCGCAACCGCACCGCTTGCCGTTACAATAGCCATTGCCGCGTTGGACTTAGCGTCACTAGCAGCTACCCCAGCCGCACTAGCCGTCTGCGTAACAGCGGTAATGTTACCCTGGGCGTCTTTCATGTCGGATTCCAGCTTGTCGGCACGAGCTTCAATGCTTGCGATTCGCTTGCTGTGGTCGGAAAACGAAGCATTAAGGCTCGTTGCTGTTGTCTGCAAGCTGGCAATGTCACCCTGAGCTGATTCGATCTGTGTCGACAGGCTCTTAGCGGTTGCCTGTGTCTGGGCGATGTCACCTTGAGCGTCCTTCAGTGTAGTGGTCAGCTTATCGGCTTCTTGCTTAACTTGGGTGAAATCACCCTGCAAGTCGCTGATCGTCGTAGACTGCTCACTAGCTGTCTGCTCAACCGTTGATAGTCGCTCTTGAGCGTCCTTCATAGAAGCCGTCAGCGATTTAGCAGTTGCCGACAGCGAAGCGACGTTCTTCTGATAGTCAGTCAGCGTAGACTGTAAGCTATCCGCTTGGGCCTTCACGACGTCTACGTTACCGTTGGTGTCTTTCAAGGCGCCCTGCAAAGTAGTCACCGACTGTTGAACCTGGGTTACGTTCCCTTTAATGTCAGCGATAGTTGATGTGACGCTATCCTGGCCCTTCTGCAAGTCAGCGATCGTCTTGCCCTGTTCCTGTGCCTGTTTGGTGTAGGAGGCCAGCTCACTAGCTGTCTGGGCATTAGCCGCTTGAGCGGCCGTGATGTCTTTCTTGTGCTGGGCCACTGCCGATTGGATAGCAGCCGCATTAGATGCAATGGCCTTCTTGGTATCATCAATTGCTGACTGGGCCTTGGTGAGATTGTCGTTGGCTGTTGCAATGCTCTGCTTGGCAGTCGACAAATCATCTCGTAGCTGTTGAGCCGCAGACGAATTGGCCTGCTGATCGGCACTGACTTCGCTTTCAACGTCGGCTATATGCTGACGAATAGTCTGAGCGTCACTGGCAACGTTTTTGATCGCCGTCTGTGCGTCTGACAGGGCTTGTGCCGCACCTGATTGTGCTTCACTGGCCGCCGATTGCATAGCCTTGATAGCGTCGCTGTTAACCTTGCTTGCCGCAACCGCCGAATCTGCCGCACTTGCCGCCGCGTTAGCCTGTGACACTACCGCTGGGATTTCAGCCGTTGCCGAATCAACTTCCTTCTTGACGCGATC
>NZ_JBJEEM010000033.1:0-14233 GCF_051873075.1 Limosilactobacillus sp. | reverse complement strand
GTCGTGGTTCCAGACTTGGAAACCACGTTGACGGAGAAGTCCTTGTCCCCGATCAGCTGAAGCAAGTCATGAACGTAGGTAGAACTAAGCGAGTTTCCGGCGAACAATACCAGTGGATATTTGCGGTCCGCAGCCTTTTGCGCTTGGTAGAAGGTATTGTGGAGGAAGTCAATCGCCATTCGAGCACCAAGGTAGGAACCCCCGATTCCGATTACGACCAGGATGTCGGAGTCGGACTGGATCTTCTTGGCAGCGGCCTTGATCCGGGCAAACTCATCCTTGTCGTATTCGCTTGGCAGGTGGAGCCAGTCACGGAAGTCCGCACCAGCCCCGGTCCCATTACGCAGCTCGTCATCCGCTGCGTTTACCATCGCCTGCATCTCACCCAACTCATTGCCATTAACGAATTGTTTTAGTCCGGTATGATCAAACGAAATATATGCCATGATCTTTTCCTCTTTTCAACAAACAACTGCTTCCGTTCATTTGGAAGCGTTTCACTCTTTCAACAATTCTTATGTTAGCGCTTCCTTTTTAACAAGTCAACCGGTTGACAGAACTTTTTCATAATTTTTCCTAAACACTAAAAAACGTCCCGTCAACAAATTGACGGGGCGTCTTCTAATTAGTATTAGTGGTTAATTGACTGTTTCTGCGGTGCCAGACTGCCCTGGTGTTGCGAACGTAGCTCCAGGCCGCGCTTGCCTAGGAAGATTAAGGCCGCAATAATCAGCATCATTACTCCATAGATCCTAAATGGTGCTGCCAGGCCAAGGCCACTGAGCGGCTGGCTGAGCAGGTGGTTAAACCAGGCATCGGCCGTTGGGGAGAAAAAGGCTCCAAAGTTGAAACCGATTAGAACAAAGGAGGTAATCTTGGTCTGCAGCTTCATCGGTGCCATGAACGGCAGAATGTTGAAGATCAATGGGGTCAGCACCTGCATTGGGAACCCAACCAGCAGAATCCCAGCCGCAATAATCATGAAGTTATTGCCGCCGAAGCCAAACAGGAAGTTGGCGATTGCCAGCAGGATAAGGCCAATATAGATCGTACCGATGTAACCAAAGTGCTTCTGCAGTGTTCCATAGCAAGCACCACCGAGCGTGGCCCCAATCAGCATCAGCGACAGGTAGGTCCCGGTGCCCTTGAATTGATTACCATTGATGGCAACCGCTAAACCAGGGAAGCGGTCCTCCATACCGATAAAGTCCATCTTGATCAGCAATACAAAGGCAAGGATGGCTACAACCAACGGACTGATCTTGGTAACCTTTTCGTGGGTAAGTGGTGAGATGGTCTCCTCAGTCTGGCCATCGTCATCATTAGAGGTGCTATGAGTATCGTTTGGAACCCGCCATGCAAAGAAGGCCATTACGGCAAAGGCAAGCCCATATACCAAGAAGGCCGCATGCCAGCCAGCGTAGATCAGCAGCAGGCTAGAAATGGTCAGCGTGCAGGCATTGCCGATCTGTTCAAAGGCCGACCGCCAGCCCTGCATGCTTGTTCGTTCGTGACCTTGATACCAAACCGAAATCAATGAAATCGCCTGGGAGTTGTACAGCCCGTAACCAGCACCCAAGAAGAGCCGGGAAACGAGGATTACCCAATAATTATTGGCAAATGCCGGAACCAAACCGGCAATCCCGACCAACGTAATTCCGGCCATGATAATGTGCTTGTCAGAAATATTGAACCAGTCCTGAAGCAGTGGCGAGAGGACTACGAAGAACATGACGGCAAATGATGGTGCCGTGACCAGATATTCAACCTGGGGCTGGCTAATTGCCAGCGATGACTTAATCTGCGGTAAGGCACTCTGAATTGCGTAGGCGCTCGTAACCATGAATGATGCGGACAGGAACGCAAGTTTAGTCGCCATTGATTGACTATGCTTCATGATAAAACAACCTCCAAACTTGCTAAACCAGATAAATAACAACTTTTATATTTTATTTATTATCTTTCAACACCTATATGATAACCGGTGGTCCTATTTTAGTAAAGCGCTTACATAATGTGATTGTTTTCACGCAAGTCCCCATTAATTGCCAGTTTGGCGGCATTTCAACCGGTTTTTCAAATAAAGCGCTTACATTAGACCGATTGAATCATTGAATTTTTCTAGTGCTGTAATGCCCCCATTGCCAAGGAATTGTACTGTTTTTATAAAAAAAGCCCAATTTTAAGGATAAAATTGGGCAAAGCGATGACCGTTAATTCTCAAGTGATGACTTTCACAACGGTTTTTATTAAAAATTAAAAGAAGATGTCCCGACTTCTCGTTCCATCCTCTCCTAATCTCACCCCGTTACACTGCTGATCAGCTTGACCGGCAGGGTCGTCGACTTTGCCTCCTCACCCTCAATCAACTTGAGGAGCAAGTCCACCGCCGTATTCGCCATCTCCGGAATTGGCTGACGGATGGTCGTCAGCTCTGGCGACAGCATCCGGGTAATGCTGGCCCCGTCGTAACCAACTACTTTTAGGTCGTCAGGAACGTGCCTGTTAAATTCCTTCCCGACCCGGATAATCAGACTAGCGTTGGTATCATTGTCGGCAAAGATGCCGTCAACCTCCGGGTGCTCCCGGAACATCTTCCGGAAGACCCGCTCCTTTTCTTCATCCGAAACATCAAACGAGACGTCATAGGTGATCGCCGGACGGTTATGCTTATGCATCAGATCCTCGTAGGCTTGCCGCCGCAACTCGTTCGGCGACACCAGGTTGACCGGGTAATTGGTGTGGATAATATGCTGGCAGCCATCATCGAGCAGTCGTTGAACAGCCAGCAGTCCGCCCTGATAGTTATCGGACGAAACGACGGGAATTTTCCGGCCCACGTAGCGTTCAATCGAAACGATCGGCCGGTTAGCCTTCTCGTACTCCGCGATCCCCTGGTTGTGGGAACCAACAATCAAACCATCAACCTGGTGGTCCAGTAAGAGGTGCAGGTAACGCTGCTCCTTGACGGGATTGTTCTGGCTGTTGCCCATCAAGACCCGGTAGCCCAAGGCATCGAACCGTTTTTCCAACTCCCCTTCCAGTTCGGCAAAGAAGGGGTCGTTGACGGTCGGGAAGACCAGCGCAACCAGCTTGGTCCGCTGCTTAAACAGCTGCCGAGCCACTACATTGGGCCGGTAGTTGAGCATGTCCATCGCCTCGTGAACCTTCTTGATGGTCTTATCGCTGAGGTAACCACGGTGGTTTAGCACCCGAGAGACCGTCGTCTTAGACACTCCCGCGGCCTTGGCAACATCTTCTAGCTTGATTGTCTTTTTTTCGTTCATAATTTATCCCCTTTATTAACTAGTGGTCATTATAACATAGGGATACTAAAAGACCCGCCAGCACAGTGCTAGCGAGTCTTTCATTAACTATTACCAGCCAAGTTCGGCCGCATTGTCAGGCAGGCTCAGCTTGCCAGCGGCAAGTTCCGCGCAGGCCTGGTCAATGATATCAAAGGCCTGGTCAAGCTGGTCATCAGTGATTACCAACGGCGGCTGGAAACGCAGGATGCTACCACGCAGGCTGATGATGATGGCCCCGAGTTCAAAGATCCGGTACATCAACTTGGTGGTTGCTTCAACATCCCCCTTACCCGTGGCCGGATCAATGATGTCGATCCCGCCATCTAAGCCATACATCCGCACATCACCGATGAAGTCATACTTGGCCTGTTCTTTTTTGAAGAAATCCGCGGCCTTTTTGCCCAAGCGGGTCGACCGTTCCAAGAGGTGTTCGTCTTCGATCACGTCGATGGTGGCGTTGGCCGCCGCCGTAGTCACGGGGTTCCCCGCCGTGGTGTAAACGTTGGCGGCAGACCCCAGTGACTCCATGATCTCACGGCGCCCAATGATGGCACTCAACGGCATCCCCGACGCCAGCGACTTGCCGACGGACATCAGGTCCGGTTCAATGCCCGGGAAGTTTTGAATGGACCACCACTTGCCAGTCCGGCCCATCCCCTGGTTGACCTCGTCGATCGCAAAGAGGATGCCGTGTTCCTTGGCAAAATCATAAACCTTCTGCAAGTAAGCCGGCGGTGTCTTGACGATCCCACCATCCCCTTGAATTGGTTCGATCAGGATGGCCGCCGTTTCCTCGGCCGGCAGGTAAGTTTCAAACGGTTGCTTGAAGGCCGCAAACATCCGGTCCACAAACTGCTCTTCACTCTCGTCCGGCAGGCGGTCCCATGGTGACGGGAACGGCACCTTCACCACGTCCGGCAAGAGCGGTCCCATCTTCCGACTCATGTTCAACGTAACCGAGGAAAGGGTCATCGAGCCATAGGTTGAGCCGTGGTAAGCCCCCGTAAAGGAAACCATGTAGTGCCGGCCGGTGTAGGCCCGGGCAAACTTGATGATCGCATCGTTGGCATCCGACCCGGAATTTCCCCAGGCCACCTCGACCGGGCCGCTCATCGGCGCCAGTGCTGCCAAGCGAGGGGCCAGCCGGGCAGCCTGTGAATTGGCAAAGTAGGCCGGCGTATACTGGATGATCTTCGCCGCCTGGTCCTGAATGGCTTTGACAATCCGCGGATGGGCGTGACCGGTATTGGTCGAACTGGCACTTGCCAGGAGGTCGATGTAGTCGTTGCCCTCGACATCCGTAATAATGGCCCCGTGCCCATGGTCAATTACGATGTCGTAGTATTTGATCCGCGCAGCCGTTGAGAAGGCCGCCTGTTCTTTTTCTAGGATCTGGCGATTAGTTTCCTCACTCATGATCGTCAGCCTCCTTTTTGTCCAGGTAGGAATGATGCATCCCATAAGCAAAGTAGATTACCAGCCCGAGAACAAACCAAATGCCGGCGTACAGCTTAGCCTGGTAGTCCAGCCCAATGAAGACAAACAGAGAGGCTAAGAATCCTAATGCTGGCAGGACCGGGTAGAGTGGCATCTTAAATGCCGGGTCAGCGATGTCCTTGCCTTCCCGTTTCCGCAGAGCATAGATCCCCAGGGAAACAAACATGAAGGCGATCAACGTTCCGGCAGAAATTAGCTGGGAAAGGAAGGCGAACGGGAAGAAGGCCCCGATCAAGATCCCCCCGATGGTCAGTGTCCACAGGGCCCGGTTTGGCCGCTGGCTCTTATCAAGCCCGCCGAGCCACTTCGGCAGCATCCCATCACGACCGAAGGAGTAGATCAGCCGGGAACCGGCCATACTCATTCCGATCAAAGCAGTGAACATTCCAACAACGGCAATGGATTGAACAACGACCGCCACGCCACCGTGACCAGCTGCCCGCAGTGCCAGGCCGACTGGTTCGGCACTGTTAGCATACTTCTGGTATGGGAGCATCCCAACCAGGACCAGACTAACGGCAACGAACAGGACCACGGCAATGGCCAGGGAGCCGAGAATTCCCCGCGGCATCGTCTTCTGTGGGTTGATCGCTTCAGCTGAGTTAGCCGCAATGGAATCAAAACCAATGTAGGAAAGGAAAATCATGGAAACCCCGGCATAAATTCCCTGCCAGCCCCCGAATGCCCCGTTGGCGGTTTCGTGGTACTTAGGGATGAATGGGACGTAGTTGGTTGCCTTAATGGCAAATAGCCCCACCACAATGAAAAGGAGAACGGCGAATACCTTTAATACAACCAGGATGTTTTCCACCCGGGCTGCCCGTGAAACCCCACGCGAAATCAGCAGGGCCACTAAAGCGATCACGACGACGGAAACCAGGTCAACGACCCCGCCGTCGGTCCCAAAGGCGTTTGACAGTGAGGCTGGCAGTTTCAACCCCATCGGAGCGATTAATGCCCGGAAATTGGCCGATAGACCAGAACCAACGAAGGCTAGGGCGATAAAGTATTCGGCTAACAGGGCCCAACCGGCGATCCAACCGAAGAATTCACCAAAGACAACGTTAATCCAGGAATATGCAGACCCGGCAAACGGCATTGCCGCTGCCATTTCGGCATACGCAAATGCAACCAGCCCGGCAACGACCGCCGCCACCAAGAATGAGATGGCAACCGACGGACCGGTATGCATTGCCGCAACTTCACCGGGAAGAGTGAAAATCGAAGTCGACACAATGGTTCCGACACCCAATGCTAGAAAATCCCGCACCCGCAGTGATCGGACCAGATGGCCGTCTTTGCTTTCGTAAACATGCGGATCTTCTTTCCGCGTAATTGTTTTCCAAAAACTCATAACTCTTCCTCCTTTATTAAATTTTAATTAGAATTATAAGAAAAACTTTAATACATTCTATCAAGTCCGTTCCTTAAGGTCAAACATTAATTTAGTTAATTTTAAATAACTTGAGTGCCCGCCGTCAAGCGTAATCGCTTTCATTTCCAAAGTGGAGCATTTACTAGCATTGCCATTAAATTAGGAGCGCTTAATACAGAAATGAAATTTCTTTAATGTTCGTTTGGGCACAGCTTGACTTATCAAGACCACCCACCGACAATTTAGCTAAGAATATATAGAAAGAAGTCTTCCCATGCTCACCGATCAAGAAATCCGTCAGGCAATTCACGTCATGCGCCAAAAGTTTCCTGACGCCAGTACCACCCTCACGGCCGACACCACCTTCCACTTTCTCCTGGCAACGATCCTCAGCGCCCAGGCCACTGACAAATCGGTCAACCTAACTACCCCGGCCCTCTTCCGGCGGTTCCCCGGACCCCGTGATTTGGCAGCCGTCGAACCCGAAGAAGTCGAACCATATATCAAACGCCTTGGCCTCTACCGAAACAAGGCCAAGTTCCTGGTCAACTGTTCGCGGGCGATTGTGAAGGACTTTGATGGTGAGGTTCCCCACACCCGCAAGGAATTGATGAGCCTTCCCGGAGTTGGACGCAAGGTTGCCGACGTGGTGCTGGCCGAATGCTTTAAGATCCCCGCATTTGCGGTCGACACCCACGTCAGCCGGGTGGCCCGCCGGCTGGACATGGTTGAGCAAAAAGCCACCCTCCTCCAGATCGAGCACCGCCTGATGGCCGCCATTCCCGAGGAGCAGTGGCTCGATGCTCACCATAGCATGATTTTCTGGGGGCGCTATCAGTGCACCGCCCGCAATCCCAAGTGTGCCCAGTGCCCGTTGCTGGCGATGTGCAAGTACGGTCAGGATAACGTGATGTAGTAAAAAAGGACTAGCGAGAAAATCCTCACTAGTCCTTTTTTTGCAATTTTACAACCATTGCTAGCACCCTAGTGGCGCGCGATCATCCGATTCATGCCAAAAGTGATGATGAAGGCCGCTACTAAGAAGACGATTACCACCCAGTAAGGATACTGGTAATTCATATCCAACAACGCCCCCGAAATCAGTGGGCCGATGATGTTGCCAACACTGGTCAAAGACATATTGATCCCATTCAATAGTCCCTGGTTTTCCTGGCTCATCTTGGTCAACAGCGTGGTGATCGCTGGCCGCAGCAGGTCAAAGGCCTCGAAGATCACCAGGGTGGCAACGACCAGCTGCCAATGCGAATGATCATAGATCACAAAGACCGTCCCCACGGCACTGAGAAAGTAGCTGTAGCGGATCAGGCGCACTTCCCCCAGCCAACGAACCAAGCCCTCAAAGAAGAAGACCTGCAGGACCAGCGAGATGATCCCGTTCAAGGTCAGGACCAGGGCAATCGTCGCCAGGTCAAAGTTGTGGACCTCGTTGACATACAGACTGTAGATACTCTCGAAGCCCGCCAAGCCAAAGGCCGCCACAAAGATCATCACAAACAGCGTGATCAGGGCCGGGGTCATCATCTTCTTCACCTGCGTCCAGGTGCTCCCCAGTAGCTCACTCTCCGGATCCTTGGTCGTGCTCTTAAAGCGTTCATCATCATCGCGCGGCAAGAGGACCCAGGCGACCACGGTACTGACTAGGCCCAGACCGCCCGCGACCCAGAACGGAAATTTATAGCTGACGTTGGCTAAGAGTCCGCCCAGGCCAGGGCCAAGAATCAGGCCCCCGCTAAAGGCCGCCGAAAGCCAACCGATCACCTTGGCCCGCTCCCGCACCGACGTCAAGTCCGCGGCGAGGGCCATCGAGGTCGGCACGAACATGGCCGCCGACAGGCCATCGACCGCCCGGGAGATGTCAAAAGCCCACAAGTGCTGGGCGATGGCAAACAGAAATTCCGCCAGTGAGAAGACCAGCAGGCCCCACACTAGCATCGGCTTGCGGCCGAACTTGTCCGAGACCCGGCCGACGATTGGCGAAGCAACGAACTGGACAAAAGCGAACAGGGACGACATCACCCCCATGTCGAAAGCCGAGAAGCCGTACTCATTCTTGATGAAGGGCATCACCGGGAAGATCAGGCTCATCCCCAGACAAATCAAAAACTCACAGAAAATAACCGTCGCAATGATCTTTTTTACTTCTTTGGTCATTGTTGCATATTCCTTTCTTCAGACTAAAAGGGACCACGACGCGTGTCATAGTCCCTTAGGTAGGTTTATTTCTTACTGTATCATGCTTTATGAAGTTTGGCTACTTTTTCGTCGCGGCCAGACTCTCCGCGTACTTTTCCTTGATGAAGTTAGCCGAAGTTTGGAGCTTTTCCAGTTCCTCATCGGTCAAATCAAGCTGACTCTGGGCAACAATCCCGTCGCGGCCGACCACTGCCGGGTATGACAGGTAAACCCCATATTCGTCCCGGTAGTTGGAAACCGGCAGTTCCGTTAAGGAGTTAGAGAGGATCACATTAACGAGGCGTACGGCTGCCGTGGCCACCCCGTAGCTGGTGTACTTCTTCCCCTGGAAGACCGTCCAGCCGCCCATCTTGGCTTCCTTATCCAGCTCGGCGAGGTCAAGACCGCGTTTTTGGGCCAGCTTAGTAATTGGCTGATCGAGCACCTTGACCGTGGACCATGCCGTAAATTGGGAATTCCCGTGCTCACCGAGATTGTAGCCATCCACAGACCGGGGATCGACATGCAGCTGGTCGGCCACGGCGCGCTTCATCCGGGCAGAGTCCAGCAGGGTTCCCGTCCCGATGACGTGTTCCTTTGGCAGGCCGGTGATCTTCTGGTAAAGGGAGGTGATCACGTCGACCGGGTTCGTAATGACGACGATCTTGCCGTTAAAGCCACTGTCCTTAATCTGTTGGGCAACATCGGCCACGGCTTTCCGGGTAAACGGCAACTCAGCAAAGCGATCCGCGTTCGGGTTGTCCTGGAGCTTGATATTGCCGACTGCCGAAACAATCACGTCAGTATCTGCCAATTCATCATAATTATTAACGATAATATTGGTATGGAATGGCAGATTGGCCATGGCATCCTTGAAGTCCAGGGCATCCGCCTTAGCTTTTGCCTCGTTTGTATCGATCAGGACCAGGTCGTCAGCAAAGCCGTTGGCGACAATGTAGTGGGCAACTGTTGAACCAACGTGCCCCATTCCGATTACTGCAACTTTTCGTGCCATTATTTAAGACCCCTTTCGTTTTCTCATTAAAATTTAATATAGCATGTTTCATATCCAAGTACCAGCCCTGGCATCCCTAATTTTGGACATTTTTAAAATAGTGAATCTTCCAGCAGATAAGTCCTTTATAGTAGAAATCTTTCTTGATTAAATTTTCTCAGAAAAGTGTTGACAATGATTAGAAAGTTATTATAATTAAGCCATAATCAATTAATCGAAGTTAAACATACCGAAAAGCAGAGTAGGTAGCAAAGCCTTCAAGAGAGCTTCTGGGTGGTGGAAAGAAGCAGGTGTCGCTGTTGAAGATGGGCTTAGAATGGCGCTGGCGAGCTTATTAGCCAGTGACGGGTTAGCACACGTTATTCGTGCTAGGTAATTCTAACCACGGTTAGAGTAACCTACTGAGGTTGAACCGGTGACGATTCAACGAATAAAGGTGGTAACACGAAGCACTCGTCCTTTAGTTTAGGGGACGGGTGCTTTTTTTCATCCCCGGCAATTGCTTCGGTTAATTTATATTCAGTAAGGAAAAGATGAAAGGGAGTTATTACTATGCGGAATCGAAAGAAGAAAAGAACAATTATTTGGGTGGTCGTTGCCATCCTGGTGATCATTGCCGGTTACTTCAGTTTTGTACGGCCACAACAGGAAAGTCGGCGGACGGTGACCGTTGGGATCATGGCCGGGGACAAGAACGAGGCCAAGTTATGGCAATCCGTCACCAAGACCGCTAAGGACAAGTACCACGTCACGGTCAAGACTAAGGACTTCACCGATTACAACCAGCCAAACAAGGCTCTGGAAAATGGTGATATTGACCTGAACGCCTTCCAGCACAAGCTGTTCTTGCGGAGCTGGAATAAGGCCCACCACACCGACATCGTTTCCATCGGTGACACCTACATCACCCCAATCCGGGTCTACTCACAAAAGTACAAGAGCTTAAAAGACCTGCCGGACAACGCGACGGTGGCCGTACCAAACGACGCTACCAACGAATCCCGGGCCCTGTTTGCCTTAAAGAATGCCGGCCTGATCACCCTCAAGAAGGGAACCACGTTGGCCAGTGCTAACTCGGTTGCCAAGAACCCGAAGCACATCCAGTTTAAGGAACTAGCCGCCGAACAAACTGCCCGCTCACTGAAGGACGTCGACGCCGCGGTTGTCAACACCAACTACGCTCAAGCTGCCGGCATCAACTACAAGTCCGCCATCTACGTTGAACCAATCAACAAGGACTCCGAGCAATGGGTCAACATCATCGCAGCCAAGAAGAGCAACAAGAACAACAAGATTTACCAAGATGTCGTTAAGGCTTACCAAACCGAAAAGACTAAGCAATTCATCAAGAAGCACTACGGAACCGCTGAATTACCAGCCTGGGACCTGAACTTCAATAAGTAACGGGAGGACTTTGTATGGCAGATCCAATCATTAACTTACAAGACATTAACGTCACCTTTAAACAAGGTAAGAAAGTGGTTCACGCCGTTCAAGACGTTTCCCTTGAGATTGAGCCCGGTGACATCTACGGGATCGTTGGCTATTCTGGTGCCGGGAAGTCCACCCTGGTCCGGACAATCAACCTCTTGCAGAAGCCAACGGACGGCACCGTCACCGTCGATGGCGATGTTTTCTTCAGTGACCACCGCCAACAGGTTTCCAACAAGGAACTGCAGAGCAAGCGGCGTAAGATCGGGATGATCTTCCAGCACTTCAACCTGCTCAACGAGACGTCGGTGATTGAAAACATCCTGTTTGCCCTGAAACACAGTGATCTCGATGACGACGCCCAGGAGAAAAAGGCCCTGGAGTTGCTCGACCTGGTGGGGCTCAAGGACAAGGCCGACTTCTACCCGGTCCAGCTTTCCGGTGGTGAACAGCAACGGGTTTCCATTGCCCGGGCCCTGGCCAACGACCCGAAAATCCTGATCTCCGATGAGGCCACCTCCGCCCTGGATCCCCAGAACACCAACCAGATCCTTGACTTATTGAAGAGCCTCAACCAAAAGATCGGACTGACCGTTGTCTTGATCACCCACGAGATGGACGCCGTCAAGCGGGTCGCCAACAAGATTGCCGTGATGGAACACGGTAAGATCATTGAGCATGGCGCCCTGCAAGACGTCTTCCTGCGGCCAAAGGAAGAGCTGACCCGCCAGTTTGTCGGCGGCTCTCTGGCGGCCATCGACACCCTCAAGGCCTTCAACCTCGACCACCTCGATGACGACGAAGAGCTCTTCCAGCTAGTCTACAACGGCAACAACGTGACCCAGTCGATCATCGTCGAGCTTTACAAGCGGCTTAACGTCGAGGCCAGCATCCTCTACGGGAATGTCGAGGTCCTCAGCGGTCAGCCGGTCGGGACCCTGTTCATCGTCGTCAAGGGCGACTCTAAGCAACGTGAACAGGCTGTCGAATTTCTTAAACAAAGCAACGTAACCGTAACAAAGATTGATGATAGGAGGATTTGGAATGAGTAAGCTTTTACCAAACGTGATTCAGCTTGGCTGGGGTGGCGACAATGGTTGGGGAACCTCAATCGTGCAAACCATCTACATGACCTTCTGGCCGGCAATTTTCGGCGGCATTCTCGGTCTCCTCTTCGGAGTGGCCCTAGTGGTTACCGAACCCGGCGGCATCCTTGAAAATAGATTTTGGTTCAACGTCTGTGATAAAATTGTCTCAATCTTCCGGGCCATTCCGTTCATCATCCTGTTGGCCTTCATCGCCCCATTCACCCAGCTATTAGTTGGGACCCAGATTGGGACGACGGCGGCCCTGGTCCCACTGACCATCGGGGTGTTCGGCTTCTACGCCCGGCAGGTGCAAGTCGCTTTAGAGAGTGTCGACCACGGCAAGATTGAGGCCGCCGAAGCCATCGGGGCTACCAACTGGGACATCATCAAGGATGTCTACCTGCGCGAGGCCCGTTCCGAGCTGACCCGGGTCTCCACAGTAACCCTGATCAGCCTGGTCGGTCTGACCGCCATGGCTGGTGCCATTGGTGCCGGTGGCCTCGGGAACACCGCCATCTCTTACGGTTACAACCGTTTCAACAACGACGTGACCTTGGTCGCCACCCTGCTCGTTTTGCTTTTTGTCCTGATTATCCAAGTGGTCGGTGACTTCATCGCCAAGAAGCTTGATCATCAGACTCGTTAGCCCATTCACCCACCCCCAAAAGGAGGCCTGCTACTATGGAAACCAACGAACAGATCCAGGTCCTGCAAGACCTGATTAGAATCCACTCCGTCAACGGCAATGAAGTGGCGGTGGCAGATTACCTGCAGAAACTGTTGCTTGCCCACGGCATTGACGTCACCGTCGATGCCTTTGGCGACCGGCGCGCCAACTTAATTGCCCAGATCGGCACCGGGGCCGATTCACGAGTCCTCGGCTTTACCGGCCACCAAGACACGGTGGCGGTCCCGAACCCCGAGCGCTGGCAACATGATCCCTTCGGCGGCGAAGTGGTCAGCGGCCACATTTACGGCCGGGGCGCCGCCGATATGAAGAGCGGCCTCGCTGCCCAAGCCATTGCCCTGATTGAATTAAAGGAAGCTGGCTACCAGCCATCCGGGACCCTTAAATTTCTCGCAACCTCTGGTGAGGAGCTGGGGACTCCCGGGGCCTGGCGATTGGAAAAGCAAGGCGCGGTTGATGACCTCGACGCCCTGGTAGTCGGTGAGCCGACCGGCGGCAACGTGGTGTTCGCCCATTCCGGCAGCCTGACTTACCGAATCACCAGTAGCGGCAAATCGGTCCACAGTTCCCATCCTGACCAGGGAATCAACGCCATCGATGGCCTTCTTCACTTTATTGAACAAGAACGACACCTCTTTGATGACGTGGACACGGATCAATACCTGGGCAAGATTCAGCACTGCATCACCATCATCGAGGGCGGCAAGCAGGCCAACACTATTCCTGACCTCGCCCAGCTCTTCGGTAACATCCGGCCAAGCGCGGTCTTTGACAACCAGCAGGTCACCCAACGACTGACCGACCTAGTGGAACTGATCAACCACCAGACCCCCTTCCAGCTGGAATTAAAGATTACCCAGAGCTTCGAGCCGGTCATTACCGAGCCGGACAACGACTTCGTTCAACTGGCCCTTCATGCCGCCCAGCGAAACTACCCGAATGACGTAAAACTAATCACCATCAACGGGGCCACCGACGCCAGCGTCTTCACGCTCAAGAACCCGGACCTGCCCGTCGTGGTGCTGGGCTGTGACTCTTGGGACATGGCTCACCAAACCGATGAATGCACAACCATTCCAAGTTACCTGGCTGCGATCAAAGCCTACAAGCAAATCGCCCGTGACTTCTTCGATTAGAATTTAATAAACTCCCAAAAGGCCGATGAGAAACCGGCCTTTTTATTATTCGTTGATATTTAATTACGAAAAAGATAAATTCTTTAAGAAAAAGTGAAGCTTTTGATGATTAATTCAATAATCGTTCACTATTCCAAAGCCAGCTAAAATTCTTTGAATGGCTCTTTAGAGAACATTATGATAAATCATTAACCATTGCTAAGCATTTAATAAGTTCTGTTCTATTTTTGCTTATTAAAAAATTAGCCAATTATTATCAGCGTTATGGAAGAAGCTTGCTATAATAAAGGTGTTGAAAGATAATAAGTTTTTTTGAAAAGGAAGGGTGTTTACCATGATGTCAGCTTTAAGTAACATGATTGCTGTTGTAAGTTTTGTTGGAATTATTATAGCTTCTGCTGCCGGGATGTTTGTAGGTGGTAAACCCCAACAATAATCTAAATTAAGATTTAGCAATTATTCATTTATAACAAAATACCCGCAGTCGTGACGATTGGGATCA
>NZ_JBJEEM010000032.1:0-2804 GCF_051873075.1 Limosilactobacillus sp. | reverse complement strand
ATTATAAGTAAGCAAAACGATAGACAAAGCGGCCTGGAATCGGTATGATGGGGGTAATAACTGACTGCTGACGGGAGGAATCGTAAATGGCAGAAACGAAGAATTATGACGTGGTGGTAATCGGGGCCGGTCCTGGCGGGATGACGGCGGCAATGTATGCTTCCCGGGCAAACCTGTCCGTGGTGATGCTGGACCGGGGGATCTACGGCGGCAACCTGAACAACACGGCCACCATTGAGAACTACACGGGTTTTAAGAGTGTCCAGGGGCCGGAACTGGCCAAGCAGATGTATGACGGGGCCACCCAGTTCGGGGCCGAATACGCCTACGGGACCGTCACCAAGCTGGTCGATAAGGGCGCCACGAAGGAAATCACCACCGACATGGGCGATACCTATGTTGCCAAGGCGGTAGTGATTGCTACCGGTTCGACCCAGCGCCACCTCAACGTTCCCGGAGAGGAAGAGTTCGGCGGCAAGGGCGTCTCCTACTGTGCGGTCTGCGATGGGGCCTTCTTTAAGGGCCTCCACCTGGTAGTGGTCGGCGGCGGGGATTCCGCGGTCGAAGAAGGGATGTACCTGACGCAGCTGGCTTCCAAGGTCACGGTCCTCGTGCGCGGTGACCACCTGCGGGCCCAACCGTTGTTGCAAGACGAGGCCGCCAAGAATGACAAGATGGAGTTTGTCTACAACACCAGCGTCACCGAAATCGTGGGCGACGATGTCAAGGTCAGCGGGGTCAAGACCCACAACAATGCTACCGGAAAAGACGGCGAGTTGGCCGCTGACGGGGTCTTCATCTACGTCGGCAGTGTGCCGATGACCAACGCCTTCAAAGACCTGGGAATCTTGGATGACCAGGGCTGGGTCAAGACCGACACCCAAATGCGGACCAGTGTTCCCGGTATCTTTGCGATCGGGGACGTCCGGGAAACTCCGCTGCGGCAAATCGCTACGGCGGTTGGTGATGGGGCCATCGCCGGCCAGCAGGTTTACCAATATCTCAACAGCGCCAAGTAATATTGCGACGGCCATGGATCTTGCCATGGCCGCCTTTTTTAGTCTGGTAAAAGTTTAGTAAAACAATTGGTAAACTTTCCCATTAAAAGTAATCTGCGGTATACTAGACAGCAGAGAAAAGAGTAAAGGAGACTTCACTGTGAGCTGGAAAGATACCTATCAAGTTTGGAAGGAACGGACGGATCTCGATCCGAAGCTGAAGCAAGAATTAGACGCCATGACCGATGATAAGGAAATTGAGGATGCCTTTTATGGCCCCCTGTCATTCGGAACGGCGGGGATGCGTGGCCTGATGGGACCAGGGATCAACCGGATGAACATTTACACTGTTCGGCAGGCAACTGAAGGGTTAGCAACCCTGATGGATTCCCTGGGCGACGACATTAAGAAGCGCGGGGTTGCCATTGGTTATGACTCCCGGCACCACTCTTACCAATTTGCCCATGATTCTGCCCGGGTCCTCGGTGCCCACGGCATTAAGGTCTACATTTACGACAATGTGCGGCCAACGCCAGAACTGTCCTTTGCCGTTCGTGACAACCACACCTACGCCGGAATCATGATCACGGCTAGTCACAACCCAAAGGAATACAATGGTTACAAGATCTACGGTGAAGACGGTGGTCAGATGCCGCCAAAGGAATCCGACATGATGACCGGCTACATCCGTAAGATCAAGGACATCTTCGACATCAAGCTGGCCGATGAACAGGAAATGCTCAACAGCGGCCTGGAAACGGTCATGGGCGAGGACGTCGATCACGCCTACCTGCAACACGCCAAGGAAGTTACGGTTAACCCTGAACTGGCCAAGGAATATGGTAAGGACATGAAGTTTGTCTTCACGCCACTCTGCGGGACTGGTCGGATGCTGGGCGAACGAGCCCTGCGCCAAGCCGGCTTCACCAACTTTACGATTGAACCAACCGAGGCCCAACCAAACGGGGACTTCCCTGGTCTGGAACACCCGAATCCAGAATTCCCAGAGGCCTTCGTCCGGTCAATCAAGCTCGGTAAGCAGATTGATGCCGATGTCCTGATCGCTACCGACCCGGATGCCGACCGGCTGGGCTGTGCTGTGCGTCAGCCAAATGGTGAATACCAACTGCTGACGGGGAACCAGATTGCCTCCATCATGCTCCACTACATCCTGGAAGCTCACAAGCAGGCGGGTACCCTGCCAAAGAATGCGGCGGCAGTTAAGTCCATCGTTTCCACGAACTTTGCTGCTAAGATTGCCGAAAGCTACGGGGTATCAATGATCAACGTCCTGACCGGGTTCAAGTGGATCGCGGACCAGATTCACCAGTACGAAACCGGCAAGGCTGACCACACCTTCATGTTTGGTTTCGAAGAGAGTTATGGCTACCTGGTCAAGCCATTCGTCCGGGACAAGGATGCCATCCAATCCCTGACCCTGCTGGCTGAGGTAGCGGCTTACTACCGGAGCCGGAACATGACCCTGTACGATGGCCTGCAAGAACTCTTCAAGAAGTACGGCTACTTCCGTGAAAAGACGATCGCCAACACCTACGCCGGGGTTGATGGCCCGGCCAAGATCCAAGGCCTGATGAAGAAGTTCCGTGAAGAAGCACCAGAAGACTTCGCCGGC
Source organism: Limosilactobacillus sp. (assembly GCF_051873075.1). GTDB lineage: Bacteria > Bacillota > Bacilli > Lactobacillales > Lactobacillaceae > Limosilactobacillus. The sequence goes on along the minus strand of NZ_JBJEEM010000032.1, from coordinate 173 downwards.
CATAAGGTAGAAGTCACTGAAGACTTCTCCAAGGGGACCAAGACGACGGCCGATGGCAAGGTCAGCGAATTGGGCATTCCAGAATCCAACGTCCTGCGTTATGTTTTGGACGATGAGACCTGGATCGCCATCCGGCCATCCGGGACGGAACCAAAGCTGAAGTTCTACATTGG
>NZ_JBJEEM010000031.1:0-2865 GCF_051873075.1 Limosilactobacillus sp. | reverse complement strand
ATGTGTGCAGAAGTTACAATTTCTTACGTTTTTAGACGTTTTCTAAAAATAACCAAAAAGCCCACAAACGTTAATATAGCAACGTTTGTGGGCTTTTTGTTGTTTCTCACAATTCTTCCAGAATGCGTCCCCCGGGGATTGAACCCGGATCATGAGGACCGAAATCTCATGTGCTATCCTTTACACTAAGGACGCTTCATACAATACTAATTATAACGCGTCTCTGCTAAAATGGTAATAATTAATAAAGGAGCTTTTCTAAATGAAAAAATGGCAATTTGTGGCGATAGATGTTGATGGGACGCTGCTCGATAACAATGACCATTACGATGTCAGTCGCTTTAATAATATTCTTCGGCAATTGACTGCTAAGGGGATTCATTTTATTGTGGCGAGCGGCAACAGTCTTGATGCACTTCATGCCATTTTTGCCGCTAGCCCGCTGGTCAAAAACTATGTGGCGGAAAATGGCGGTCGAATCATTCGTGCTGGTCATGAAGAGTTTAGCCGGGTGCATGATCGTTCAACTCTCGCACACCTGTTAACCTGGGAACGGACGCTCCAAACACAGCCCGACCTATTTTCATTTTCCGGCGCTACCCGGACGTTCATCCCCCGTCAGTACAAAGATATCCCCGTACCTTATTATCCCCACCATGCCTACTTTGGGGACTTGGCAGAGATAAACGAACCGATCTTTAATTTTAACCTTAACTGGTTCAAGCAGCGACCGGCCCTAGATAGGATCATGGACCAAGTAGGCCAGATTAATAAAAGCTTTCCTCAGGTCCATGCAACATACAGCGGCTCCTTTGGGATCGATGTCCTGCCGGCGGGTGTTAATAAGGCCGTTAGTCTTGACCGATTAATCAATCAACTTGGTGGCAGGATGAGTGACCTAGTTGCGTTCGGGGATACCGCCAATGACCTCGAAATGATTCAACATGCCGGCTGCGGCTACGCAATGAAAAACGCCACTACCGACCTCTTGGCGGTGGCCGACCGGGTTACCAGCTACGATAACAACCATGATGGATTACTGTACGAGTTAGAGCAACTTTTTGCCCTTCCCCACCCCCAGCTAAAATAAGTAATAGTAATGAAAAAAGGCATCACACGGGCGATCTTCGCCAACATGTGATGCCTTTTTATGCACTTAATATACTGCTCCGTCGTAGAAGTTGTAACTTGGCTTGTTAAAGTCGTATTTTGCCAATTCGGACATCTTGATGAAGTTGTCCGCGATTCCCCAACTCATCAGGTTGATAGACTTGCCGTAATCTTCGTCAGGAATCACTACCATGATGTACTTGCCGAGGGCTCGGGCCATCCCCAGTTCGACCCCCATTCCAACGTCTTCTTCCTCTGGAACATAAATGGCTAGGAGCATGTCTGAGCTTTCAATCCCTACCCGGTCACCATTGTAGGTGGCGGTTGCCCATTCCTTGTCTTTCAAGAGTTCCGGGTGTTCGTCGACCCGCAGTCCCTTGTACTGGTGCTGAAGCGGAACGTATGAATTCTCCACGTCAATCGTTGGGTTGTCCTCGATCGCCTTCATTGCCTGCTCGTACGCCTTGTTTTGCTTGTCAGTAAACCAGCCAGCACAGAAATAAACCGTCTTGCTCTTCATAAGAATCTCCCCTATCCATTCTTTAATATATATTTTTATCATAGCAAAAGTAGAGAAACTTTCGCAACAAAAATATCAGTTATTGTAGCATAATTAGAACTTAATAATAGAAGAGATAGTATAATATTTTATTGCGGAAATTTTTATCTGTACCTTACCGTTTTGACAGAATTGTTCAACGAAAAAGCAAAGGAGATGTAAGAATTGATACGACGACACCTAGTTGAAATTGGCCTGACTGTTCTTTTCCTAATGGGAGCACTAATCGCGATTTTGATGTGGTGGGCCGGGAAGTACTCGACCACCGCATCCACGGCTATGCTTGTCCTAATCCTTTTGGGTACTGCGGCCGGGGATTTAATCCCCAGTATCCTATTGACCTGGTTGATTATTGGGCTAACCACCATTGGGAGTGCGCTGCTGATGATGGGATATGTTGTGATGACACTCCCGTTCAAGATCAGCCTACTGCTGGCCTTCCCGATTTGTGCCAGTTTAAGTTCCCTCAGTCGTTACCTGCTTTCCGGCTGGGGATGGATCGATCGCAACCGTGCTGAGATTAATAGCTATGTTGAACACTATGACCAGGTTACCAAACTGCAGACAAGGTATAATGCACAGAAAATTTACCAAAAGGCACGGCAGTTCATCTTGGAAGACCCGCATGAGGACCAGTGGCTTTATGCTACGGCCATTCATTGGTCACATAATCGGCAAATTCGCCAGTTTCATAGCCGAGAATACAACCGAACTCTGCGCGAGGTCGCCAAGATCCTGAAGAATAACCGGCTTCCCGCCGAATCACTTTACTACATTGGTCATGGGACCTTTCTGATCATCTCATTTAATTTAACCAAGCAAACCTACGACTACCGTAATCAACTGACTCGTGAAGGGCTAAAACAATTACGGGTTGGCCAGGCAACACCGCAGTTTAAATGGGGTGCTAAGCGAATCACCAAAGATAATGCTGACAAGTTCCCGGAATTTGAAGACGTTATGCGCCACATCGACCGGGACATGGAGACCGACCTGATTGTGGAATACATGAAGGGGGCGGACGTAAATGGTTAATTGGTTCTTCTGGCTGGCGATGATCGTTACCGCCCTTTTCTTCGTCCTTGTCCTAGTTCTGTTTGTTTGCCAGTGGATTATTTACTACCGGGTGGAGCGCACGTGGCTCCATTATGATGAGCAAATCTATTCAAAGGGGAAAGGGGATGAAAAATAGTGGT
>NZ_JBJEEM010000030.1:0-14996 GCF_051873075.1 Limosilactobacillus sp. | reverse complement strand
AGCAGTACCATTGACCCTTTTGACCGTGGAAACGCTTGATTGGGTTTTCTTCGACCGCGGAGAAGACCCCTTCACGCTTGTTGCTCTTGGTGTGCATCATCATTGGTGGACGAAGCATAACCGTGTTGATGAAGTCGATGTCGCGGAGTTCTTCGTAACCTTCTGGAATTGGCCAGTTATGTGGCTGAACCAGCATGGAGGCGTTAGTAGCGGCGTTGACTTGCCGATAGGTCCGGTTGGTGAATCCTTGCAACTTTTCCTCAATTACCCGGTAGAGCTTACGGACAAGTTCGTTTAGGTGAGTATCGATCATCTTGAACTCATTACCGGCAATCTTGCTGTTGTTGTAGTTAATAACAGAAACCCGCAGTAATGAACGGTAGAACGAGTAGAGGGCCTCAATACTTGCCAGGATTTCTTTTGGATCGTAGTTATCATAGGCACTGCCGTCGTTAACTAAGATCTTCTTGAGAACTTCGACGTATTCTTCTGGATTAGCATTGTCAAATGCATCATCGTCAAAGTCTGGATTGCGTGAGCTTAGGTAAAGCTTAACAATATCAAGCAATTCATCACTGTTGATCAGTGAATAAATGTCATTGTAATAGGCTTCACTAAGGTTAAGCGTCGCAACGCCCCGGTCAAGGTTGACATAGAGGGCCCTAGTTTGAATCTTTTGACTGTTTTCCGTCATCGTTACCATCAATCCTTTCATCTTTTACCTTGCCACCTATTATAGTTTATTTTTAGAGTAAAATGAAAATAAAATTAAAAAATATGAGAAGAATTTCTCAATACTGAAAAAATATCGCCAGTTAAAAATGTGCTAAAATATTAGCATCATCACAATGTAAGGGGTTTAACTATGGAAATAAAATGTAATGACACGCTGTCCGTTTCACTTCACCGGGTTTTCAATGCGGACTTAAATGAACACGGCACAGTTTTTGGTGGTCAGATCCTCAAGCTGGTTGATGGGGAGGCTTCAGTGGCGGCGATGCGGGTGACCCGGTCCGTCGTCGTCACGGCCGCAATGGACCATGTTCAGTTTCTGCGGCCTTTCAAGCTCCAAGATTCCATGTGTATGGAGGCCTATGTCACGGGTGTTGGCCGGCGGTCCCTTGAAGTCTTCGTTAAGGTGATTGGCGAGCACCTGATGACCGGTGAACGTTTTCTTGGCTTTACCTGCTTCATGACCTACGTGATTCAAGACCCAAACAAGCAGATCGAATATGATCAGGTTGTACCCCAGACGCCGGAGCAGGAGGCAATGGTGGCTGGTTACCAGACACGGCGGCTTCACCGTAAGGATAATCGGCAACGACAGAAGATCATCCTGAATGCCATCAATATTGATAAGCCTTGGTAAAACGTTATATTACAGTGACTTTACAGATATGACGGAAAATGATAACTCCCGGTAACCCGTCCGTAACGACAATCGTGTATAGTGTTAATCATCAAAGGAATCAGCACTGCTGGTTACAATACTAAAAGTACAAAGGATGGATTGATTTTTAATGAAGTTATCTAAGAAAGCCGCCAAGATTACAGCAGCCATTGCCGGTGCCGTTGCACTGGGAACCGTTGCTACTGCAACCACTGCCAACGCCGACTCAATTTACACGGTGCAGGCAGGTGACACCCTTTCTGGGATTTCTTACAAATTAGGCCATGATTTAACCTTCGTTGATACACTGGCTTCTAACAACCAAATTGCTGACAAGAACGTCATCTACGTTGGTCAAAAGTTAGTGATCAAGGACGATGGGGAAGTTGCCCCCGCAACTGCTCAACAGGTAGCGACCCTGCCAAGTGCTACTAGCCAAAACACTGCAACTCAGACTCAGTCTCAGGCTAGTCAGGCAACTGCTCAACCAACATCCACGGCAGCTACCCAAGCACAAACCGCTGCCGCAACTAATACTACTAGCTACAGCTCCAGTGTATCCGGCAACGATGCTGCCGCTAAGGCTTGGATTGCTGCTCGCGAATCTGGTGGTAGCTACACCGCTACCAATGGCCAGTACATTGGTAAGTACCAACTTTCCGCATCTTACCTGAACGGTGACTACTCTGCTGCCAATCAGGAACGGGTTGCTGACCAATACGTTGCGAGCCGTTACGGCTCCTGGTCTGCCGCACAGTCCTTCTGGCAATCACATGGTTGGTACTAAAAGGAACTGAACTAAATAATTTTTTGGCCGTCTCACCTGTTGAGGCGGTTTTTAGTGTCAAGATATGATTTAATTTTCATATGTAGCTAAATAATTGTAATTTTTTGCTTGTGGATAGCTGAAAAATCGAAACGTAAATCGCTTGCGATAGTAAGAACTGCGCGCTTGGTCAACATTGGTCAAATAAAAATTAGCACTTAAAGCAATTAAGTGCTAATTTACTATTGTATTTTCCATTGGTGCGATTAAGATAGTAAGTGTAATCAAGATCAAGGTAATCAGAAAGGAAGAATCAATTATGGCTAATGAAATTCAACGTCGTGGTAACTTATTCGATAACTTGATGAACATGCGTGATTGGATGAATGATGATTTCTTCTCTGACCTAACACCAGCAGCTGATCACATGAAGACCGATGTCGCTGAAGACGACAAGGCCTACCAAGTTAAGATTGATATGCCAGGCTTTGACAAGAAGGATATTCACATCAACTACGCTAACAACATCTTGTCCGTTACTGGTCACCGGGACACCTTCTCCGACGAGAGTGATAAGCAGGGTAACCTTCTGCACAGTGAACGGCGTTACGGTCAGATGAGCCGTCAATACCGTCTCCCGGATGTTGACCGTACCAAGGTAACGGCCCACTACGAAAACGGGGTTCTCACTTTGGAATTGCCAAAGATGCAGGCTAGTGACGACAGCGATAGCCGGATTGATATCGACTAATTTCCAAATCCATAACTAATAAGGGGCTGGAGGAAAATTTCCCTCCAGCCCCTTATTAGTTTTTAAAGTAATCGCGGCAAACTATAGGCTAATTTCACGTCAAAGTGCTTGGTGCCCTTTCCCGCTTAGAATGCTTGGATAACGTGCATAATCCCGAAGACCATCAGCATGACCGAGATCAAACAGACAATCGTCATGGCAGAAAGCATTGGACTAAAGAGCAGGATGATTCCCATGATAATACTGATGACGCCCAGGATAACTAGCCAGGTTGCGTATCCTCTGTGGAAGGACTTGAATAACTTGGCTGCCTTGATTTCCATGATGGAATCGATGATGAACCAGATGGCAAACAAGATGGCGATGTATAAGGCCCCCAAGCCAGGGTAGACCAGGACGAGGATTCCCAGGATGATATCAAGGATGGCAGTGAAAATGATCCAACCGGTGCTTTCGTTAAGCGTGCGGTTAACGAATTGACGGAACCATAATTCATAGATTCCCCGAAGAATAAAGGCAATACCGACTAAAATTGTTAAAAAGTGCAGGGTCTTATCTGGGTGCATGAATGATGCCAGCCCCGCCAAAATGAACAGGATACCGACGATCAGACTGAACCAGTCAAAGCCCCGTTTTTGTTCAGTGAACAATGTAACCACTCCTTCCTCAAATTACGTTTACCATCATAATTCAATTGGTCCAAGGAAACAATAACCTTCCGAATTAAAAAGCCCAGTAGCAAGACAATCGTCGCGCTGCTGGGTATTTAATCAGGGATTTTCCTTGATACCGTGGGGGAAGTCCTTATTGATTTCCCGGAGGATTGGGAGAAGGTAGTTGACATATTGATGGTAGGCATCGATTGGCTTTAAGTCCTTATCGTTGTCCTTCATCAGGGCGATTGCAATGTCATGTGCCCGTTGTTCGTTTGAAATCATTCTCATCACCTCAAATACTTAGTTTAACAAATCTAATGTCGAATGATCATAAATCGTTGCAAAAATTTTTGCCAACCATTCTGGTAAAGGATGATCATTAATGAAAAACCAATGATTGCTCCAAGGGTATTGGTGATCAGATCGTCAACGTCGGCCAGCCGTTGCAGGTTGAGAAAGTAGTCCCAGATAAACTGATTAGATTCGATAAAGAGGCTGAAACAAAAGCCAACGAGGATGACCCGCTCAAAGGGCATCCGGTAGTTGAAGAGGTAGAGGTAGACCCCTAGTGGGAAGGTCATTACAATGTTCAAAACGTACTCAATGCTAAATCCCTGAAAGGGGATGGCGTTGTAGGGGATCCCATGGAAGTGGAAAAGAATTTTTTGTGTTGATGGAATGTCAAAGTGGGCGGGAGTCAGGCATAGCCACAGCACCGCTATAATGTAGACTAAAAATGAGATGATGGTCAGCCGTGTCCCCCAGTCAGGAAATCGCTGCCAGCTGCGGGAATGGAAGAAGACCAGCAAGATAAAAATAAAGTAGGTGACGAATGGAATCCAGGCATACAAAATAAAATCACTCCTAAGTGAGAAAAGTGTTATACAATATAGTTTCAGCAGTTCGTTATTATATCTCAAGGTGGACCAGATTTGTAGCCAGTGGTCCGCTTTTAATATTGGAGTGATTAAAATGGAAAAGAAGCAGCAGATGAATCGGCGCCTCAAGAGCCGGCACATCGAGCTGATGGCCCTCGGGGGAACAATTGGGACCGGTCTGTTTCTTGGTTCTGGAAAGGCCATTCGAGAGGCCGGCCCGGCTATTTTGCTGGCCTATTTGATTACCGGAATTATTTGTTTTGGGATTATGCGGGCCCTCGGGGAACTCCTGCTGTCAAACCTGCATTACCGGTCATTTATGGAGGCGATCCGTGACTACCTAGGTCCCCGGGTGAGCTTTGTTGCCGGTTGGGCTTATTGGGCCTGCTGGCTGGCACTGGCCATGGCTGAAATCACGGCGGTGGGGTTGTACATTCAGATTTGGCTGCCCCACGTTCCCCAGTGGATTCCTGGGGTGATTACACTGGTCATCTTCTTGTGTCTGAACCTGATCACCGTGAACGTGTTTGGGGAGATCGAATTCTGGTTTGCCCTGATTAAGATTCTGGCGATTGTTGTCCTAGTGGCGGTCGGGATCTTGATGATGGTCCTGCAGTTTAAGACCGCTGATGGTTACGTCGCTTCACCCATGAACTTGGTTCGCTACCACGGCTTCTTCGCGACGGGCCTGGGTGGCTTTGCCCGGTCTTTCCAGATGGTGGTGTTTGCCTTTGTTGGCATTGAGATGGTCGGGGTCACCGCAGCGGAGGCCGAAAACCCGCGGAAAGTAATCCCACGGGCAATTAACGGGATTCCCATTCGAATACTGCTCTTCTACATCGGTGCCTTGGCGGTGATCATGTGCATCTACCCATGGAACCACCTGTCCCCGGACAACAGTCCCTTTGTCCTGGTCTTTCGTGACGTAGGTCTGCGTGGGGCGGCCAGCATCGTCAACTTCGTGGTCATCACGGCAGCGGCCTCGGCCTGCAACAGCTCGATCTACACGACCGGCCGGATGCTGGCTGAGCTGACGTCTAATGCTCACCGGCCAGCAATTCGCCAGATTAGCCGGCTGTCCAAGCGGGCGGTTCCGGCCCGGGCCGTCGTGATCTCATCACTGGTGATCGGGTTAGCCGCGATTTTGAACCTGGTCATGCCTGGAGAAGTCTTCACCTTTATCTCCAGTATTGCCACGACCAGTTTCCTCTTTATTTGGGCGGCGATTATTATGGCCCACCTGCGCTACATTCGCCTTCATCCTGATGAGCGGACGTTTAAGATGCCGGGGGCCCCGGTGACCGACTACATCGTTTTAGCTTTCCTGGCCTTCGTCATGGTGGTCCTGTGTCTGGAACGACAGACACTGGAGGCCTTGATCCTGACACTGGTTTGGTTTGCGATCCTTGGGGTAGCTTCACTGAGTCAGCCTAAATATAACAATGCAAATGATTAAACAAAACGGTCCAGCATTCCGTAACGTGGGGTGCTGGACCGTTTTGAACTTAGTGGTTATTTAAGTGGAGCTTGCGTTGGCAGTCGGGACAGATCCCGTGGACCTCGATGTGGCAGCCGGTTACCAGGTAGCCGGTCTTTTCCCGCGACATCGCCTGCAGTTCCTTCGTGATTTCTGGAAAATGTTCATCAAAGACATCGGAAATTTTGCCACAGTTATCACAGACGATGTGGTAGTGCGGGTGCCCGAAGTAGTCGAAATGGGTACTGCCGTCACCGTTCTTTAGCTCGATGACAAAGTTATAATCGACAAACAGTTTTAAGGTATTGTAGACGGTTGCCATACTAATGTTGTCAACACTGCCCTTGAGGTCGTTATAGATCATCTCCACGCTCGGGTGGGTATGATGGTTGATCAAATACTCCAGAATCAGCTTTCGCTGGGGGGTGAGCCGCACCTTATTAGACCGCAAAACCGAAATGGCGTGGTCAAACTCAGCCTCTGCCATGAACATCTCTCCTTTCTTACAACAGTTATAAATTACCAATATTATATCATTTACAATCGTGAAAGCAAAATATATAATGTTCGTTGGCTAGTTGATAATTATTCTAAAGAAGGGTGATAAGAAATGGAGAAGAGTATTGATCAAAACGGCCGTTCATACAGTCGCTTTTGGTTCATTTTTACCTTGTTAGTTGGGACGTTTACAATGTCGATCAGTCAATCATCGCTGTCGACGGCGTATCCGACCCTGATGAATGCTTTTGGTATCTCAGCCTCGACCGTCCAATGGCTGACGACCGGATTCATGCTTGTCATGTGTGTCAGCATGCCGATCAGTCCCTGGATGCTGAACAACCTCAACTTCAAAACCATGTTCATGGGGGCACTGGCCCTGTTTGACGTTGGGTCATTGATGATCATCTTGACTCCGGCTAGTTGGGGCGCTGGCGGCTTCTGGTTCATGATGATTGGTCGGGCGATGGAGGCCTTCGCGGTGGGGGTCCTCTTCCCGTCCTACCAGTCCGTCCTGCTGGAGATTACCCCAAAGGAAAAGCGGGGGACAGTCATGGGGGTTGCCGGTCTGGTGATGGGATCAGCCCTGGCTTGTGGCCCGATTGTTTCCGGAATTGTGTTGAAGTTCTTTGACTGGAAGAGCCTGTTTATCCTCTTCATGCTGGTGATCACCGTGATTATTGTGATGGCGGGAACCGGACTGATCCGTGACGTCATGGTCCGCCACACCAGCAGCCTGGACTGGCTATCGGTAATCCTGTCGATTGGGTTAATTGGAGTCATGTACGTGGTAAACCTCATCGGCAAGCAGAACGTCAACTGGCTGTCTGCCATCGTGATACTACTGATCAGTCTAGCCGCCATTGCAGCCTTTTGTTACCGGCAGTTGCACCTCGAGCAACCATTGTTGGAGCTGCGGGTAATGCAGACCTTTAACTACGACCTGGCAATTCTGTTGACGTCGATTTCATACATTGCCTTAATCGTAACCACAATTATCTTCCCACTGTACTACCAAGGAGTATTACACGTCAGTCCCTTTGTTTCGGGGATGGCCCTGGTTCCCGGGGCGGTCTTCTTGAGTATCCTGAATCCGCTGACCGGGAAGTTGGCGGATAAGATTGGCTTCAAGCCGACGATGATTGTAGGGATGCTGATGATTATCGGCGGCTGGCTGGCGGCCTTCTTCATACTTGGCCGTCTCAGCCTACTGGCGATGATCCTGTGTGCGATGGTCATTGAGGGCGGTAATGCCTTTGTCATGATGCCGGCGGTAACGCTGGGGGCCAATGCCCTACCGAATGAACTAGTTCCTCATGGGACGGCGGTAATCACCACCGTCCGTCAGGTCCTTGGTTCGGCGGGCGTGGCGGTTTCAACCATCATCCTGACGGTCGGCACCGCGAATGCCTTGGGCCGGGGCAGCACTCATCTGGCGGCCGCCCTGCATGGGTATCACTTGGTCTTTGCCTTGATGGTAGCCGTCGAACTTGTTGGCCTGGTGCTCGCCTTAATGCTCAAGGATGTCCGCCAAAAGGATGCTAATTAGCTGAATCTTCGTATTATATAATAAGGACAAGCGATCCAGGATGGCTAGCGGTGCCATGCTGGATCATTTTTTAAGGAGGAATCGTAAATGAGTGCAATTAAACGACCGGCCTGGGCTGAACAGACGCCTGCGATGCAGGACTATTATGATCATTACTGGGGACTGCCAGTGCATGATGAACGCCAATTGTTTGAGATGCTGAGTCTTGAATTGTTTCAAGCGGGCTTGGCCTGGCGGACGATTTGGGGACGGCGGTCAGCCTTCAACAAGGCCTTTGCTGACTTTGATGTTGACCGGGTCGCGGCGTTTACTACGGCGGATGTTGAGCGGCTCTACCAGGACAAAACGATTATCCGGAACCGGCGTAAGATCGATGCTGTTATTGAGAATGCCCAGGTGGTTCAGCGCATGCATCAAACCGGGCAGACCCTCGATGACTACGTTTGGCAATTCGTGGATCATCAGCCCCGGCGACTGATCCTGGCTCCTGGAGAGGCGTTACCGGCTCAGACAGCTGAGTCGCAGGCGATGGCAAAGCAGTTTAAAAAGGACGGTTTTAAGTTTGTGGGGCCGACGATCATGTACTCGTTTATGACCGCAGTCGGCCTGGTCAACGCCCGCGCCTAGAACTTGATCATTGATTCCTGCAGCGATTTTATGCTAAGATGGGTCTCGTTATAAAGCAAATTCCCGATAGGATTCACGCTTGCCGTGAAGATGCCTTGTAACCGCAACTATAAAACTATTGAAAAGTTTCACTAGAACATGGGGGAATTAAATTAAAATGGCAGAAAAACATTTATTCACGTCAGAATCGGTCTCTGAAGGACACCCGGATAAGATCGCTGATCAAATCAGCGATGCGATCTTGGATGCGATGCTCGAACAGGACCCGGATGCCCGGGTGGCCGTCGAAACTTCAGTAACGACTGGCCTGGTCCTGGTCTTCGGTGAAGTATCTACCAAGGCCTACGTTAACATTCAAAAGATCGTCCGGGACACTATCCGTCAGATCGGCTACACCGATGGCAAGTACGGCTTTGACGCCGACAACTGTGCCGTCATCACCGCGATTGACGAACAGTCACCTGACATTGCCCAAGGGGTTGACGACTCACTGGAAACCCGTGAAGGGGACGGCGATCCGCTGGACAAGATCGGTGCCGGTGACCAGGGACTGATGTTTGGCTATGCTACCGACGAGACGCCGGAATACATGCCGCTCTCATTGATGCTGAGCCATAAGCTGATGCAAAAGATCGCCCGCCTGCGCAAGGACGGGACGATCCCATACCTGCGGCCTGATGCTAAGGCTGAGGTAACGATTGAGTACGATGAAAATGACAAGCCATTGCGGGTTGATACCGTTGTCTTGAGTACTCAACACGATCCAGAAGTCTCACTGGATCAGATCAAGAAGGACGTTAAGGAACAGGTTATCAAGGCGGTTATTCCTGCCAAGTACCTGGATGACCAGACCAAGTACTTCATCAATCCAACCGGCCGTTTTGTTATCGGTGGCCCACAAGGGGATGCCGGTCTGACTGGTCGGAAGATCATCGTTGATACCTATGGCGGGGCTGCTCACCATGGTGGTGGTGCCTTCTCTGGTAAGGACGCTACCAAGGTTGACCGTTCCGCTAGTTACGCTGCTCGTTACATTGCCAAGAACCTGGTAGCGGCGGGTTACGCCAAGAAGCTGGAGATCCAGGTGGCCTACGCCATTGGGGTTGCCGAGCCGGTTTCCATTGCCATCGACACTTACGGCACGGGGACGAAGAGCGACGACGAATTGATCGCGGCGGTTCGCAAGGTCTTTGATCTGCGGCCAGCTGGGATCATCAAGATGCTGGACCTCAAGCGGCCAATCTACAAGCAGACGGCTGCTTACGGTCACTTTGGCCGGACCGACGTTGATCTGCCATGGGAACACTTGGACAAGGTTGATGAATTAAAGAAGATTTTGGGCTAATTATCCCCGGCGTGCCTTGCAATCACAAGGTGGGCTTGTTAAAATATTTATTAAATATTTTGATCGTGATAGAACTAGTAGCTGGAATGATGATCTTCAGAGATCCTGCGGGGCTGTGAGCAGGAGATCGTCGCCAGTGAACTCCTCTGGTTGATTACTGCTGAAGCTAGTAGGCAGTGACGTTTTCCGCGTTAAGGAGCCAAGTGCTATGGCCAAACCATAGAAAACGGGTGGTACCGCGGATTAAGTTTCGTCTCGTAGAAGGACTTTCTACGGGACTTTTTTATTACGATCAAAAAGATTGCTGTGTGATTTTTAATAAAGGAGCAAGAAGAATGGCTTACGATCACAAAACGATTGAAGACAAGTGGCAGAAGTTCTGGAAGAAGAACAAGACCTTCAAGGCAGAGCTGAAGCCCGATCAAAAGAAGTACTACGCACTGGACATGTTCCCATACCCATCCGGCCAAGGGCTGCACGTTGGTCACCCCGAGGGTTACACGGCCACCGATGTGATGTCCCGGATGAAGCGGATGCAAGGTTACAACGTTCTGCACCCAATGGGCTGGGACGCCTTTGGTCTGCCGGCTGAACAATACGCCTTAAAGACCGGGCACAACCCGAAGAGTTTTACCAACCAGAACATCAACCACTTCCGTAACCAGATTCAATCACTGGGCTTCTCCTACGATTGGGACCGGGAAGTTAACACGACTGATCCGAAGTACTACAAGTGGACCCAGTGGATCTTCGAACAGCTTTATAAGAAGGGCCTGGCCTACGAAAGTGAAATTATGGTTAACTGGGCACCCGACTTCATGGGTGGTACCGTTGTGGCCAACGAAGAGGTTGAAGACGGTAAGACCAAGCGGGGCGGCTACCCGGTTTACCGGAAGCCAATGAAGCAGTGGGTATTGAAGATTACCGCCTACGCCGACCGGTTGATCGATGACCTGGACCTGGTTGACTGGCCAGAGAGTGTCAAGGAAATGCAACGGAACTGGATTGGCCGTTCTGAAGGTGCTTCGGTCTTCTTCCCAGTTGCCGGTGACGAAGATACCAAGATCGAGGTCTTCACGACCCGGGCCGACACCCTCTTCGGTGCGGCCTACGTTGTTCTGGCCCCAGAAAACGACCTGGTCGACCAACTGACGACGCCTGAGCATGCCGAAGCAGTCAAGGCCTACAAGGAAGAAACCTCACGGCGTTCTGACCTGGAACGGACCGATCTGAACAAGGATAAGACCGGGGTATTCACCGGTTCCTACGTCATTAACCCGGTTAATGGCGAAAAGCTGCCAATCTGGATCAGTGATTATGTCCTGGCCTCATACGGTACTGGTGCCGTAATGGCAGTCCCAGCCGGTGACCAGCGGGACTTTGACTTTGCCAAGAAGTTTGACTTGCCGATCAAGCCAATCATTGAAGGCGCTGACCTTTCTGAAGGGGCCTTCGACGGTGATGGCAAGCACATCAACTCCGGCTTCTTAGACGGCTTGAACATTGCCGACGCCAAGGCTAAGATGATCGATTGGCTGGAAGAACACGATGCCGGTCACAAGAAGGTCAACTACCGTCTGCGGGACTGGATCTTCAGTCGGCAGCGTTACTGGGGTGAACCAATCCCAGTTATCCACTGGGACGATGGCCGGACGACTCTGGTACCCGAAGATGAACTGCCACTGAAGCTGCCGGACACGGATAACATTGAGCCATCCGGTACCGGTGAGAGTCCGCTGGCTAACGTCAAGGACTGGGTCAATGTTTACGATGACCAGGGCCGGCACGGTTTGCGGGAAACCAACACGATGCCGCAATGGGCTGGTTCTTCATGGTACTGGCTCCGTTATACTGACCCGCATAATGACAAGGAATTTGCTTCCAAAGAGGCCCTTGACTACTGGTCACCAGTCGACCTCTACGTTGGTGGGGCCGAACACGCCGTCCTGCACCTGCTCTACGCCCGGTTCTGGCACAAGGTGCTCTACGACTTGGGCCTGGTCCCAACCAAGGAACCATTCATGAAGCTGGTCAACCAGGGGATGATTCTTGGTGCCAACCACGAAAAGATGTCCAAGTCCAAGGGGAACGTTGTTAACCCAGACGACATCGTTGAAAAGTACGGTGCCGATACCCTGCGGCTCTATGAAATGTTCATGGGCCCACTGACCGAGTCCGTACCGTGGGATGAAGAAGGTCTGCACGGTTCCTACAAGTGGATTCAACGGGTATGGCGCCTGCTGATGGATGATAACAACCACCTGCGGGACCGGGTTTCTAATTTCAACGATGGCAAGCTGGACAAGGTCTACAACCAGACGGTCAAGAAGGTTACCGAGGACTTCGAGCGGATGCACTTCAACACCGCCATCTCCCAGCTGATGGTCTTTGTCAACGAAGCTTACAAGGCAGAAGACCTGCCGGTTGAGTACATGGAAGGCTTCGTCAAGATGATCTCCCCAATTATGCCGCACGTGGCCGAAGAATTGTGGAGCCAGTTTGGTATCAGCGATACGATTGCCTACCAGCCATGGCCGAAGTACGATCCTAAGGCCTTAGTTGAAAACGAGGTTGAGATGATCGTCCAGGTTAACGGCAAGGTCCGGGCGAAGATCAAGATGGCCAAGGACCTCGACCGTGAAGAAGCCCAAAAGCTGGCGCTGGCCAACGAACACGTCCAGAAGTTCACTGCAGGCAAGGACATCAAGAAGGTCATTGTCGTACCGAACAAGATTGTTAACATTGTTGCTAAGTAAGATTTATTAATGGACCGGACCGTGGCTCGACTGGCACGATCCGGTTTTTATATTGATGGAGGAAATAAGAAATGGAAATGGTGAGCTACCCAGCCTTTTTCACCCCAAAAGAGGATGAAATTCAGGTTGACTTCCCGGACCTTCCCGAGGCCTTTACTCAGGGGAAGACGATGGAAGAAGCAATGGACTTTGCCAAGCTCGGCCTGGCAATCACGATCAACGACAAGCTGGGCCACTTTGAAAAAGCCCCGGTGGCCAGTGACTTGGAAAAGCTACGAGCCAAATACCCAGATCGCAATGTCCAGCTGGTGACGGTGGACCTGGACCAATATTAAATAAAAATTAAAAAACCGGAAACGAATTGCACCCGTTTCCGCTTCACGATAGAATAATTAAGATTGTGTTATGAAAAATACCCTAGGGGACGGGGAAGTCTCCTTGAGTCAACAAAAAATACGAAGGTAGGATATTACAAGTCATGAATGAAGAACATAATGATTTGAGTAGTACCGCACCGCAAAATGATGCCCGGTCAAAGATGCTGAGCGGATCGGCATGGATGACGGCCGGAAGTATTGCTTCACGTATTCTGGGGGCACTCTACGTTATTCCATGGGTAACCTGGTTTGGCGCTTACAGTAACGAAGCCAATGCGTTGTTTGCCCAGGGGTACAACATCTATAACCTCTTTTTGGTGGTAGCGACCGCGGGGATTCCGTCGGCGATCTCCAAATTGGTGGCCCACTATAACGGGATTAACCAGTACGGGGTTAGTCGAAGGCTGTACCATTCCGGAATGTATGTCGCCATGGCGATGGGAGTTATCTGCGCCACGATCATGATGTTTGGTGCGTCACTGATGGATAATGGGGATCCCAACGTGATTCCGGTTATCCGGTCGCTAGCCTGGGCGGTCCTGATCATTCCGGCAATGGCGATCACCCGGGGGTTCTTGCAGGGATATAACTGGATGGCCCCATCGGCAATGTCGCAATTTGTCGAGCAGCTTTTTCGAATTATCTACATGCTGGCGGCCACTTACTTCATTATGAAGATCCAGCACGGCAGCTGGGTGGCAGCGGTAACGCAGTCGACCTTTGCTGCCTTCATCGGGGCGATTGGGGCCATCTTAGTCCTGGGGGTCGCTTGGATAAGGCACCTCGGCGAGATGAACGGCCTGGTTGCTAACAGCGTGTCGGATCCTGAAGTTTCGACCGGTCGGCTGGTGTTTAAGATTGCCTACCAGGCTATTCCGTTCATCGTAATTGAATCTGGGATCACCCTTTACCAGTTGATCGACCAGTTTACCTTCCCTCGGATGATGTCGATGGTGGGGAACTTTACCCACTACCAGGTTACGGTCCTTTATGCCTTGTTTTCGTTCAACGCCAACAAGCTCTACATGATCGTGATCTCCTTGGCCTCAGCAATGGCGGCGACAGTTATTCCGTTGCTGGCCACCGCCCGGGCCCAGAATGACCAGGAGGGAATGCGCAAGCAGATCGAAAACGTCCTGTTGCTTTTCTACTTCGTGATGATTCCGGCGGCCCTGGGGATGGCAGCCGTTGCTCAGCAGATCTACACGGTCTTTTACCGTTACGATCCAGCTGGGGTTACGGTTCTCCAGTTTGCCTCCTTCGTGTCAATCCCGATGGGGCTCTACACGGTGGCTGCGGCAATGATGCAGGGGATTTCCGAGAATAAGCGGATGATGAAGTTCCTGGGAATCGGCTTATTGCTCAAGGTGCTGATCCAGCTGCCATGCATTTGGGCGTTTGAGGGCTTGGGACCATTGATGGCGACCTGCATCTCGATGTTCGTGGTCAACTACTTGATCCTGCACTCCTTCAATATGGAGTTCAACATGCACTTTGCCCAGATGGCCCGGCCAACGAACCAGATTCTCTGCTTCTCATTGATTATGTTTGTATTAACCAAACTAGTGATGTTGGGGATTGGGAGTCTGGTCAGCCCATACGGCCGGTTTACGGCTTTCTTCTCCCTGATTCCAGGGGTCCTGGTGGGGGTTGCTATTTACCTTTACCTGGCGCTTAAATACCGGTTAGCGGACCGTGTCATTGGGGCACGGTCAGAAGCCCTGCGGCGTAAGTTGCACATTCGTTGATATAAAAAGCTGGAAAAAGCACTAAGAGCGCGCTTCAACGCGAAGCTAGCCTGTAGTTTTTCCGCGATTACTGTATGAAAGTTAAAATAAGGGGCTGGAGAAAAATTTTTCTCCAGTCCCTTATTTTTATTAGTGTCTTTAGACCTAGTTGAGCACGCGAGCAAAGCGAGTGTGCGAA
>NZ_JBJEEM010000029.1:0-15414 GCF_051873075.1 Limosilactobacillus sp. | reverse complement strand
CTAGCAGTTAACTAACAAATTTATTTTATCACGTTGCTTTTGCGACGTCAAGAACTTTTTTAATTCTGATATCTGACAAACAGACAACTTTGATAATATATCACGTCATCGGCAACCTGTCAATAAGCAATTTAACTAAATGTTTAACTTGCTGTCACAGCTACTGACAACGGTAATTACTATACCGGCTCTGCCATAGAATGTCAACAGCTTTCCCAATTAATTTTACGTAATTTTGTATAGGCGAACTTTAAATTGATATTAGCCTTTTTGATACTGTAAAGCACTAATTTTAATCAAATTAAAGTGCAAAAAATTCGACTAATTTCAATCTCCCTTATATTTAATTATTTCAAAAACATCATATAAATCACTCAGCAATTTTTCGCCAAAATATAAATCAGTCGCAAACTAAGCATCAAAAGTAATCACATTTAATTATGATATTTTGCAAACTGGTCTCCATGTCCCATTAGCTAGGAACAAATATTACATAATTCTACAAATTACTATTGGAAGCAATACCAGCATATGAAACCAATAGAAAATTACTTTCCTTCGTGCTTCCAAATTAAAAAAGCACCGCATTACCGAGTCTAACGGTAGTACGGTGCCTTTCCTAATCATTTACTTATTCTTCTTTTTCTTTGAATCGTTTTTGGATTCCTTTTCTGGACGCATAGTTGGGAAGAGGATCACGTCCCGAATCGACTTTGCATCGGTCAAGAGCATTACCAACCGGTCAATCCCGATACCAAGACCACCTGTTGGCGGCATCCCGTATTCAAGGGCCTGAACGTAATCGAGGTCCACTGGTTCCGCTTCATCGTTACCATTGGCCTTTTCTTCCGCCTGCATCTCGAAACGGTGCTTCTGGTCAATCGGGTCGTTCAGTTCACTGAAGGCGTTAGCCAACTCACTACCATCCACGTAGAGTTCGAACCGGTCAGTCATGTCCGGGTTGTCAGCGTTCCGCTTAGCCAGTGGGGAAACTTCCACTGGGAACTCGTAGACGAAGGTTGGCTGGATCAGCGTCTTTTCAACGTATTCATCGAAGAAGGCACTCAGGATGTGACCCTTCTTCCAGAATGGCTTGTATTCGACGTGGTGTTCGTCAGCCAGCTTCTTGGCGTCATCATCCGTCATCGCCGGGTCGCTAAAGTCAATCCCCGTCTTCTCCTTGACGGCATCCACCATCGTAACCCGCTTGAAGTCGCTGGCCAGGTCAATGTCTTTTCCCTGGTAGGTAACGTGACCATCATCAGAGACAACCTTAGCCGCCGCCTTGACAATTCCTTCCGTCTCATCCATGACGTCATGGAAGTCGAAGTATGCGGCGTAGGTCTCCATCGTCGTAAACTCAGGGTTGTGGTGCGGATCCATCCCCTCGTTCCGGAAGATCCGGCCCAGTTCGTAAACCCGTTCAAAGCCACCGACGATTAGCCGCTTTAGGTACAATTCAGTTGCAATCCGCAGGTACATGTCGATGTCCAAGGCGTTGTGGTGGGTAACAAATGGCCGGGCGTTGGCACCACCAGCCTGGGTGTTCAGGATTGGCGTTTCAACTTCAGTGAAGCCGTGATCATCCATGTACTTCCGCACTGCCTTAATGATGGCCGTCCGCTGGTGGAAACGCTTGAAGCTCTCCGGGTTGGAAATCAGGTCCAGGTAACGCTGCCGGTAGATGGTCTCAGGGTCAGTAACCCCTTCCCACTTATTTGGCAATGGGCGCAGGGCCTTGGACAAGAAGGTGATCTTGTGTGCCCGTACCGTCAGTTCACCGGTGTTGGTCTTGATAACATCCCCTTCAATCCCGAGGAAGTCACCGATATCCGCCCGCTTGAAGATGTGGTACTGTTCGTCTCCCACCATGTCTTTACGTGCGTATACCTGGATCTTCCCGGTCCGGTCAACGAAGTCCGCAAAGCCGGCCTTACCGCTGCTCCGCTTCCGGGTCATCCGGCCGGCGATGATTACCATCGCACCCTTATCGTTCAATTCTTCCTTATCGAATTGGCCGTATTCGTCGGCAATCTGTTGAGCAAGGTGGTCCCGCTTGAAGCGGCGGCCGAATGGCTCGATCCCCGCCTGCTTAAGCTCTTCCATCTTTTCACGACGAACACGCATCTGGTCTAGTTCTTGTGACACAAAATTTTCCTCCTCTTATTGAGCTTGCTTTCGTGCAGCCCGCTTCATTTCCCGCTCTGCCGTCTGTTCGGCAAAGCGATCAAAGATCTCGTTCATCTGGTCGCGCGTTTCCGCCTCAACCAGGGCCGCCTTGGTCCGGGCAGAGCGCGGAATCCCCTTCAGGTAGTAAGTCGACAGGCCCCGGAACTCCCGGACACCAACGTACTCGCCCTTGAGATCGATCAGCCGGTTCAGGTGTTCCTTAGCCATCTTGATCTTCTCGGCCGGCGTCGCTTCCGGCAGTAGTTCCCCGGTTTCCAGGTAGTGCGCCGTCCGGGTCAGCATCCACGGGTTCCCCATGGCAGCCCGGCCGATCATTGCAGCCGTGGCCCCGGTCATGTCCAGAACCTTCTTGGCATCTTCCGGCGTCCGGATATCACCATTGGCCATGAACGGAATCGTCAAATGATCAGCTACTTCTTTTAGTATATTCCAATCGGCGTGTCCCGTATACATCTGTTTTCTGGTCCGGCCGTGCATGGCAATGGCACTGGCCCCGGCACGTTCGGCCGCCAGGGCATTCTCCACCGCGTAGATGTGCTTATCGTCCCAACCAGTCCGCATCTTAACCGTGACCGGCTTTTTAACCGCGTCCGTCACGTAGGACACCATCTCGTAGACCTTGTTGGGATCGAGCAGCCAACGGGCACCGGCATCGGTCTTGACAACCTTATTGACTGGACAGCCCATGTTGATGTCAATCACGTCGGCAGCCGTGTGCTCGTCAACATACTTAGCCGCTTCCACCAGTGTTTCCTTGGTCCCGCCGAAGATTTGAATCCCCATCGGGTGCTCGCTTGGGTCGACGTTCATCATGTTCAGGGTCCGCTTGTTATGGTACATGATCCCCCGGTCGGAGATCATCTCACAGACAACGTAGCCCGCGCCAAACTCCTTGCAAATTACCCGGAAGGCTGAGTTAGTCACGCCCGCCATCGGGGCAACTACTACTTGATTAGGAATTTCTACGTCACCGATCTTCCACTTCATTTTTTCACCTCATTGTCTTCTCGGGAACTGGGTTGGCCTGCCACTTCCCGTATATTTTTAATGTCCGATAACCCAACTATCATAGCACATCTGACCAAAGCAGACCAAGCAAACTACTGCTGATTCTTCTTATCATCCTTCTTCTGCTTTTCAGCAATTTCCTTGTCAGCTTCCGCGTCGGCAACCTTCTTGTCGTAGATCAATTGGAGCTCGTCTTCACTGAACTCATACTTCTTGCCGCAGAATTGGCAAACCGTTTCGGCATGGTGGTCTTCGTCGATTAACTTCTTCAAATCATCAGTCGAAATACTCTCGAGGGCCCGGGCAAACCGCTGCTTAGAGCAGTCACATTCGTAACGAACCGGCATCTTGTCGAGAATCTTCAGGTCATCGCCGAACATCTTGCCCAGGATGTCCTCAGGAGTGTCGCCGTCACGAAGCATCTGTGATACAAGCGGCAACCCCTTAAGTGTCTTCTCTAATTTGCTGATCTCCTCATCGGAGGCGCCCGGCATTACCTGGATCATGAAGCCGCCGGCAACCTCAATGCTGTCGTCGGTATTGACAAAGACGGACAGGCCAACCGCCGACGGGATTTGTTCGGACTGGGCCAGGTAGTAGGTGAAGTCGTCACCGAGTTCACCAGAAACCAGGTTGACCTCACCGGTGTAAGGCGTCTTATCACCGGGCGCCATCTTGGTGACGGACAGGGTGCCCTTCGTGCCGACCGCTCCGGCAACGTCAATCTTCCCCTTGTCATTGCTTGGCAGGCTGACATGCGGGTTCCCCATGTAGCCCTTGACAGTGCCCTTAGCCGTCCCGTCGGCAACGATGTAGCCAACCGGACCGTTTCCTTGAATCTTAACGGTCATGCCGGCTTCTCCCTGCAGGCCGGCGGTGGCCAGCAGAAGGGTGCCGACCAGGGTCCGGCCCAAAGCAGCCGAGGAAGCACTCCAGGTGTCGTGGATCTCATGGGCACGCTCAACCAGCTGGGTGGCGTTCACGGCGTAGGCCCGAAACTTGCCATCCTTAGTCATGCTCTTTACTAAGTAATCTGTTGTCTTCATAATATTTCCCCCTCAAATTAAAAAATAGGAGCGACACGTTTTAACGTCTCGCTCCTATTTTAGCATTTTACTATTCACGGTGATCGGAATCTGCTGAGTCATTATGATCGTTTTGGGTATTTTGATCATTTTGGTCATTAGAATGGTCATCAGTCGATGCTGGTTGATCATCCTTGGCTTGGTCTTCGGCAGTTTCGTTCCGGCTGTCCCGCTTTTCGTCTTCCATGCGTTCAAGTGCCCGCTTGGATTCTTCAAAGGTTTGGGCATAGGCCTTCTCATCGGCAGCAGC
Organism: Limosilactobacillus sp.; assembly: GCF_051873075.1. Lineage (GTDB taxonomy): Bacteria > Bacillota > Bacilli > Lactobacillales > Lactobacillaceae > Limosilactobacillus. The sequence goes on along the minus strand of NZ_JBJEEM010000029.1, from coordinate 10,881 downwards.
ATGATCCTTTTCTGGAATCTTCCCAGTCTTGTAGAGACTGATAATTTCCTTTTCGTTCAGGGTCTCGTACTTCAGCAAAGCCTCGGCAATCGCCTTATGCTGCTCACGGTGGGTCTCGATAATGTGAAGCGCTTCTTCGTGTCCTTCATTTAGAATCCGACGAATTTCTTCATCCACTAAGGCCGCCGTCTTTTCAGAGTATGGCGACTGGTCGTAACCCTGACCGGTAAAGACTTGACCGGAACTCTGCAGTTCGACTGGACCGATCTTCTCACTCATCCCGTATTGGGTTACCATGGCCCGTGCGATCTGGGTCGCCTGCTCGAAGTCGTTAGAAGCACCAGAGGATTGGGACTTGAAGATCAACTCTTCGGCCGCCCGACCGCCCATCAAACCGGCGATCTGTTCCTTGGCGTTCTTCTTGGACATCAGCATCTCGTCCTCACGTGGCAACATGATGGCGTAACCGCCGGCCCGACCACGCGGCACAATCGTTACCTTGTGGACAACCCGGGCATCGTTCAAGACCAGCCCGACAATCGTGTGCCCAGCCTCGTGGTAAGCCACGGTCTTCCGCTCTTGGGCAGATTCGACCCGGTCGTGCTTGGCGGGACCCGCGATAACCCGATCTTCGGCTTCGTCAAGATCAGAAGCATCGATCTCATTCTTGCCACGCCGGGCAGCCAAGAGGGCCGCTTCGTTCAGCAAGTTGGCCAGGTCCGCCCCGACAAAGCCAGGGGTTTGCTTGGCGATTTCCTTCAGGTCAACGTCAGGGGCAATCGGCTTGTTCTTAGCGTGAACCCGGAGAATGGCTTCACGGCCCTTAACGTCTGGCCGCCCAACCAAAATCTTCCGGTCAAAACGACCTGGCCGCAGCAGGGCGGGGTCCAGCACATCGGAACGGTTCGTCGCCGCCATCACGATGACGCCTTCGTCCCCCTGGAACCCGTCCATTTCAACCAGCAACTGGTTCAGGGTCTGCTCACGTTCGTCGTTGCCGCCGCCCATGCCGTTTCCACGGCGCCGGCCGATGGCATCAATTTCATCGATGAAGATGATCGCTGGCGCTGCCTTCTTGGCCTGGTCAAACAGGTCCCGGACACGGCTGGCACCAACACCGACAAACATTTCAACGAAGTCAGAACCGGAGATTGAGAAGAACGGTACACCGGATTCACCGGCAACGGCCTTGGCCAGCAAGGTCTTACCAGTACCCGGAGGCCCCTCCAGCAAGACCCCGGATGGAATCTTGGCACCGAGACGGGTGAATTTCTTCGGATTCTTCAGGAATTCAACAACTTCAACCAATTCCTGCTTTTCTTCCTCTTCACCGGCAACATCGGAGAAGCGGACCTTGTTTTTCTTTGGGTCCGCCGGCTTGGCCTTGGTCTTACCAAAGCTCATCACTCCTCGGCCACCGCCACCTTGGCCAGCTTGGCCCATCATCATGTAGAAGAAGAAAATCATGATGACCAGTGGCAGAACCGTCAGCAGCAAGTTCATCCAAATACTGTTGGATTCCTCGGCCCGCGTGCTCAGCTTAACGTTGTGCTTGTCGGCGTAGCGTTGCAGCTGGTCAACCGTCACGTCACTCTGCAAGACGGAACCTTGGAAGCTTGAAACCTTGTTGTTACGTTGTGGTGCTAGTGCAAAGCCGTTAGTGGAGTCGTCATTGTTGGTCTGCGGCTTGCGGTAAGTCCCAGTGACCTTGTACACTCCACCGTTCGGTTGAAGCTGGACACTCTTAACCTTGTTGGTCTTCAGTTCGGAGATGAACTCACTCTGGGAAACAGTCTTGCTCTGGCTGTTGGTCTGATTGCCACCGAAGAAGAAGTAGACAATCCCCATGATACATAAGAACATCACGGCGTAGAAGAGAACGTTATGAGTGAAATTATTGTTTCTACGATTGTTGTTCATAACAACCTCCTAACTACCAGCATCAATTTAATAATTGTACCCACTATAATAGCATACTTGACAAATATTGACCATTAATTAAACGACCAATTTTAACCCTAGTCTTCTTGATAGACAGACGGCTTCAGAATGCCAATATAAGGGAGGTTCCGGTAGTAGCCCTTGTAGTCCAATCCGTAGCCGACCAGGAACTCGTTAGGGACCCGCACACCATAATAATCGACTTTCACATCGTACTGCCGGCCCTCTGGCTTATCCATCATTGAAGCAGTCTTAATGCTCTTCGCTCCCCGCTCCTTTAAAAGGTCGATTAGGAACTTAAGGGTGTGCCCACTGTCCACGATGTCCTCCATGATCAAGACGTTACGGCCACGAACATCGGTGGTCAGGTCGTGGATCAAGGTGAGCTTACCCGTGGATTGGGCACCGCCAAAGTAGGTCGAGATGTCGATGAAGTCAAGCTGGGCCATGATATCCATCTTCTCAATCATGTCAACGGTAAAAAGTACCGCCCCGGTCAGGACTGAGATAATTAGCGGATTCTTGTCCCGATACTCGTCCGAAAGCTGCTTGGCCAGGCGATCCGTCGCCGCCTGGATGTCTTCCTTACTAAATAGGACTTTTTCGATATCGTTATTCATAAGTTGTCTCCTCTTTATTTTGTAATCCCAATAAACAACTGCTGCCAGCGCTGACGGTAGTCGTCAGGGCGGTCAAACCAGCTCCACTTCCGGTTAACAAGCCAGACAACCATCCCCCGGGCATCAACTAAGACCAGCTGGGAACGACGCGCGGCCGTTTTTACCTTCTGGTCAATCAGGACCCGGTGAACCGGCTGGTGACCACCGCCTTTAAGGCGCAGGCGGTCGCCCGGCTGCCAGGGCCGCAGCGTCAAGGGCAGCTGGTCCGGGGATAACCACATCTCCGTCACCCGGTCAGCGTTTGCAAAGGCACTTTTTGTATCCGCCACCAGCAATTTCTGCCGTTTGTCAATCGGGTACTGTTGGCCCAATTTTACCATATACACCGCTGTTTTTTGTTGCCGGGACGGTAATTTGTTAAGATTTTCCAGCCAGCATTCCCCGTAATTCTTAACCAGTGCCTGCCCACCCGGGAGTTCAAAATGCTCCTGGGGCTTCTGGGGATTGATCAGGACATGGCGAAGCTGGCCGATTAGGGAATCCTTTAAGTCCACCACTCCGGCCTCTTCTAACCAGTAGCGCAACAATTCCGTTTGTTGGAATGGCGGCAGTTTTTTTAAGGCCGCCAGTTGCAATCGATCCGCGACCAGAGCAGTCGCCAGCAGGCGGTTAAGCTCCTGGTCCCGCCAGGACAGCAGTTCCGTCAGCTGGGCCCGGTAATCGAGCAGGTGGGGAATCAGCTGCGGATTTTCCTTCTTCAAGGCCGGAATTATCTGGTGGCGGTAACGATTCCGAGCTACCGTTAATTCTTGATTAGTCTGATCTTCGAACCATTTCAGCCCCCGCTCCCGGGCATACTGATACAATTCATCCTTAGTAAAGGCAAGCAATGGACGAACCAACTGCCCCGTCCCCAATGGGCGGCGATCACGGATGCCGACAAGCTGGTCCAGCTGCCCGCCGCGGGTCAGCTTCATCAGCATCGTCTCGGCAAGATCATTGGCATGGTGGGCCGTCACCACCGTGCTGGCATGGTATTCAACCAGCAAGCGTTTGAAGAAGGCATAGCGGAAGCGCCGGGCCGCCTCTTCCACTCCATGCTTGGGATGATCAGCTTTCGGCCAGTGAGCCACGCGCAACGCTACCCCAGCTCTTCTACAGTATTCGACCAGGTAGGATTCTTCGACCGTACTCTGCGCGCGCAATTCATGATTCACGTGGGCTACCAGCAGTCGGGGGCGCTGGCCCTTAGGAAGGCGTTGCAGGAGGTCGAGCAGGACCATCGAATCCACCCCCGTTGAGACGGCCGCCACCACTAGGTCGTCCTTAGCAAAAAAGCGGCCCTGCCTGAGGTGCCGCTCAAATTGTTCAAGTATATTCTGCGTCATACTAGCTCCGCCGACCGCCACGGCCGCCGCGCTTGCCATCTGTCTGCCGCTTAAGGGTGGACAGCCGTGATTCACTTTCCTTTAGGTAGCCGGCCAGCATATCGTCAAAGTCTTCATGTTGACGGCTGCTGTGATGCCGATTGCCGTTGAAACCGCCACGGTAGTTATTGTCACGGTGACCACGGAAATCATTGTTGCGTTCGTGGTGGAAATGACGTCCTTCACCGTGTTGCCGATGATCGAAGTGACCATGTTCATGTTCTTCCTGGTGTTCGTGTGGAGCTGCCGCTTTCATTGAAAGGGCGATCTTACCATCGTCACCAATTCGGGTAACCTTAACCGTCACTGTGTCTCCCACTGACAAAACATCATGGATATCCTTAATGTACTTATCGGAAATTTGGCTAATGTGCACCAATCCCGTTTGGTTGTCGTCCAGGTCAACGAACGCGCCAAAGTTGGTAATTCCCGAAACCTTGCCTGAAACCTTTGCTCCCACTTCAATTGCCATGAAACTTTAAGATCCTCCTCGAATCATCTGATTATTTTTGTAATTATATTGTAATGAGTATACCATACAAATTTCGATAAACAAGTATAGTTTGAACTATTATCAGCGCTAAATCAAGCTAAAAATCGCGCGAATCTGATCTTTTGACCGATTCGCGCGACCCATCTAATTGTCGAGGTTATAAACCGTTTCGCCCTTCTTGGAATAGTTATACTTGGAACGGATCACCTGCTGAAGGTATTCAGGATCATGCAACTGCTTAACCTGCTGATTCAGCTCCCGCCCCTTGGCCTTTTGAGATGCCAATTGAACTTCTGTCTGGTGAATGTTAATGTTGACCTTTGCCAGTGAGTGGCGGCTTCGGACAATTTGAAAACCCAGAAAAAGGAAGATGAGTAAAAAGGCCGCGACAATCCGCTCGCAACGGCGGACATGAACCCGCCGCCGAACCTGGCGATTCACGTTCACCTGCTGGGTATGAGGAGTCTCAAGTTGAACGACTTTGTGATTCTTCATTATGATCCTCCTCCTTGCTATTTAAGCGCTAATTTCCTTTAGTATATCAACGAAACGCCTCCATTGTCCATAACCGATCGAACAAACTATCAGCTTATTTATATTTTTAATCGAAATTCTCAGCGTACTTTTCGTCGATAATCTCGTACATATCCTCAGCTTCGCTCTTCTTGGTGGTCTCCACGATCTGATTGATCTTAACCACCTCGGTCTTATTGCCGAACTTAATGGTCAGAGTATCACCAGCCGCAACCTTGCTTGATGACTTGGCCGGCCGATCATTGACCAGGATCCGGCCCTGGTCAGCAATTTCTTTGGCGACTGAGCGCCGCTTGATGATCCGTGAAACTTTTAAAAACTTATCTAATCGCATGTGTATGTTCCTCCATTTTATGCTGCCTGATTGTTGTTCTGCACGACGTCTGCCAGACCGCTCACCAGCTTCAAGAGCTGATTGAGCCAATCGTCAGTCGTCATCTTCGGTTGAATGACCAGCCGGACCGTCAGCTGCTGGTCAGTTTCACCCAGGGTGGCCTTGAAGTGGGTCTTGGCCAGCTGCTTAATGATCTCCGCTGCCTTGACCAGCCGGCTCCCCTTGGTACTGAAGGTGATCATGATGTTGTCCCGCTGTCGTTTGATCTGGGCGATCAGCGCCAGGTCGGCGTGGCGTTTCAGTTTACTGATCAACAATAGGTTGCCGACGGCGGTTGGGTAATCGCCAAAGCGGTCAATCAAATCGCCCTGAATATCCAGCAGCTCGGCATCATCACCAGCCTGACGAATGCTCTTGTAGAGTTCAATCTTCTGCTGCTGGTCATCGATGTAGCTGTCCGGCAAGTAGGCCTCCACGCCCAGTTCAACTTCGGCATCGGCAGTCGGCTTGATCTTCTTCCCCTGTTTCTTAGCCACGGCATCGCTGAGCATGGCCGAATAGAGGTCATAGCCGACCGAGTCGATGAAGCCGTGCTGCTGCTTGCCGAGCAGGTTGCCAGCTCCCCGAATTGCCAAGTCCCGCATGGCGATCTTGAAGCCGGACCCCAATTCCGTGAAGTCCCGAATTGCGGCTAGCCGCTTCTCCCCCAGTTCGGTGAGCACCTTGTTGGGCTGATACATGAAGTAGGCGTAGGCCACCCGGTTGCTCCGACCGATCCGTCCCCGAATCTGATAGAGCTGGGACAGACCCATCCGATCCGCGTTTTCCACAAAGAGGGTGTTGACGTTGGGGATATCCACCCCGGTCTCGATGATCGAGGTCGTGACCAAGACGTCGTAGTTGCCCTGGATAAACTCGTACAGGACCGTTTCCAGCTCATTTTCACTCATCTGACCGTTGATGTAGCCGATCGCCGCTTCCGGAACGAGTTCCTTGAGTTTAGCGACAGTCTCCTCAATGTCGCTGACCCGGTTGTGGAGGTAGTAGACCTGGCCGCCACGCTGCATCTCCCGCATGATCCCGTCACGAATGGCCCCGTCATTCTGCTCCATAACGTAGGTCTGAATCGGGAAACGCCCGGCTGGCGGGGTCTCCAGAACGGAGAGGTCCCGTACCCCCAGCATCGACATGTGGAGCGTTCGCGGAATTGGGGTGGCCGTCAGGGTCAAAACATCAACATTGTTCTTTAACTCCTTGAGCCGTTCCTTATGCTTGACCCCAAAGCGCTGCTCCTCATCGATAATCACCAGCCCCAAGTCCTTGAAGTGGACGTCCTTGGAGAGAATCCGGTGGGTACCGACGACAACGTCAACTTTACCAGCCGCCAGTTCCTCATCGGTCTCCTTGAGTTCCTTGTTGGTCTTGAAGCGTGACATCAGGGCAATTTTAATTGGGAAGCCTGCGAAACGCTTGGTCATCGTGTCAAAGTGCTGTTGGGCCAGGACGGTAGTCGGCACCAAGAAGGCGACCTGCTTGCCGCCCGCGACGGCCTTAAAGATAGCCCGCATCGCAACTTCGGTCTTCCCATAGCCGACATCCCCGACTAGCAGCCGGTCCATCGGCTTAGCCTTTTCCATATCCTGCTTGATCTCATTGATGCTACGCAACTGGTCGCGGGTCTCCGTATACGGGAAGTTGGCATCAAACTGCTTTTGCAGGTAATCATCCTCCGGGAAGGCATAGCCCTTGGCCGTTTCCCGCTTCGAATAGAGGTCCACCAGTTCGTCAGCGATGTCTTCAACCTTGGAAGCCACCCGGCGCTTGGTCTTAGCCCATTCGTTGCCGCCAAGCCGGTTGATCCGCGGCGTCTTTGATTCGGACGAGACGTACTTCTGGACCAGGTTCAGCTGGGTTACCGGCACAAAAATCTGGGCATTGTTACGGTAATTAATAATCATGTAGTCCTGGTGAACCCCGTCGACCTCCATCGTCCGGATTCCGCTAAAGATCCCGATCCCGTGGTTGACGTGGACAACATAGTCCCCCGGCTTCAGGTCGGTATAGCTCTTGAGTCGTTCCGCGTTAGCCAGCTTCTGGGGGCGGTGGCGTCGCTTCGTCACCTGCTTGAACATCTCACCCTCTGTGATGACCACCAGGCCGCCAGCGGGCATTTCAAAACCGTTGTTCAAATTGGCCGCCACCAACTGGACCGTGTTGATACTGAGGGCGTCGGCGCCGGTTTCGGATGCATCAATGCCGAAGTCGTGAAGCGTTCGGGCAATCTGCTCTCGCCGAACCTTGCTATTGGCCATCAGCACCACGGTCTGGCCCTGATCAATCCAGCGCTGGATCTCCGTCTTCAAGAGGGGCATCTGGCCGAAGAATCGTTGCATCGGCCGGGCCGTCAATTCGACCAGCTGGGTAAAGCGCAGGTTTCCCATCCCCTTCTTGAAGAGGGCCCCGTAGAGCTGCCCATGCTGGTCGCTTTTGATCAGTTGTTCAAGGTCATTGCCCAGCTGTGGGACGGTGAGCAACTGATGGTACTTCACCTTGTCAGCCAGCCAGGATTGATCCTCGTCAGCGATCTGCTTGGCCGCCTGCTTGATCCGTCCAAAGTCATCAAAGTAAACCACCCCGTCGTCCGGCAGGTAGTCGAGCAAGGAGTGGGCAGTCGGATAGACCAAGTCACTGAATTCCTGCAGGTCGTTCGTCAGCCGGTGCTGTTTGAGCGCCGTTATCATTGGCTTGAAGCGGTTGTCCACCTGCTGGGCAATATCGTCATCCTTATCTGTCAAGCTGGTCAACAAGTGGTGGTACTGATCTGATAATGCCTGCCGAACCCGGTCAAACTCGGCTGGGGGCAGGATGAAGTCAGTGGCAGGCAGGATCTCAACGCTGTCGACGTTCTTAATGCTCCGTTGGGTACTGGCATCGAAATACCGTAGCGAGTCCACCTCCGTATCGAAGAGGTCGATCCGGACGGGATCCGTCGTGTTCAGGGCATAGATGTCAATGATGGATCCCCGTACTGCAAAGTCACCGGGACGCAGCACCATCTTCTGGAGCTGGTAGCCCATCGCACTCAATTGGTCCCGCGCCTGCTGGGGATCCAATTCCCCGCCAGCTTCTACTTTCAAGGTTGCCTGAGCAAAGAAGTGGGGAGAAACCACGTTGCGGCGCAAACCGGCCGCCGAGGTCACCACAATGGCATCCTTTTGCTGTCCCAGGGCCGCCAATGACTGCACCCGTTGCAGGCGGTAGTTCGGTGAACTAGTAGCTACTTCCGCCGCCAGCACCTCCTCGACCGGGAATTGATAGACCCGCTCCTCACCGACCAGGCCGCCAAGGTCATCGGCGAGTTCCTGGAGGTGAGCCACATTATCCGTGACTACCAAAAGTGGCCGGGATTGTTGTTCCTGCAGGGCCGCCAGGAAGAGGGCGCGTGCCGAACCCGAGATTCCGGTAATCAGTTGCCGAGTGGCCGGTCGCAGATGGTCAGTGACCTTCTTAAATGCGGACGTCTTTTCTATAAAATTCTCAAGTTTCACAGGCGATCACTCCCTTTCCAAAATCAGTTGCCGATTAATTGTAATCATTCATCAACTGGGCAAAGTCCTCACCATTGAGCCAGTCTTCTAAGGCATGTTCGGCCTGTTCAACGGCCGCGTCAAACTTCGGGCGTTCTTCCTCGCTGAACTTGCCCAAGACATGGCTGACCACCGTTCCGTGCTGAGGATGGTCAATGCCGAGCTTGACCCGGTTAAACTGCTTGGTGCCCAGCGCGTTGATGATGCTCTTCAAACCGTTGTGGCCGCCAGATGCACCATGCGTTTTGAGGCGAATCTGGCCGACTGGCATGTCGAGGTCATCGTTGACGATCACCAGATCAGCCAGGTCCAGGCCATAGTAGTCAACCAAGGGGCCAACCGCCCGACCAGAATCGTTCATGAAGGTGGTTGGCTTGACCAGCATTACCTTCTCGCCATTGATCACTCCACTGACGGCAACGGCTTCCTGCTTAAGGTGGCTGAATGCCCCCAGGTGGTAATCTCTTGCCAACTGATCCACAACCATAAAACCGGTGTTGTGGCGGGTATCATCATAACGGGTCCCGATATTTCCTAAACCAACGATCATCTTCATAGTTTTTCTCCATCCCTTCACTGTCGAAAATGCAAAAAGGCCGCACGGGGAAGTACCCCCGTCCAGCAAAGTATTCTGTCCTATATTATACGCTCACCGATTTTGAAACCAAAACAATCGACCCCCGCCAGCGGCAATTCTTAATTCATTCTCATTGTTTTCTCATGACAGTGCTAAAATTGTGTTATGATGATTAGTGCACTTAAAAACGAAACAGAGGAATTAGTACCATGATTTTTAGCTCACTCATTAAGACGAAGGACACGCTGACGACCCTACCAGAGACGGCCACCCTCGCCGAGGCACTGACGGTATTGGAGAATACTGGCTACCGGTGTGTTCCCGTGCTGGATAAATCCGGCAAAATTTTCCGCGGCAATATCTACAAGATGCACCTCTACCGGCATAAATCACGTAACGGGGACATGAACCTGCCGGTAACCGCACTCCTTAAAAACGCCACTAAGTTTGTTTCCATCAATTCGGCCTTCTTTTCAGTTTTCTTTGCAATTCGCGACCTGCCTTATATTGCAGTACTGGATGAAAGCAACCAATTCTATGGCATCCTGACTCACAACAGCCTACTCCGGGTCCTAGCGGAGGGTTGGAATGTCAACAACGGCAGCTACGTCCTGACCGTGGTGGCGCCCGACGAACGGGGAGCGTTGATGACGGCCACCAAGGAGATCACTCGATACTGCCAAATCGTCAATGTCCTCTCGTTTGACCCCCAGCACTCAGCGGTCAAGCAGATTCTGTTTACCCTTCCCGCGGACGTTACCCACGAAAAGATGGAAAAGGTCGTCGCGCGGCTGATCAAGAAGGGCTTCGAGGTTCCCGAAGTCGAAGATCTCCATCAAGGCTACTAAACAAGCAAAGCATGCTGCAGCTCAATCGAGCAGTAGCATGCTTTTTCTTTAACAATTTACTTTTTCTTTTTTGGTTGAACCAAGCCCCAAATCATCAGCTGGGCGGCGATGGCTAGGGCAATCCCCACCAAGACATCATGGTTGTTTGTTGTCCCGGTCTGTGGAAGAGCGACCTCATCTTCGGCATTAGCCGCTTTTGCCGCCAGTGGCTGTCCTTGCTGAGAAACAACCTTTGTTGAGGCGGTCAAACCTGGCACTGTAGAAGCAGGTACCGGTTGTGGAGCCGGTTCAGGTGCCGGCTTCTCTGCAGCTAATTCTTCATCAGTAGTTGGTGGGATAATCTCACCGGTTGGTTGGATCGGTTCCGTTGGCTCCGTCGGCTCTGTTGGTTCCGTTGGTTCCGTCGGCTCCGTTGGTTCCGTTGGTTCCGTTGGCTCTGTTGGTTCCGTCGGCTCCGTTGGTTCTGTTGGTTCCGTCGGCTCCGTTGGTTCCGTTGGTTCCGTCGGCTCCGTTGGTTCCG
>NZ_JBJEEM010000028.1:0-15549 GCF_051873075.1 Limosilactobacillus sp. | reverse complement strand
TCGGCCACTTCAATGTCCCGGGTGGCCAGATCAGCGTATTTCCTGAACGACTGGCACGTCTCTATAAACGGATCAAACACTACCAACGTCAATTGGCTAAGAAACGAGTAGTCAACGGTTCGCATGCCATTCAATCAAATAATTACGTTAAAACGAGAGCCAAGTTAAAACGTGATTATCGACGGGTGGCTAATATCCAACATGATTTGATTCAGAAGTTTACAACTCAATTAGTCGAACAAAACGATGCAATTGTGATTGAGAGCTTAGCCGTTAAGCAAATGCAAATGAGCCATGTGGCCTCAAAAGGGTTACACCGTTCAATGTTTGGCTATTTTAAACAAGTATTAGCCTATAAGTGTGATTGGTACGGCAGGAAGTTGATTCTAGCAAATCAATACTATCCGAGCACTCAACGCTGTTCTCAATGTGGTTATGTTAAGAATGGTGAGAATAAAATTACCCTTCAAGGCAATTCGAAACATCGTACCAAACACAATGAGTATGTGTGCTATCGGTGTGGTGCAGTGATGGACCGTGATGAAAATGCGGTCCAAAACCTATTACAATTAGCATAAATATTTACGGGGTGGGCTATACCCTTATGCCATCAGAGTTGGTCAATGTCATTACCCGCTAGTCCGGATATGGGAATACCGATGTTGACGGTGGTAAATAAAATTAAGAAAGGAAAAACTATATAATCCTTTTCAAATGTGATCATTGCTTAGCTTTGATTACGTTTGGTGATATTTTATATAGCAGGAAGAATAAACGTGAATGCGAAACTAAAGAAAATTACCGCTGCCACGATGATTTTGATGACCAGCCTGGTCCTGGCATCATGTGGCTTTGGCGGTCACTCATCCTCGTCCAAGGACTACACCACGACCGGTTCGGGGAGCGGCAACTACCAGGGTGTGATCCAAAACGGCCGCTATAAGACCAGCAAGGCCCGGGGGGTTAACGTTAGCCAAAACGATAACCAGTACAACCTGAAGAGTTTTGAAAACGGCCTGACCCAGGTTTCCAAGCGGGTCTTCTCGCCAAAGAACTACATCTTCCAGGAAGGCCAGTACTTAGACACCAACACGATCGAGAGCTGGCTCGGCCGGAAGACCAAGAATAACCCGACCGGTCTGAACCCTGCTGAAGGGAAGAAGAGCGATCCAAATCCTGAATACATTCAGCAAATTGAGGAACAGGACTACATGGAAGATAGTGGTAACTCAATGAAGCTGAAGGGGATTACCATTGGGATCGGGATCAACTCCGAATACAACTACCAGAAGAAGACCGATGGCCCAAGCTACACCAAGAAGATCAGTGATGCCGAGGTCAAGCGCCAGGGTGAGATTGCCGCCGCCAAGGTCTTGAAGCGGATGCGTAAGAAGTCAGGGGTCGGCAACGTGCCGATCGTGATCGCCCTTTACAAGCAGGCGCCAGACGATAGCCTGGTCGGCGGGAGCTTCTTTGCCTACAGCAAGAACAGCGGCAGCACGCTCAGCAGCTGGCACCAGCTGAACTACAAGACCGTGGTCCTGCCAAAGGCCAGCGGGTCGACCAGTTCGACGGGCAGCGCCAGCCAGACCGACAGCGACAGCTTCTCTAACTTCAAGAGCCAGATCCAGAGCTTCTTCCCGAACTTGAGCGGGGTAACGGCCCAGGCCCAGTACAATAATGGGCAGCTGGACGGAATGCACATCACCGTGACGACCCAGTTCTACAGCCAGTCTGAGATTACCAGCTTCACCCAGTACATCGCGCGGGCGGCCAAGAAGTACCTGCCAAACGGGATTCCGATTGACATTCGGATCCAGTCCGACTCTGAGATGCAGGCGATTGTTTACCGGGATTCTGGTTCCGATACCTTCCGTACGCACATTCTGACATCATACTAAGATTGATAAAATCAGCTTGATCGTTAGCTCCGGTCCGGCTGATTTTCATTTATCGGGATGCTTTGATAAAAATTACTGTTATTCTGTGCTAAAATTATAGAATGTATGTATATAAAATTACTGGAAAAGAGGTAGAGAGAATGGCCAGTAAAATCACTGAGCAACAAGTAGAACACGTTGCTGAACTTGCTAAGCTTGAATTCTCCAAGGATGAGCTGGGTAAGTTTACCACTCAATTAGGAAGCATTATTGACATGTTTGAAGACCTCACTGCCGTTGATACCGATGGAGTTGAACCAATGACTTCAGCTACCGACCGGGTTAACGTGATGCGTGAAGACAAGGCCGTTAAATCATCAGAAGAAGAACGCGAGGCACTCTTGAAGAACGCCCCAGAGACTGATGGCGGCTACATTAAGGTTCCAGCAATCATTGATGAAAGTGAGGACGGCGAATAATGGATTTCTATCAAACCGATCTGACCCAGTTGCACGATGACCTGGTCAACAAGAAGATCAGCGCCACGGAACTGACCAAGGAAACCTTCGACCACATCAAGGGTAATGAAGACCAGGTCAAGGCCTTCATCAACCTGAACGAAGATGCGGCCATGAAGCGGGCCCAGGAGATTGACGAAGCCGGGATTGCCGGTGACCAGCTGGTTTCTGGGGTACCGTTGGCGGTTAAGGATAACATCTTGACTAAGGGGCTGACGACGACGGCCGCTTCCAAGATGCTGGAGCACTTCAACCCGGTTTACGACGCCACCGTGGTGGACAAGTTGAATAAGGCCGGCTTCATCAACGTTGGTAAGACCAACCTGGATGAATTTGCCATGGGATCCTCGACGGAAAACTCCGCCTTCTTCACCTCCCATAACCCATGGGACCTGACCCGGGTACCCGGCGGTTCTTCAGGTGGTTCTGCAGCTGCCGTTGCCGCCGGGGATGTCCTCGGGGCCCTCGGGACCGATACCGGTGGTTCCATCCGGATGCCAGCCTCTTTCAACGGAGTCGTGGGGATGAAGCCAACTTACGGCCGGGTTTCTCGTTGGGGCATTATTGCCTTTGGTTCTAGCTTTGACCAGGTCGGCTGGTTGACCCGGACCGTTAAGGACAACGCCTACCTGACCGCCCTGATTGCCGGCAACGACGAACACGACATGACCTCCTCCCTCAAGGAAGTTCCCGACTGGGCAGCAAACTTAAACGACAGTACCAGTGTCAAGGGGTTACGGATTGCCGTGCCAAAGGAATACTTCGATGACTTGGATGAGGATGTTCATGATGTTATCAAGGCAGCCCTGGATCACCTGGAATCACTGGGTGCCATCATCGATGAAGTTAGCCTGCCACACACCAAGTACGGGGTACCGGCATACTACATCTTGGCATCATCAGAAGCATCATCCAACTTGCAACGGTACGATGGGATTCGTTACGGCTTCCGGGCTAAGGATGTTAAGAACTTGGAAGACGTCTACGTTCGTTCCCGTTCCGAAGGCTTCGGCGAGGAAGTCAAGCGTCGGATCATGCTGGGGACCTTCTCCCTGTCTGCCGGATTCTACGATGCCTACTTTAACAAGGCGGCCAAGGTTCGGCGCCTGATCGCCCAGGACTTTGACGACGTCTTCAAAGACCACGACCTGATCCTCGGGGCCACCGGTGCATCCACGGCCTTCAAGATCGGTGCCGAGATTGACGATCCAAAGAAGATGTACATGAACGATGTCCTGACCGTGCCGGTTAACATGGCCGGTCTGCCATCAATGTCTGTGCCAGCCGGCTTCTCTGCCAAGAACGGCATGCCAGTTGGCCTGCAGATCATCGGGAAGCCATTCGACGAACAGACCATCTACAACGCTGGTTACGTCTTCGAACAGACGACTGACTTCCACAAGAAAGCACCAAAGTTAGGGGGCCAAAACTAAGATGAACTTTCAAACAACCATTGGGCTCGAAGTCCACGTTGAATTAAAGACGAATTCAAAGATCTACAGTCCATCACCGGTAGAGTATGGTGACCAGCCAAACGCCAACACCAACGTGATCGACTGGGGGTACCCTGGTGTTTTGCCAACCCTGAACAAGGGGGTTGTCAGAGACGGTATCATGGCCGGGTTGGCCCTGCACGCCCAGATTGCCCACCACATGCACTTCGACCGGAAGAACTACTTCTACCCTGATAACCCGAAGGCCTACCAGATCACCCAGTCCGACACGCCAATCGCACACGACGGCTGGATCGAGATCGAGGTCGACGGCAAGAAGAAGAAGATCGGAATCGAAGAGATGCACATCGAAGAGGATGCCGGTAAGAACACCCACACCAGCAAGTACTCCTACGTTGACCTCAACCGGCAGGGGACCCCGCTGATCGAAATTGTTTCCAAGCCCGACATCGCTTCCCCAGAAGAAGCGGTGGCCTACCTTGAAGCCCTGCGGCAGCGGATCCAGTTCACAGGGATCTCTGACGTGAAGATGGAAGAAGGGTCGATGCGTGTCGACACCAACATCTCCATCCGGCCAGTCGGCAGCGACAAGTTCGGGACCAAGACGGAAATGAAGAACATTAACTCCTTCAACTACGTCCGCAAGGCCCTGGCCTTTGAAGAGAAGCGGCACCAAAACGTCCTGATGTCAGGTGGCCACATCGCTCAGGAGACCCGTCGTTACGACGAACCAACCGGAACCACGGTTTCCATGCGGACCAAGGAAGGGGCCGATGACTACCGTTACTTCCCAGAACCAGATATTCCAGACCTGAACGTCAGTGACGAATGGATCAAGGAGATCGCAGCTGAGATGCCAGAAATGCCGGGTGAACGGCGGAAGCACTACGTTGACGACCTCGGGTTGACCGACTACGATGCCATGGTCCTGACCCAGACGAAGGAAATGTCCGACTTCTTCGAGGAAGCCGTTAAGGATGGCGGCGATCCAAAGCGGGTTGCCAACTACCTGATGAACGACGTGAACTCCTACCTAAACGACGAACACCTTGATCTGCCAGAGACTAAGCTGACTCCTGCCAACCTGGCCGGGATGGTTAAGCTGATCGAAGACGGCACCATCTCATCCAAGATGGCTAAGAAGGTCTTCAAGGGAATCCTGAACGGTGAGGAACCAAGCGCTTACGCTAAGGAACACGGTCTGGTACAACTGTCTGACCCGGCTCAACTCCAGCCAATCGTTGACGACGTGCTGGCTAATAACCAACAGTCAATCGACGACTACAAGAGTGGTAAGGACCGGGCATTCGGCTTCCTGATGGGTCAGATCATGAAGCAGACCCGTGGGAAGGCCAACCCGCAGATGGTTACCCAGTTGCTGAAGAAGTCGTTAGCTGCCCTGTAATCTAAGGAGGATTGCCATGCGAAAACGCGCGCGAGTGATTTATAACCCCACTTCTGGTCGGGAGGCCCTGCGCCGCGACCTGGTGGACATCCTATCTATCTACGAGCAAGCCGGCTATGAGACCAGTGCCTTTGCGACCACTCCGGCACCGAATTCGGCGAAGAACGAGGCACGGCGGGCGGCTGAGGAAGGTTTTGACCTGATCGTGGCCGCCGGCGGTGACGGGACGCTCAACGAGGTGGTCAACGGAATCGCCGGTCTGGAACATCGGCCAACGATGGCCATCATTCCGGCCGGGACGACGAATGATTATGCGCGGGCCCTGCGAATTCCGCGTGATGATCCGATCGCGGCAGCCAAGCTGATCCTGCGCAAGAACAAGAAGTTTAAGATTGACATCGGCCAGGCCGGTGACAACTACTTCATGAACATCGCGGCCGGGGGGACTCTGACGGAGTTGACCTACGATGTGCCATCCCAGATGAAGTCCCTGTTCGGCTACGCGGCCTACCTGGCCAAGGGGGCCGAGCTTCTGCCGCGGGTCAAGCCCGTCGACGTTGACATCAAATACGATGATCAGGAATACCGTGGTCAGGCCTCGACAATTTTCTTGGCCCTGACGAACTCGGTTGGTGGCTTTGAGCAGATCGTTCCGGACGCCTCCCTGGATGACGGGAAGTTCACGATGATCATTGTGAAGAAGAGCAGCTTGATCGACATGATGAGCCTGATGGCCAAGGCCCTTCAGGGGAAACACATCGGTGATCCCGGGATCATCTACGCCAAGGCGACGGACGTGGAAGTGACGCCGTTGAATAAGGATGACCGGATCATGATCAACCTGGATGGTGAATACGGCGGGGATGCTCCGATGAAGTTCCATGACCTGAAGCAGCATCTCGAAGTAGTTGCCAACCTGGACGAGATTCCGGATGACGCAATTACCGAGTCGGCCGACTTCAAGCGGGTTGAGAAGGATTTCGTCAAGGAAATCGATAAGATCAACGGCAAAAATAACAAGTAAACGAAAAGAGCTAGGTGACGCGATCACTTAGCTCTTTTTCTGTCAGGCTTCTGCTATAATAGGGGAAGCAATTACGAAAAAACGGAGGAATAAACTTGAAACTAAATATTCCAGTTCATAAGAATGAAGAGTACCCGGCCAAGGTGGTCGACCTGAGCTACGAGGGCAACGGGGTCGTCAAGATCGACGACTTTCCGGTCTTTGTCCCGAATGCCCTGCCGGGGGAGGAGATCACGGTCAAAATCACCAAGGTCGTCAGCCATTTTGCCTGGGGCCGGGTGATGGCATGGCAGACTAAGAGCCCGGACCGGGTGGACGTGAAGGATAAGAAGTACATCCAGACCGGGATTGCCCCGCTGGGTCACCTGAAATACGCGGCCCAGCTGAAGTTTAAGCAGCACCAGATCAAGGAGCTGCTGGAGAAGGCCCATCTGGACGACATTGACGTCCTGCCGACGATGGGGATGGAAAAGCCTTACCACTACCGGAACAAGGCCCAGGTGCCGGTGAAGATGGTGCATGGCCAACTCCAGACCGGTTTCTACAAGCGGGGCAGCCACACCCTGGTGCCGATCGAGGACTTCTACATCCAGGACCCGCAGATTGATAAGGCAATCGTGGTCGTCCGGGACCTCCTGCGGCGCTGCCACGTGACCCCGTACGACGAGCGCACCGGCAAGGGTGTGATCCGGACGGTGATGGTCCGGCGGGGTTATTACAGCCACGAGGTGATGGTCGTGCTGGTAACCAACACGAACCGCCTGCCGATGGCGGACCAGATCGTGGACGGCATCGTCGCGGGTGTGCCCGAGGTCAAGAGCATTGTCCAAAACATCAACAACAAGCGTACCAACCGCCTGCTCGGTGACCGTAACAAGACCCTGTGGGGCAAGGACGAGATCCACGACCAGCTGCTGGGGATCGACTTTGCCATCTCCCCGCTGTCCTTCTACCAGGTCAACCCGCAACAGACCGAACGGCTCTACCAGACCGCCATCGATAACGCCGGATTGGACGGTAGCCAGACCGTGATTGATGCCTACTGTGGGATCGGGACGATCTCGCTGGCGGCGGCCAAGCACGCCAAGCAGGTCTACGGGGTCGAGATTGTGCCCGCCGCGATCGAGGATGCCAAGCACAACGCCAAGCGCAACGGGATCAAGAACGCCCAGTTTGTGGCCGCCAAGGCGGAGGACCAGTTTGCCAAGTGGCAGGCCGCGGGTTTAAAGCCGGACGTGGTCATCGTCGATCCGCCGCGCAAGGGTCTGGCGGAATCGCTGGTTGAGGCCACTGGCAAGATGGGTCCGCAGAAGGTCATCTACGTGTCCTGCAACCCGGCGACCCTGGTCCGGGATATCCAACGCTTCGCCGCGCAGGGTTACCACGTGGCTAAGCCGATCCAGCCGGTGGACCAGTTCCCGCAGACGACGCATGTTGAGAGTGTTACTGTCCTGAAACGTACAGAAAAATAGCTTATAACCGCCGGTGTAACGGTATTTACGGATGATTAAAAGTGTACTTTTTTCTTTCAGAATGATTGGAATTAGTACACTTTTTCTATTTGAAGCTGGCGGGTCGAGTGTTCTATGTCCTATTTCGATAGTCGAGTGTGCGAGTGTCCAATTTGGCAGGTCGTGTCGATTAAGGTAGTGAAAGTAGAGGTGAGCGTTGATATGGTAGCGTTTGTGGTATGTATGAATCGGTCAGTTTGGTACTAAAGATTGAGCTAACGAAAATAATATTGAATTTATGCTAATTCGGTTAAAATATCGAAAATTTGGGCTCTTTGTCAATGGGTAAGGATGAAGAGAATTTGGAGAACTAGACTAAGCCACCTTGGCTTTTTTTTATTATTGTGATTCTTGATTGCGCTATAATATTTTATGAGGTGAAAGAGATGGCTGATAAAGTTGTTGCGCGTCCGCTAATTACGATTGCAAATGTTATTTGGAGTTTTAATCCCCTGACCCATTTACCACAAGTCCTGCTGGTCAAACGGGCTTATCCGCCATTTGAGGGCCACTGGGCTTTACCAGAAACCCTATTGCGGCGGGATGAAAGTGCTGACGTTGCCTGTATCCGCCTGATTAAGGATAAAATTGGTGTTCGTCTATCAAACAGTGCTACCGAACAGTTGGCAACCTTCACCGATCCCGACCGGGTAAGCGGTGAGCGGGCCTTGGCGATTGCCTACATGACTTTCTTACCAACAATGCCGCAACTGAGGGCCGGGTACGGAGCAACCGAAGTCGGGTGGTTTAGTCTTAACTTTGACCACGGAAAGTTTATCTTGCAAAATGGTGACTTAGTTTTGAGTTTGGCTGCAGGGTCGGCGCTAGCATTTGACCACCACCAAATTATTAATACGGCTATTGTGCGAATTAAAAATAAACTGGACTACCAGCCAACCATTTTACAGATCTTAGGACCGACTTTTACCCTTCGGCAAGCCCGCGAAGTTTATGCTACTTTCCGCCAAACAACGGTCGATCAAATTGATAATTCTAATTTTAAAAAGACCCACCAAAAACTGTTTAAGGAAGTTGGTACCGCCGCAACAAAGCGGTCAGGCCGGCCACCAAAGTTATTTAAACTGGTACTACCTTGCGTCTAAAAATAAAAGTGCTACAATCAGTGATAATAAAAGTTCAATATACTTTTATTTTTTGCAGTAGTTAAAGTATTTTTTACCTAAATTTGTTAGGAGTTGTTTAATAATGAAGCATGAATTATTAACCGACCTGTATGAGTTTTCAATGGCCAACGGTTATTATCAAACGCTTCCCCACGATAAGCAGGCGCGCTTCGACGTCTTTTACCGTAAGGCGCCCGATGATGGCAGTTTTGTGATTAGTGCTGGATTGATGCAAGTAATTGATGAAGTTAAGAACTGGCACTTTTCAACTGATGACATTGCTTATCTGCGGTCCCTTAACCACTTTAGTGACGACTTTCTCTTTTACCTGACGGCAGCTCACAACCGCTGCTCAATTAAGGCAATCCCAGAAGGCACGCCAGTCTTCCCACAGGAACCAATCCTTAGTATTAGTGGCCCACTAATTGATGTCCAACTTCTCGAAACCCTGATCTTAAACATCATTAACCACCAATCATTGATTGCAACGAAGGCATGGCAGATCACCAGCGTTACTGGCGGACGCCCAGTAATGGAATTTGGTGCACGACGGGCGCAGGGGCCTGATGCCGCAATATATGGTGCGCGGGCTGCCATTATTGGTGGGTGCAGTAGTACCTCCAATGTGCTAGCTGCAAAGCGGTTTAACCTTCCGGCGGCGGGGACGATGGCTCACGCTTGGATTGAAAGCTTTCCTGATGAATTAACGGCCTTTCGTGCCTGGGCAAAAATTTACCCTGACAATGCTGCCCTGTTAGTTGATACCTACGATGTGGTTAACTCTGGGGTACCGAACGCAATTAAAGTCTTTAAGGAATTGCGGGCAGCTGGCCACGAACCGGTTGGTATCCGCATCGATTCTGGTGATATTAGCCAGTTGGCAACCAAGGCCCGGAAGATGATGGACGAGGCTGGTTTTACCAACGCTAAGATTACTGCTTCAAACGCCCTTGATGCCCACATTGTTAAGTCATTGCTTGATGAAGGGGCACCACTGGATAACTTTGGGATCGGTGATCGACTAATTACCAGTTCATCAAGTCCAGTATTAAGCGGTGTTTATAAAATGTCGGCACTAGAAAATGATGGCAAATGGGTGTCAAAGATCAAGATTAGTAATAGTCGCGAAAAGATTACGCTCCCTGGGAATAAGCAGGTTTACCGGCTCTACGATAAGCATGATCCCCAACACGCTGTTGCCGATGTAATTGCCCTGGCTGACGAGCAGATTGGAACCGAAATTGCGGCAATCAATGCTGACGTTCACGTCACCCGGAATAAAGTGATTCTAACCGACTTCATTGCTAAGCCACTGCTTAAGCAAGTTTTGACACTGGAAAAAGCGGCGCCAATTGAAACCGACACTTTTGCCATCCAGCATTTTGCGCAGACCGAATTAGCACAGCTGCCGGCGGCTACTAAGCGGTTGCTTAATCCGGACCGCTTCCCGGTTTATTTAACCAAGCGGTTAGCTGACTTGCAACAAAAGCTGGTTGATGAGGCACAAAAATAAGGAGTTAGCAATGACTAAAGCATTATTAATTATTGATTATACAAACGATTTTGTCGCTGACAATGGTGCGCTTACTTGTGGCAAGCCAGCGCATGAATTAGAAGATTATTTGGTTCAGCTGGCCAACCGTTTTTACCAAAATGGCGACTACGTAATTTTCCCGACTGATGCCCATTGTGGGGACCGATTTAGTCCAGAAGCTAAACTCTTCCCGCCACATAACGTGGTCGGTACGCCTGGTCAACAGCTATACGGCAAGGTTAATGACTGGTTTGAACAACATCAGGCCAGTGACCGGGTTTACCAGTTTAATAAGAACCGCTATTCATCATTTCAAAATACTAATCTTGATAACTACCTGCGGGAACGAAAAATTGATAACTTGTGGATTGCAGGTGTTTGCACCGATATCTGTGTCCTGCACACCGCAATTGCTGCCTATAATTTGAACTACCAGATTACGATTCCGGTTAAGGGGGTCGCCACCTTTACCAAGCATGGTCAGGAGTGGGCGCTTGACCATTTTAAGAATTCACTGGGTGCGACGCTGGTTTAATGAATTTTGACTGCCTGCTATGAAGTAAGAACCCCAGTACTTGAATATTAAAATTAGTTCTTTTCATCGGGCTGTTATTTCTTGCAATCTGCCAAATTAAAAAACTACAATCTAAAAACAGCACCCAACTCAAATAAGTGAGTGCTGAATATCCCAAGTTTTCACATATTAACTCTAATTACTTCACCATCTTTGAACTTTAACTCCATGTAGCGTTTGAAGATGGTGATTTTTTCTACTAGGCGACGAACCAAACCCTCATCAAAGTCCACTAAGCCATATTTGTGGAATTCGATCAGTTTGTTGATTTCATCAATGCTGTGTAGTTTTGCTTGCTGTTTAGCTTCACGGCTTTGCACCTTTGCTCTTTGCTTTCGTAAATCCATTATTTGCTGGGTGAGGGCATCGCAATTTTGATGCTGGTTGGCGGCCTGGATTAGCTGCATTTGGACCTCTTCCAGTTGCTTATCGAGTTGATCAAGGGTAGGTCCTTTAGAATTTTTGATGACCTTCATAATGTTAGCCTTGATCTGTTTGCCAGCTAACTCGTGTCCTTCAATGAGCTGGTTAAAGGCTTCTACGGTGGCTTCCTTTAGCAGTGGTTCTTTGACATTTCTAATCATGCATCGCCTTCCGGTTTTGCTTCGCTTTATTCGACTAGCACAACGCCAGACTGCTACCTTTTCTGGTCGGTACCACATATTCCGTTGAAAAATGTCGCCGCATTTTCCACAAAAGACTATTTGGGAGAAACAATATTTGCCGTTAAGTCGCCGGTGCTTACCATTCTTAGTAGTGATCCCGTTTTGTCGTTGTTTGATGAGCTGCTGGACTTGCATGAATACCGGCTTGGGAATAATCGCGGGATGGTCGTTTTCTACATAATATTGAGGCATGATACCGTTATTCTTGACGCGTTTCTTGCTCAGAAAATCAATAGTGTAAGTCTTTTGCAATAGAGCATCACCCATGTACTTCTCATTCTTTAGGATTCTTGAAACACCGCTGGATTGCCAGTTCTTTGTTTTACCACCGGTTAAAATACCATCAGCTTTAAGTGAATCCGCGATTTGTTTCATACTCATCCCGTTTAGATAGCTATAGAAGATCCGTTTGATGACTTTAGCTTCTGCCGGTTCAATTACCAGATTACCCTGAGCATCCTTGGTATAACCGAGAAAGTGGTTGTGATTGACGAAGACCTTACCTTGTTGGTAACGGTACTGAATTCCCATTTTAACGTTTTGCGATAGGGACTCACTTTCTTGCTGGGCGAGGGAAGCCATGATGGTAATCAGCACTTCACCTTTAGCGTCCATGGTGTTAATGTTCTCCTTTTCAAAGAAGATTGCCACGTTGATAGCTTTTAAGTCCCGGATATACTTCAGGCAATCGATAGTATTTCGGGCAAACCGACTAATTGATTTAGTAACAATCAAGTCAATCTTACCGGCTTTGCAGGCTGCAATCATCTGATTAAATTGTTCCCGCTTCTTAGTGTTAGTCCCTGAAATCCCATCATCGGCGTAGATGCCTGCAAACTCCCAGGTTGGCTCTTTTTGAATTAATTCTTTGTAGTGGACCACTTGAGTTTCATAAGAACTGGCTTGTTCATCGTAATCCGTTGAAACTCGACAGTAGGCAGCCACGCGGAGTTGTTCAAATGGTTGCCTGCTTTGTTGCGGTTGAACACTATTGCCCTTTTGCTGATGAGCGGGAATGATTCTCACTTTACCCAATTAAATCACCTTCACTTTCGATAATACTGTACAAATATTCTGTTTGTTTGATTGGATCGTTGTAACGTTGTTTGATGATGTCACGATAAAAGTGTCCATCGATAGTGGCATTTTTGTTTAGCTTTTCAGGTAGCTTTAATCCACATTTCAAGATGAACGTTGCTTTGTTTGAACTGTTAACCACAATCTGTTGAACAAATTCTTGAAATACACCTTCATCAAACTCAGTAAGCTGTTTCCCTTGATGGCACCAACGTAATAAGGTACGAACATCCTCAAAGTCATTTGCTGAATCAGTATTTTGGCCATTAAGCTGTTTAATCTTTTCCTGACATTGGTAAGTGTCTTGCTCGAGTCTAGCGGTTTGGTTGACGTAGATCGCTTTATCTAATAAACCGGCATGCATCAATTCGGTGAGCGTTTCAGCTTTGTGGTCATTTGCTTTGATTTGCTTAGTTAAAGAAATCAGTTGACCATCGCTGTTGACATTAGCTTCTTCTTTCAGGCCTTCTAACAATGGCTGAAGTAAGAACTTCTTACTGTAAACTAGCTTATTTATCATATTGCAGAAGGCAGCTTTCAGACTGGCTTCAGACACTGCCTTAGTTGGACATTGCTGAGCAGATCTTAAATGTTGCTGGCAGGCCCAGTAGATTTTATGTGGCCGCGTTTGTCGTTTGAAAATCGTCCCACATTGACCACAGATGATTTTGCCAGAAAATAGGTAGTGCTGTTGATACTTATGGCTGCCAGTTTCGATATGGCGTTTTTTGACGGCTTCTTTAAGCAGAACTTGCACTCTGTTAAAGTTTTCATGGTTAATCAAACTAGGGTGATGATCTTCAATTAGATATTGAGCGAGTTCACCTTGGTTAAAATGACGATGATATTGATCGTCACGGTAGGTTTTCTGGCAGAGCATATCACCGGTGTAATTACTGTTTCGCAAGATATTAATTACAGTGTTACTACGCCATTGGCCACCACGTTTTGTTGATACCTGCTTTTGATTTAATTCTTTAGCAATTTGACTGGCTGATGTTCCACTTAGAAATCGTTGAAAGATTTGTCGTACAGTCTTTGCTTCAGTATGGTTGATAACTAAGTTGCCATCCTCAATTGAATATCCATAGGGTGCTGAGGATACATGGAATTTGCCACTAGCAAAACGTTTCCTGATTGCCCAGCGTAGATTTCCGGCAGTTGAGTGGGATTCATCCTGGGCAATACTGCTAAGAATCGATAGAAATAACTCACTGGCCATTGCTCCAGTATTGATATGCTCTTTCTCAAAGATAATTGGAATATTCAATTGCTGTAATTCCCGGACAATCTGCAAACAATCAGTTGTATTTCGTGACAAACGGCTAATTGATTTGGTCACCACGAGGTCAATCCGGTGATTATGACAATCAGTTAGTAATTCTTTTAAGGCGTTCCGCTTGGTCATCTTGGTGCCTGAGATTCCTTCATCATAGTAGATCTTAGCCAGCTCCCAATTAGGGTGGTTGTTAATGTACTTTTGATAATGGGCACGTTGATTTTCAAGACTTTCTAGTTGTTCAAAATTATCGGTTGAAACTCGACAGTAGGCTGCCACACGGAGTTGCTTGACATCATGTTGGTAACCTTGAATTTTGGTAATGGTTGACATGACAAACCTCCTTTCGTCAGTGTGGTATGTTAGCTCTAGAACCTTGATGTATCAACACTTCCTGGTCCTAATAAGGGCGGAAATGATTGTTTATTTAAGTCATCAATTTCCTTAAATTCAGTGGTTGAGATTAGACCCTTGTTGAGTAGAACTTGAATGATTTGTTTTGATTGTTGATAATGCAAATCATTCAATAATTGTTCTGAACTAATATTATTCTTTATTGATTGCAGTGGTTGATGAGTTACCGTTTGAACTTTCTTTATCATTTTTAATTACCTCCACTAATAAGCCAGCGGAAGTAGAAAAGTAAACCCTCAAATCAACTTGCTAATTGAAACAGATTCTTTAATATATAGTAAGAGGGCGAGGTCGCTACTCTGACCCTCAAGCGTGATCTGAGATACGTGTTTTATTTGAGAAGAAGTCTTGTTTGACTCCAACCACAGTTTAGGAAGAGCTAACCATCTTATATGGTTGGCTTTTTGTTATGGTAAAAGAAAAAAGCCTGCAGACCGGAGTCCACAGGCAAAAGTTACAATAATTGATTAACTCGTTTTTGAATTTGGGTGGGGTCATAGCCGGCTTGCTTCAAGCGGTTGATTCGTTCATTACCATTTCCCCAGGATCCTCGGATAACTTCGCGTGCAATTTGGTCAACTGACTTACGGTTCAAGAGACGGTTAACCTTTTCTTGGACCACCGCATAGTCATAACCAGCAGCGGTTAAGAGCTGTTGACGATCGGTACCATTACCCCATTGACCATTTAAGACTTCAACAGCTAGCTCATCAGGGTTCTTCCTGGTAACTGGCTGCTTTTTGTTAATGACAGCTGCGTAGTCAATGTAGGCATAATCTAGATCACAGTTGCCATTGACACCTGGAACAGAACCAGTAGAGGAATGTTGCCAGATTCCGTAATTACCATTGTAGTTACAACACGGACCATATTCAGCCACCCAGACAGCATAGCGTTGAGCGACGGAAGGTGAAATGTAATTTTGCAGTGGTGATCGCGAAATATACAGTCCGGCATAGCAACCGTTTTGTTCCAAAACACTACAAAAGCTTTTCACTAAGCTATCACAGAAGTTACGACCATTGGCAAACTGCCAGAGAGTGTCAAGAAGTTTGTGTAAATTAGAAAGCCTTAGCGTATGATTTAGATG
>NZ_JBJEEM010000027.1:47249-56896 GCF_051873075.1 Limosilactobacillus sp. | reverse complement strand
GAAGTTCGTCAAATGGTGAAAGATGAAGATATTCGTTTCTTGCGGGTAATGTTCACCGACTTACTGGGGACGATCAAGAGCGTTGACCTGCCGGTAAGTCAACTGGAGAAGCTGTTGGATAACAAGATCATGTTCGACGGTTCCTCCATTGATGGTTTCGTCCGGATCGAAGAGAGTGATATGTACCTGTACCCAGACATGTCAACCTGGCTGACTTTCCCATGGGGTGCGGAACACGGTAAGGTGGCCCGGGTCATCTGCAGTGTTCACAACACTGATGGCACTCCATTCTCCGGTGATCCACGGAACAACCTGAAGCGGGTTCTGAAGGATATGCGGGCCCTTGGTTTTAAGGACTTCAACATTGGACCGGAACCAGAATTCTTCCTTTTCAAGCTTGATGAAAATGGTAACCCAACTACCAAGGTTAATGACCAAGAAAACTACTTCGACATGGAACCCGCTGACCGGGGTGAAGATTGCCGGCGCGACATCGTCTTAGCCCTTGAAAAAATGGGCTTTGATGTTGAGGCGGCGCACCACGAAGTTGCTCCTGGCCAACACGAAGTTGACTTCAAGTACGCTGATGCCTTAGAGGCTGCCGACAATATCCAGACATTCAAGCTGGTGGTTAAGACCATTGCTAAGAAGTACGGTCTGCACGCCACCTTCATGCCAAAGCCGCTGTCTGGGATCAACGGTTCGGGAATGCACCTGAACATGTCCCTGTTTGACGCTGATGGCCACAATGCCTTCTACGATCAAGATGATAAGAACCAGCTTTCCCAAACTGCCTACCACTTCCTGGGCGGTCTGATGAAGCACGCCCGGAGCTTCACCGCAATCTGTGACCCGATCGTTAACTCTTACAAGCGGTTGGTTCCAGGTTACGAAGCACCAGTTTATGTTGCCTGGTCTACTTCTAACCGGTCACCACTGGTCCGGATTCCAAACGACCGTGGCATGGGCACCCGGCTGGAACTGCGGTCTGCCGACCCATCCGCTAACCCATATCTGGCCATTGCTAGTGTCCTTGAAGCCGGTTTGGATGGTCTGCGCAATGACCTGCCACCTGTTCACAATATCGACGAAAACATCTACCAGATGAGCCTGGCAGAACGTCAAGAAAAGGGGATTGTCAACCTGCCTGATACCCTACACAACGCCTTGAAGGATCTGGCGGCTGACGATGTGATCAAGGGCTCCATGGGTGAACACCTCTACAAGAGCTTCATGGAAGCCAAGACCCGTGAATACGACAGTTACCGTCAACACGTCTCAGATTGGGAACGGAACCAGTACATGGAGAAGTACTAATTCAATTGAATTATGAGTAAAAAGCTGGGAAGGCAGCCGCTTGCAGCTGCTTTTCAGCTTTTTATTGCTGTCAATTGACAAATGCGAACATTCAGATACAATTATACTTGTTGTAATAGCGGCTTCTTGCTGCTAATTAGTTACTAAAGGAGAATCGAGATAACATGGATCAAAAGGTCAGAGTTCGGTATGCACCAAGTCCAACTGGTTTCCTGCATATTGGAAATGCCCAATCAGCATTGTTTAATTACTTATTCGCACGGCACTTCAACGGTACGATGGTACTGCGGATTGAAGATACCGACACGAAGCGGAACGTCAAAGACGGTGAAGCCAGTCAGCGGGAAAACCTGCACTGGTTAGGGATTGACTGGGACGAAGGTCCAAACAAGCCAAATCCAAAGTACGCCCCATACCGGCAGAGTGAACGGAACGCCCAGGGAATCTACCACAAGTACATCCAAGAACTGTTGGATAAGGGGATTGCCTACAAGGACTACACGACCGAGGAAGAACTGCAGGAGATGCGGGAACGGCAACGAGCCAACAAGGAAGCACCGCACTACGATGGTCGTTGGTATGGCCGGAGTGAAGAAGACCAGAAGGCCGCCGAAGCTAAGGGACTGAAGCCAACCATTCGTTTCCACTTCCCAAAGAACCATGACTACGAATGGGACGACATTGCCCGGGGTCACGTTTCTTTCAACTCTGATAATCTTGGTGGCGACTTCATCATTGAAAAGAGTGACGGAATGCCAACCTACAACTTTGCCGTGGTTGTCGACGATCACTCAATGGACATTACCCACGTCCTGCGTGGTGCCGACCACATCTCCAACACGCCAAAGCAGATTGCGATCTACGAAGCCCTCGGCTGGGAACACCCAACCTTCTGTCATATTCCACTGATCTTCAACCCGAAGACCCGGAAGAAGCTGAGTAAGCGGGACAAGGATACCCTGCAGTTTATCAGTGAATACAAGCGGCATGGTTACCTTCACGAAGCCATCTTCAACTTCATCGCCTTCCTGGGCTGGTCACCAAAGGGCGAACGCGAAATCTACTCCAAGGATGAACTGATCAAGGTTTACGATCCTGACCGGATGTCCAAGGCCCCAGCCTACTTCGACCAGAAGAAGCTGGACTGGATGAACGCGCAATACATCAAGCAGATGTCTGTTGATGAGCTGACTGACCGGACGATGGAACTGGTTAAGGAAGGCGAGACCGAGGAAGCTAAGCGTCTGCAAAGCATTCCTGAAGATGAATGCCGCGACATCATCAAGAAGACGATCCACGTTCACCAGCGGGATGTTAACAAGTTGCTCGAAGTGATCGAATACGCATGGAGCTACTACAACGTGCTGGACGAACACTTCAACTATGATCAGCTCGTTGACAACGAAGACTTCAACAACGACGACGTGCTTGCCGTATTGAACGGTCTGAAGGATAAGCTGACTAACGGTGGGGATGACCTCGACTATAGCCAAGCAATCAAGGAAGTTGGTAAGGAAACCGGCATCAAGGGTCGGAACCTGTACTTCCCGTTGAACCTGGCTTTCACCGGTTCAACCTCTGCTCCACAGATCTATGAGATCATGGACATTTACTCACGCAAGACTGATATCGAATTGCTTGATCGGATGATCGCCGCATTCAAGTAATTGATTTGCTAAACAAGCTGGACGGGATAACCGTCCGGCTTTTTCTTTTGAAATGGCTTGACCACTATTGCACAAATCAGGTAGGCTATACATAATGTAAGATCATTTTTTCAAGAAGGGACATGATAATTAATGGTTGAAATGAGCAAGCATATGCGGGCTACGCTAAACGATGTGCCGACACTCAAACTTTTTGATTTTTCAACGTTTGTTTCTAAGATTCCGGATGTGATCAAGTTCACTCTTGGAGAACCAGATTTCGACACTCCCGAGTATGTTAAGCAGGCAGGGATTCGTGCTATTCAAAACAATCGAACCCACTACGCTCCGCAGCGGGGCACGACGGGGCTCCTGCAGGCGGTATCTGATAACTTAGCTGAGCGCTACGATCTGCACTATGACCCGCAGACCGAGATTTTGATCACCAATGGGGTGACGGAAGGGGCCTATGCGGCGATTACCGCCGTTACCAACCCCGGTGACGTGGTTCTGGTACCAACGCCGACCTTTTCAATCTATGGCCCCGATGCCATCATCGGCGGGGCAGAAGCGGTCGAGGTCGACACCTCGGTAACTGACTTTCGCCTGACCCCGGCCCTCTTGAAGAAGTATCTTGACAAGTATGGCGACCGGGTCAAGGCGATCATCTTCGTCAACCCGGCCAACCCAACCGGGGTTGCCTACAGTCAGCAAGAACTGGACGACCTGGCCGCCTTGATTAAGGGGAAGCCGATCTTTGCCATCAGTGATGAGATCTACAGTGAGCTCAACTACGATGGTGAATACGCCTCGATGGCCAAAGCCTTGCCGGAACAGACCATCCTCGCCAACGGCTTCTCGAAGTCCTACGCCATGACTGGTTGGCGGCTTGGCTACCTTTGCGCCCCTAAGAGCATCACCAGTGAGATCTTCAAGGTGCATTCCTTTATCATGATGGACGTCGCAACCTTCACCCAGGACGCGGCGGAGGCGGCCCTGCGCGGTGGGACGGAAGCCATCACCGCGATGGATCGGCAGTACATCGAACGGCGGGATTACATGTTATCCCGGCTGGAGAAGATGGGCTTCAAGTGCACCCGGCCAATGGGGGCCTTCTACATCTTTGCTAAGATCCCATCCTTTTTGGAGCAGGATGATACCAAGCTGATCTACCAGCTCGCCCAGGAAGCCCACGTAGCCGTGACGGCCGGGACCTTCTTTGGTGCCGGTGGTGAAGGTTATCTTCGCTTCAGTTATGCAACCGCGCTGGACCAAATCAAAGAAGGGATGGACCGGCTAGAACGGTTTTGCCAGGGTCAGCAAAAATAAGTAAAAAAAGAGCAGGCAATCGAAATTACTTGCTCTTTTTATTTGGATTGTTTCAAAAAGCTTAGTCACTCAGTTTCTTGGCTTCTTCATCAAGCTTTGCGAAACCAGAGCCATCAGGCTTCTTGTTTCCACGTTTTTCCATAGCCTTACGGGCCATTTCCTTACGTTCTTGTTTGCTCAGTGCCATAAATACTTCGCCTCTTTTCGAAACGCTCCGTTGGCAACAGATATCATACGAAAGTAAAACATCTGTTACATACATTATAATTCAAATTATAAAGATTACAATATCGAATGATAAAAATATTAAGAAAGTCCTCAATTCCCAATTTGCTTCTTTAAAATTTATTAAAAGTTGGCTAAGATTAAACTAGTATTTAGACAAGGGGAAATGTTTATGGCAAGTGAAAATCAAGACAGTAAGGCCGTAGATGTTAGTCAGCAAATAAAGGACCGGATCGAGACCAAGGTTAAGTACCTCCAGGAATTGGATCAGGCTATCGACCAACACCGGGACCGCGACGTTTACCGATTATTAGACAATCAACGCTACGCTAAGGAAATTGAGCACCGTGAGCAACAGCCCAACGACGAGGGCGTGATGAGCCTGGTGGACGACTTGGCTGACCAGCTGAGCAGCTACCTCAGTGTCAACCTGATCAAGTACCTGGGCAAGGCCTACCCATTCTTCTACTATGAAGAGTACCAGACCGGTCACTACCGGATCTACTTCGGTAACTGGTGGGACCGTCGCCGCTTCGGTGAACTGGACGTGCTGAATGTGCGCTTCTCATTTGACCAGACCGAATACGAGATGTTAAACAAGTCCTTTGCCCTGGCGCGGAAGAACAAGCGTTACAACAGCGACCGGATTAACAAAATCTCTAGTGAAAATGACCGTCTGCAAGAATTGATCGACCACCAGCGGGAACGAGAAGAAAAGCGTCAACAGCTTCAAGAAGAGCTCAAAGACATTAATTCTCACTCTGGCTTGTTCGAGTCCAGTCGTAACCGGGCTACTCGGGAGGAGCTGGTTGACCAGCTGCAGAAGCTGGAAGACCAGGAGAGCGAATCACGGACGGCTGCGCAGACGATTAAGGAAAACGAGCAGGTTGTCCTGGCCCTTTCCAAGGAAAATACTATCCTGAGCTACGAACAAAAGAGTATTATCGATGCCTTCGGAAGCTTCGAGGACTTCGAATTGGCTAATCGCAATCTCTACGCTGACTACCTTAAGAGTCTGGACGATGACAAGGATGCTGGGAAGCGGGTGAATGCAGATGACTAACAAGATTGAAAATTCACCAACTGCAAAGATTACCGCACTTTCGGATTCGTTTAAGCAAGTCTTGACGCGCGGTCAGCAATACGTTGACCTGCTTGATCAATTAGCCCAGACCAGCGATGCTAAAGAACTCTTGGCGGCCGCTGAAAAGCTAACTGAGCAGGATCTGCACAACGCCTTCATCGACTTTCCACAGCACTACCAGGCCGCTGACTACTGCATGCTCTTCATGGGCCGGCTGTTGGAGATGCACAACGTCACCAGCGTAACGATTGACGAGAATGGTCAGCACGAATTTATCGCCAAGGTAAGCCCGCTTGAAGACGCTATTTTTAAGTTTGTGGTCAGCCCTAATGGGGAGGCGGCCTTCACCGAACAGACCCAGCAGCAGCCGATCTTCTACATGAACCTGGACCAGCGCCTCTTCCAGTTTAACAATCGGGCCCTCGTGAACTACTTCATCGTCTATGCTTTAAAGAAGCACAGTGATCTGGAATTGCGTGACGCCATCAAGCCGCTGATTGAGTTTGCCAACGAACTGGCTAATGACCTCGACTTTACGATTAACCTGGGAATCCTGAATACTGCCAACGATCAGCGGTTCAAGCTGCGGGAACCTAACCTGCAGTTGACAGTGATTGATCGGCTCTTTGTCAAGACGGGCGAAACGGATTACATGCTGATGAACCTGCCGCACAACAGCGGGGCGGAACTGCTGCTGGACCAGGGAATTAAATTTGACCTATCCTTTGATCCAGATGACTATAGTCAGGAATGGGCCTTTCAGGTCAAGGATCCGGGTGAACAGGTGTCCTTCTTTGATATTCTGTTACACTACACCATGGTTCGTCAGTGGTACCTTGCTGACCGTGATTCATTGGCGGTTCGTTCAGAGCAGCTGATTATCGCCCCGGACGAGGATGAAGCGGCTGAACAAGCCCTAACCACGATTCCGGATGAGCCTGAGGAACCGGCGCCGACTGAGCCAGCAGATGAACAGTCGGTAGATGAGCCAGCGGAAGCTGAAACAGAAACGCCAGAGCAAACAGAGCACGATGAGGATGATTAAATGTTAGATATTACCAAGATGCTGCATACGGTGGTTGACCTTGAATTAACGGTTGACGATGCCAAGGAGCTTCTGATCGGTCCTGAGACCCGGCAGCAGACAATCTTTGTTCAGCTGGATTATCAACTGGCTAACTTTGCCCAGGCAGCGGGGTGGGCAGATGTCCTCGAGCAGGGGTCAGAGGATCCAGCACTGGCCCGCACGAGCTATCTGAAGAGCCTGGCCCTCCTGTTGCTATTCAGTGCGAAGAAGCAGTGGACTCACCTGGTTGTGATGGATGATGACCAGTGGCAACGGGTCACCACGGCTCAGCAATCGACGAAGCTGGCCGACTTGAATAAGGAGTACCTGGCAATTAAGCACTTCTTGAACGGGGCCTACTACAGTCACCGCCAGGAAGACTTTCGCCATGCTTGGCACCTCTTGTTAAAGATGGGGATTGTCGACTTTGGCTACCAGCCGGCTGACCTCCAGCAGGCATACCTGGAACTGTTGGCGAAAGTTGCTAAGCAATACGAAGAGGATTAATGAAAAGGAGCCCTAGGACGAATGGTCTTAGGACTCCTTTTGTTGAAGGTGAAATATTAAGGTTATGCCTCGCGATCACGAGCCGCCGCACTGTGCTTCCCGGGAACCCGGTTGTTTGAAACGACATTACCGATGACTGCTCCGGCAAGAATTAATACAATAATCAATAATGGCAACATAATTAATCACCCCAATTAATCTTCTATATAACATTATTGTTACTTTTTGCTAATTTTGCAATCATTTTGTAACAATTAAAGGAAAATCTTAACTAATTGGGACACGGTTAGCCTTGCGGAACCAAAATAAAGGGCATCTCAAACTACTTGAGGTGCCCTTTATTCTATACACAAAACAACTATCAACGTTGGTATATCAACACTTAAAATGGAACGAGCGGGGGTCGAACCCGCAACCCTCGGTTTAGAAGACCGATGCTCTATCCAGTTGAGCTACCGTTCCAGACAGCATTAAGTATATAATCTTCGACACGGTTGTGTCAACAATGTCTTATCTTGTCATAAATTTTTTGTTAGAATGAACATTAGTCTCGTTTGACAAAGCGCTTACATATGCATTATACTAAGCATTGGTAGAAGTATAGAAGTAAGGGGGAACTTAAGCTTATCACTGAAGGGATGATGATTTATGGCTGTTAATAAAACAGATCCGCGCGTAATCAAGACTCGCAACAGTCTACGCAAGGCTCTTGTTTATCTGATGCGTCGTTACAAGATTGAAAACATCAGCGTGCAGAAGATTACCGAAACTGCCAACATCACCCGCGGAACTTTCTATCTTCACTACCGCGACAAGCAGGATTTTATTGAGTCCGCGATGAAGGACATTCTCGATGATTTCTTTGCACAGGTGATGGTGAATAATGAGAAATTTAGCTTGTCAAAAGAGCGAACGGTGCAGGTGATTTCTCTGCAGAAGGCGTTTCAGTATATCGAAAAGAATGCCGATATTTTTGATGTTCTTTTGAATGATGAAAACAATAATGGTTTCTACGAGCGATTCTATAACCGCTTAGCCAACTACTTAACCACTTATGGCAACGTTATTACTGATAATCAAAAACAGCTTGAGGTTCCTTTAAATTTGCAGATTTCCTTCATCTGTTCAGCATTTCTTGGCTTAGTCAGTCATTGGCTTGAGGATGGCTTGATTTACACCTCTCGTTACATGGCCTTGAGTACTACCAAGATGCTTAACCAATTAAACAGCGACGGGGCATCGCTTGTGGGCTTCTTTAGTGGTGAAAAGGATTCCGTTGTTGAAGAGATTTGACCCTACGAAGTTGTTTGGCGGCCGCCATCACGACGGCTGCTTTCTTTTTGGAATTTTTCATTGACGTTAGGGTGAAAATTTGCTATCATACAAACGTTGTATTTGTGAACCAACAACTACAACCGCGCGCTATCAAGTTTAAAGCATTTGCTGCTTGATTCGGCGAGTCTTAGATACTAAGGAGGTGCACAATATGTACGCAATTATTGTTACTGGTGGCAAGCAATACAAGGTTGAAGAAGGTAAGTCAATCTTTGTTGAAAAGCTTGATGCTAAGCAGGGTGACAAGGTAACCTTTGACAAGGTTGTCCTGGTCAGCGGCGACGATACCAAGATCGGTACGCCATTTGTTGATGGTGCTGCTGTTGAAGGTACTGTTGAAAAGCAAGGCAAGGAAAAGAAGGTTGTTACCTTCAAGTACAAGCCAAAGAAGCACACCCACACTAAGCAAGGTCACCGTCAACCATACACTAAGGTTACGATCAACAAGATTAATGCTTAATGCGGAGGTGAGACAATGATTCGGGCCAATTTTAATTTAGATTCGGATCAGCGGATCACCGCATTTCAGATTACCGGCCACGCCGATGCTGGCCCCTATGGTCAGGATATCGTCTGTGCGGCGGTTTCGGCATTGTCAATCTCAGTGATCAACGGCTTGGACAAGTTAGTTCATGCTCATCCAGTAATTGAGAGTGACAATGACAACGGTGGCTTCTTAAAGGTCACTGGTCTCAGGAGTGACCACGATAGTCAGCTCCTGTTGGAGACCCTCCTGAACGGTCTGTTGGACATTCAGGAGAGTTACCCAGATAACATTGAAGTTAAAATGTTAAATTAATCTTTTGCTGGAGGTGAACAACTATGATTATGGATTTGCAATTCTTCTCCCACCACAAGGGGGGTGGTTCCACTGCTAACGGTCGGAACTCAGCTGGTCGTCGTCTCGGGACCAAGGCTGCTGATGGTTCAGTAGTTACTGCTGGTTCAATCATCTACCGTCAACGTGGTACGCACATCAACCCAGGTGAAAACGTGGGCCGTGGTGGCGATGATACTCTTTACGCTAAGGTTGCCGGCGTTGTTAAGTTTGAACGTATGGGCCGCAGCAAGCGGAAGGTATCTGTTTACCCAGTTGCCGAATAATATATAAAAAGCACCGCCTCGTGTGGTGTTTTTT
>NZ_JBJEEM010000027.1:36414-47149 GCF_051873075.1 Limosilactobacillus sp. | reverse complement strand
GTTTACCCAGTTGCCGAATAATATATAAAAAGCACCGCCTCGTGTGGTGTTTTTTCTTTTAAACGAAATGAGGGATTGAAATGACACGGATTGAACGTCTGCAAAAACGCCTGCCAAAGCTTTATATTGATGCCTTCCTGGTTACCAACCATGAAAACATCCTTTACCTTACCGGCTTTGATCTGCTGGAGGGGGATGGGTACCTGCTGATTACCCAAAATAACGCGATCATTGTTTCCGATGACCGTTACGAACTGGCCCTAGAAGGCTTTGACAGTGATGAAGTCGTGGCTACCATTACCTGGGACTACTATGGGGACCTCAATCGGATCTGCCAGGCCCTCAAGGTGACCGTCTTGGGCTACGAGGATACCATCCCCTACCGTCTTTATGATGTCTTAGATGAGGTGATGGTGGCCGACATTGTTCCCTTTACCAACTTGATTGAAAAGATGCGGCTGGTCAAGGACAGTACAGAGCTGGTCAAACTGCAGCGGGCCGCTGACCTCCAGGCGCAGGGCTATCAGTACGTACTGGAGCAGGTCCATCCGGGAATGACGGAGCGCCACTTGGCAAACCAGCTTGACTTCTGGATGAAGGAACACGGGGCCAGTGGGGCTTCGTTCCCAACAATCATGGCCAGTGGCGAGAATTCAGCCAAACCGCACGCTACGGCGGGAAGCCGGGTGATCAGCGATGGGGACGTGGTCACGCTTGATTTCGGCTATTTCGTGGACGGCTATACCGCCGATATGACTCGGACGTTTGCGGTGGGATCAATTGACCCCGAATTGCGCGATATTTACGAGATCGTCAACACCGCCCGGCAACAGGTGATTGACCACATCAAGGTCGGAGAACATGGCGACGTCCTCGACTCCGTTGGCCGCCAGCTGATCGACCAGGCTGGTTATGGTGATGAGTTCAATCATGGGATGGGACACGGTATCGGTTTAGCGGTGCATGAACTGCCGGCCAGCTACGGCCCCGGCGCCACGGATGTAAAGCTTCACAACAATGAAGTGATTACGGTCGAGCCAGGTGTCTATATTCCGGAGATTGGTGGGGTTCGGATCGAGGACGATGTCGTGGTTACCCATGGCGGACCCCGAGTTCTGACTACGGCCCCGACCGACTTGATCATCGTGGGTGATTGACAATGGAAGAGTTGCAAGCACTCTACGCCGCGATTGATCGCCGCGGCCACCGTGCTCTGGCGATGCACCAGGAGGAGGTCGACCCCTACCTGGGTGCGGGTGAAGATGATCGCCGCGGTTTGTCATTGATCCTGCATTTGCCGGCTCACGTTTCCCGCAACATCAACTTTGCCCTGCAGCCGCTAAAGGAGGTAGGCCTAGGGCTGTACTGCTACCCGGCGGTGGACATGCATATTACGGTCATGGACGTCATCGGCGCGTACAGTGGCTTTCACCCGACGCCCGACGAGCTAGACCGTTACCGGCAGGTGGTTGCCAAGGTGGTGGCTGATACGCCGAGAATTGATTGGCACCTGGCCGGGCTGATGCTGAGTCCGGGAGCGGTGATGGTTAAGGGATACTATTCACCATCGTTAGCGACACTGCGGAAGAACTTGCGGAACCGGCTGGCTCAAGCTGAATTGCCCGTTCGGGAGCGTTACGCGACCCGGTCTGGTCACATCACGGTAGCACGATTTGCCCACCGGCTGCCTGCACCAGGTGCCATTGTCGACCTAGTTGATGCCGACCGCTCGCTTTCTTTTGGTGACTTTACCAGTAACCGGGCGGACTTGGTTGTGCACGATTGGTATAATCACCGGGTTCACCTGGTCGGATCGTTCGCTTTTGCTGAATGAGCCGGGGAACATTGATTTTTGTTCCTGTTTAGTGCAAAATAGAATAAGTAATCTTAAATTGGGTATGATCGCCCGATGACGAAGAGAAGTGGAGGACTAGTAATGGCAGAAGATTCAAAGATTATCCTCAACAACGATGATCAGTCCCTGGGCACGATCCAGATTGCCCCGCGTGTACTGGAAATCATTGCGGGGATTGCCGCTAGTGAAGTCGACGGTGTTTCAAAGATGTATGGCACGTTTGCCAACAGTGTGAGCGAACTTCTGGGCCGTTCCGACTACCGGCGCGGTGTAAAGATCGTCAATGACCAGGATGAATTGTCAATCGACGTTGATGTTTACGTTGAATACGGTGTTTCGGTACCTAAGGTTGCTGGCCTGATCCAGGAACGGATCAAGCAGCAGGTGGCATTGATGACCAACCTGCAGGTCACGGAGGTCAACGTCCACGTGAAGGGGATTGTAGCGGCGGCGGAAGACTCGACCGTTGACCCGGATGATATTTTTGGCGAGAAGAAGGACGATGAAGAAGCGGGGGATCACGAATGAGTTTAAGCCGACACCAAGTTCGTGAGGAGGCATTCCAGGTTCTATTTGCCCTGCAGACAGACTCAGATGCCGACCTTGCTACGATTTACCAATCAATTCCGCATCACGACGAGCACCAGATTCCTGAATACCTTAAGACCTTAGTCGAAGGGGTCAATGAGCACCAAGGGGAGCTGGATCAGGAGATCAGCTCGCTCTTAGCCGATGACTGGACGATTGAACGGCTGGCTAAGCCTGACCTGGTAATTTTACGGTTAGGACTGTTTGAGATGCAATACGTTGACGACGTCCCAACGGTTGTTGCCATCAACGAGGCCTTGGAACTTGCCAAGACCTTCAGTAATGACAAGTCCCGTAAGTTCATCAACGGGGCTTTAGGGAAGTTTGAACGCCAACTATCAAATTAAATGAAAAACGCTGATCACTTGCTGGGCGAGGATCGGCGTTTTTTGGGACTTTACCGGGTCTTTGTGCCCAATTGTGAACATGGTAAAATAGGCATTGACACTTAGTTTTTTGAGGGGGACTTGCAATGGCAACAGTA
Organism: Limosilactobacillus sp.; assembly: GCF_051873075.1. Classification (GTDB taxonomy): domain Bacteria; phylum Bacillota; class Bacilli; order Lactobacillales; family Lactobacillaceae; genus Limosilactobacillus. The sequence goes on along the minus strand of NZ_JBJEEM010000027.1, from coordinate 44,222 downwards.
ATTGACGGACGAAAGTTAGCTAACGAACTGAACCAGCAAACTGCAGAACGGGTTGCCGACCTGGCCAGCCGAGGAATTCAACCGGGAATTGTCGTGATTCTCGTCGGTGAGGACCCAGCCAGCGTCATTTATACCCGTAACAAGCAGCGCAAGGCCGAGAAGCTCGGCCTCAAATCGATCCTGAAGAAGTTCCCGGCCGACGTTGACCAGGAAACCGTGCTGGCGGCGGTGGAACAGTACAACCAGGATGATACGATCGACGCGATCCTGGTTCAGGAACCGCTGCCTGATCATTTAGACGGCCTGGCAATCACGAACGCCATCCGGCCAGACAAGGACGTTGATGGCCTGCATCCTACTAACCTGGGGAAACTTTACGCTAACCAGCCGGGCAACTACCCGGTTGCTTGCACCCCGCGGGGCGTCATGACTATGCTTAATCACCATCATGTTGAAGTGGCCGGCAAGAATGCCACCGTTGTTGGACGCAGTATCCTGGTCGGCAAGCCGATGACGGCTCTTCTGAACAATGCCAATGCGACGACCACCCTAGCCAGCCGCCACACTCGCGACCTGGCGGCGGCTACCCGGCAGGCTGATATTTTGGTGGTGGCAGCGGGGAGCCCGCACTTGATCAAGGCTGCGGATGTCAAACCAGGAGCCGTGGTAATTGATGTTGGTATTAACCGCTTGCCATCTGGTAAACTGGCAGGAGACGTTGATTTCGAGCATGTCCAGGACGTGGCTAGTTTGATTACGCCGGTGCCGGGTGGGGTTGGTCCGATGACCATTGCCAGCCTGATGCAACAGACGGTTGACCTGGCAGAATGGAGAAAAGATGGACAGGAGTAAGTATTTAACGGTAAGTCAGCTGACTAGGTACCTAAAGCTCAAGTTTGACCGGGATCCCTACCTACAGACGGTTTATCTGACGGGGGAGTTATCGAACTTCCGGCTGCGGCAACGGCACCAGTACTTTAGTCTCAAGGACGATAATGCGGTGATCGATGCCGTCATGTTCGAGAACAAGTTTCGCCAGGTCAAGTTTCGGCCTGAGGAGGGGATGAAGCTGCTGGTAGTGGGTCACGTCGGCCTATACGAGCGGAGCGGCCGTTACCAGATTTACATTGATAAGATGGAGCCAGACGGCGTGGGTTCACTCTACGTGGCCTTCGAACAGCTCAAGAAGAAGCTGAGCGCCCAGGGATTATTTAACTTGCCGAAAAAGCCCCTCCCTAAATTTCCTAAGCGGATCGCGGTTGTCACTAGTCTTGACGGTGCGGTGATCCGTGATATTAATACGACGGTGCGGCGTCGCTATCCGATTGCACAAGTCGTCCTTTATCCGACGGTGGTCCAAGGGGAAAAAGCGGCGGCCGACATTGCCCGACAGATTAACCGTGCGAACGAACGGGGCGACTTCGATACCCTGATCATTGGCCGTGGTGGGGGTTCGATTGAGGACCTCTGGCCGTTTAATGAGGAAGTGGTGGCTCAGGCCATCGCCGCCAGCAAGATTCCCGTGATTTCTTCGGTGGGTCACGAGACCGATACGACGATTGCGGACCTGGTGGCTGACCAGCGGGCCGCTACCCCGACGGCCGCGGCGGAACTAGCGACCCCGGTTTTGACGGATACCCTGTTGGCAATCCAAGATAGTCAGCACCGGCTGGCGAATGCGATGCAGAACCGGATTGCCTTTGCTAAAAAGGAACTGGCTAAGCAGACCCAGAGCTACATTTTCCAACAACCAACGCGGCTGTACGAGAATTATGCCCAAAAGGTGGACCAGCTCACCCAGCAACTGATCCAGTTACAGCAGAACATGTTTGTCAACCGCAAGGCCCAGCTGCAGCAATTAAGCAGCCGCCTGGCGGCCACCTCACCGCGCCACCAGATCAGGCAACAGGAACAGTTGGTGAATCAGTTGGACAAGCAACTACGGACTAATGCCTTAGCTGATTACCAGCGTCGTCAGGAGAGAGTAGCCGGTCTGATTCGCCAGCTGGACGCGCTCAGTCCATTGAAGATCATGGGGCGCGGCTACACTTACGTCACTAAGGACCAGCGGGTGGTCAATCAGGCTGGTCAATTGGAAGTCGGCCAGTCGATCCAGCTGCATTTCAACGACGGCCAGGCGACGGCAAAGATTACGAAGATCAAGGAGCAGAAATAATGGCAACGAAAAAAGAACCAACATTTGAAGAACAGCTGGCGCAACTGCAACAGATTGTTAACCAGCTGGAGCAGGGAAATATTCCCCTGGAAGAAGCGCTGCAACAGTTCCAAGAAGGAATCAAGCTTTCTAAGGAATTGCAGGGCAAGTTGACCAACGCGGAGAAAACGCTCGGCCATCTGATTGACGACGATGGCAATGAGAAGGTCTACGAGGGCAGTGACGATGACCCAAGCAACAACGGTGGCGGTAACCGCGGCTACGGTAGCGGGGACCAAGTGAAGGGATAATCATGGTGCAGACGATTAGCGAACTGAAGACAAGAATTGACGACTACCTTGACGATCACCTGGCGGCCGATGTTGATCAGGATACCCTGTACTCGTCGATGCGGTACTCACTGATGGCCGGCGGTAAACGACTGCGGCCGGCCCTGACCCTGGCAACGGTCGAGATGCTTGACGGCACGGTTGATGAAGACGTCATGCACGCGGCCACCGCCCTGGAGCTTCTCCACACCTATTCCCTGATTCACGATGACTTGCCGGCAATGGACAACGATGACCTGCGCCGTGGCAAGCCGACCAATCACTGCCAGTACGGTGCCGGCATGGCAACCCTGGCGGGGGACGGTCTGTTGACCCTGGCCTTTCAGTGGGTGACTGACAATGGTCTGCCCGCTGCAATCCGTGCCGAATTGACCCTGGCCCTGGCCCAAGCAGCTGGTCCCGCGGGGATGGTTGCCGGTCAGGCTCGTGATATCGAGGGCGAGGGCCACCAGCTGGCGCTCGACCAGCTGCGCTACCTGCATCGGCAGAAAACGGGGGCCCTGCTCCGCTATGCAGTGCTGGCTGGTGGAATCATCACCAACCAGTCCCGGCCGGTCAAAGCCGCCCTGGCAGACTTCGGGGCTCAGTTCGGTCTAGCCTTTCAGATCTATGATGACTTGATGGATGTCTTGGGCACTACCGCCGAGATGGGCAAGCAGGTGCACAAGGATGCCGGTGAGCATAAGAATACCTATCCGGGCCTGCTGGGCACTGCGGGGGCCGAAGAACAATTACATAAGGCCCTGCAGTTGGCAAAAGCGGCCCAGAATAAGCTGGAAGAGCTGACGGGACATTCGTTTGCCGGATACGACCAGTTTTTAGCATATTTTAAGTTGTAGAGGAATTTAAAAATGAAAAAAGAACGTGTAGATGTATTGCTAGTCCAACAGGGGCTCTTTGATTCCCGGGAACAGGCCAAGCGCTCCGTGATGGCTGGTGAAATTTTGGGAAAGAACAACGAGCGGCTTGACAAACCGGGCCAAAAGATTCCGGTAACGACGACCCTGCACATGAAGGGACACAAGATGCCCTATGTCAGCCGCGGCGGCTTGAAATTAGCCAAGGCGCTGAAGGTCTTCGACATCAGTGTCAAAGATAAAACTGTCCTGGATATTGGCTCGTCAACCGGCGGGTTCACCGATGTCATGCTGCAGAATGGGGCCAAGCTGAGCTATGCTTTGGATGTGGGAACCAACCAGCTGGTTTGGCAGTTGCGTGAAGACCCGCGGGTGGTAGTGATGGAACAAACCAACTTCCGTTACAGCACCCTGGATGACTTTACCCATGGGCAGCCTGAATTTGCTTCAATCGACGTCTCCTTCATCTCCCTCCGGCTAATCTTGCCGCCATTGGCTAAGATCCTGCAGATGGGCGGTGAAGTAGTGGCCTTGATCAAGCCCCAGTTTGAAGCGGGCAAGGAGCACGTTGGCAAACACGGGATTGTTCGTGACCACGCTGTCCACCGGGCTGTTTTGGAGGAGGTCCTCCAATTTGCTAATGAGGACCATTTTGATGTACTGGGACTTGACTATTCACCAATTAAGGGGGGCCAGGGCAACATTGAATTTCTGGCGCACCTCAAGCTGACTGATCAGCCGGGATCCGTATCTTCCACGGTTGATATTGACCAGGTACTAGTTGCCGCTGATCAGGACTTAAACCAAAAGGAAAAGTAGGGAGCATTTATGAAAAAGGCAGAGCGTCAAGAAAAAATTCGGGAGATCATCACAGCGGAAAGCATTGAACGCCAGGAGGACCTGGTAAAGCGGCTGAACGAATTGGGACTGCGGGTCACGCAGGCGACGATCTCACGAGACATTAAAGAAATGCAGCTGGTGAAGATTCCGGCTGAAGATGGTGGTTATCGCTATGGCTTGCCGGCTTACCGGCAGCAGAGCGATGAGCAGCAGCTAAAAGATGTCCTGCAGGATAGTTTGATGAACTTGAAGCGCAGCGACCGTTTCTTGGCACTAGCGGTCCACCCGGGGAATGGACCGGTGGTTGCGGTTCTCTTGCGGCGGACAAATTACGCTGAGATTTTTACGACCATTGGGGATGATGCCAGCGTGCTGATTGTCTGTGTTTCAGCCGAGGCGGCAATTCGATTGGAAAATAAACTTGATAATTTAGCAAACGATTAAGGCGGGTGAGCGCGTGCTGCAGGAATTAACAATTGATAATTTGGCAATCATTAAGCACCTAACCCTTGATTTTGCTAGCCAGATGACGGTTCTAACCGGGGAGACCGGGGCCGGAAAGTCGATCATTATTGATGCGGTGGGACTCTTGGCTGGCGGCCGGGGTTCGCAGGAGTACATTCGCCGTGGAGAAGACAAGCTGAGTCTCCAGGGGCAGTTTGCGATTCCAGATGACCCGGCCATAAATGAGTTGCTGGATTCAATGGGAATCGATCATGAGGATGGCATGCTGATCATTTCCCGGGAAATTCACCGCAATGGCCGAAACATCATCCGGGTTAACGGGGAATTGATCAATACGACGATGCTACGCAAGATTGGGGCCCACCTGGTCGATATTCAGGGGCAAAACGAGCACCAACAGTTGATGCAGCCCGAAACGCACCTGGGGATGCTTGACCAGTTTGCGGGTGTCAGCGTGGCGCCGCTCCTGGATGCGTATCAAAAACAGTACCAGGACTATGTAAAGCTCAAGGCCGCGGTCAACAAGAAGCAGGCCAATGAGCAGCAGTGGGCCCAACGTCTCGATATGCTCCGTTATCAGGTTAAGGAGATCAGTGATGCTGACTTGAAGCCGAACGAGGAGGACGAGTTGACGAGTGAGCGGGACCGGTTGGAGCATTTTCAGCAGATCAATAATGCCCTCCAGCAGGCAGTCGCGACCTTTAACGAGGGTGAAAATCCGGTGCTGGACCAGATTGCGACCGTCATGGATGCCATCAGCGGGATTGCCGACTTCGATGGTGCCTATGACCAGTTGAGCAAGTCGCTGAATGACGCTTATTACGCCCTTCAGGATGTTGCAAACGAAGCCGGACAGCAGCTGGACCTGCTTGAGTTCGATGATGGGCGGCTGGCTGAGATTGACCAGCGCCTGACGACGATCGGCGACCTGGAACACAAGTATGGTGACCAGGTGAAGGATGTGCTGGCCTACTATGCTAAGATCAAGAAGGAACTCGACGAGATGGAGAGCACGGCTGATAGCAACAGCAACCTTGAGGAACGGTTAAATGCTGCCGAGGGGGAGCTGCGTAAGATCGGCAAGCAGCTCAGTCAGGTTCGGCAAAAGGCGGCCCATGAGCTCGCCAAGCGAGTTCACCAGCAGCTCCAGGAACTTTACATGTCAAAGGCCGACTTTGAGGTTCACTTTGCCAACCATGGGACCGACCAGTTTACCCCAACGGGGATCGATGAGGTGGAGTTCTACATCCGGACCAATCCTGGTGAGTCAATGGGGCCCCTGGCCAAAATCGCCTCGGGTGGTGAACTTTCCCGGGTAATGCTGGCTTTGAAGACGATCTTTGCCCAAAATGAGGGCGTCACCAGTATTATCTTCGATGAGGTGGACACTGGGGTCAGCGGCCGGGTTGCCCAGGCGATCGCCGATAAGATCAAGTTGATTGCGGCGCACTCACAAGTTCTCTGCATTACCCACTTGCCACAGGTGGCCGCGGTTGCCCAGCACCATTTCTTGATCAAGAAGGGTGTTCACGATAACCGGACGACGACCCGGGTGACGGCACTGTCCGCCACACAGCGGGTTGACGAGCTGGCCCGAATGCTTTCGGGGGAAAAGATCACTCAATTAACTCGTGAGCACGCACAAGAGTTGCTCGAGATGGCGCACCCAAATGATAAATAAAAAGAAATCGCAATTGGAAAAATTTCCGGTTGCGATTTCTTTTTATTAACGATTCTATTGATACTTCTTAAGGCGCTTTTCCCACCAGCCGAAGAGTAGCGTGAGGACTATTCCAATCAACCAATAAGTTAGCGCGGCGGCACAATATGCTTCGATGTAGCGGTAATTAACTGCTGATTGGAGTTGTGCCTGTGCAAAAATGTCGATAAAGGAAACCAAAAAGGCAAGCGGGAGCTGACGGATTAATAACAGTTAATAGTTTAACAGTTTAGGAAGAGCCTCTACTAGTGCCTGGGGAAGCTTGATGAACCGGTATGTTTGCCAGCTAGTGTATCCTAGGGCTTGCGCGGCATCGAGCTGCTGACGATCCACCGCTTGGTAAGCACCACGAATGATTTCGCTCATAAATGCTGCTGTATAAAGGGTGTAGGCGATGATGATGGCATACAACGGGTCTAGTCGTTGCAGTTTGACCGTGCTGACCCCAAATAATGGCGGCAAGATTGCCGTTAGTAATATGGGCAAGCCATAGTAAACAATAAACAGGTGAATCACCAGTGGAATTCCACGGAAGTAAGCAATATAAGCACCACCATTGCCGCAAATGTGCAGGATGTTAGTGTCAGAAAGCTGGTTAGCAGCCCGAATGATTTGCCGATCGTATTTTTCTACCAATTCCTTAAAATCATGATGATCAAGGCGGTCGTCTTGAATTGCTTGGGTACTGTAATAGATCCCGTCCGCTCCTGCAGTAATGGCCACCGTTGCCTGCTTAATAACATCTTGGGTGATTACCGCCAAGGCATGGTCGACCTTTACGCGATCGTTTATAATCGCGTCGGCTAGGAGCTTGTTGGCCGTTTTTTATTGTGCTTACCGTCCGGTTCCTTGGATAGCGCCCATTTCAGGGATGTTACCGGCGAAAAGACATTATAAAATCCCAGTCGGTTGTCGATTACCTTTTTTTGCCCGGTAACCAGTTTGGCTGTTTCTGTTAACCATGGATGATTATCTGGAATGGGGACGATTCCGTCATAGATTGTGGTGGGATTATCAACGGGTTGGTTAAAACCATAGTTGAATAACCCGTCACTCATCAGCTTGACAAAATCCGGTTGCACTTGATCTACGAATTCATTGGTTTTGGCAATGTTATTTGCCATTATCTCGGGGTGCTGGTACCCATCTAGGTCAATCCCCGAAGCAGCTGAGAAGTGGTGCCAGAAGCTCACCGGCACCAATCCTTTGTTTATTTGATAGCAGTTTATGTAACACTTGTTTTTGTGTCATCTCAATCTCTCCCTTCAAAATGAGCAAAAGAAAAAGGACCCAAGTCAATATGACTTGGATCCCTTGCGGATTGTTGTGCATTCTTTATTGAATACACATCATCTTAGTTCCATTATATGCGTACTCAAAAAGACACCCAGCTGAAGCCATATCAGTTCGGTTGAATTGTT
>NZ_JBJEEM010000027.1:0-36314 GCF_051873075.1 Limosilactobacillus sp. | reverse complement strand
TATGCGTACTCAAAAAGACACCCAGCTGAAGCCATATCAGTTCGGTTGAATTGTTGAGTACAACAACATTCACTTGTAATGTAATTAAGAACTGACATGGTTTCATCTCCCTTGCTTACTAAAAGTTATTGGCAATAATAGTCATCACATTTGCCATTGTCAACAATAAACTTTTATTTTTTTGAAAAGCAGAGGAGGAAAAAATGGCTTTTGATTAGGATAGCCGGATCTTTAGGCGCTTAAAATTGATTCTAGAGGTTAGCGATGTAACGAATCTGGTCGAAGTCAACCACGTAGGTTGTTTTGCGACTATGGATGAGGTAGCGGTGATCACCCAGGGGTTTAACCTGTCCGTAGGTGTTGACCGGGTAGCCTTCCGCTGTCTTCGGCATCAGCTGGAAAAAGACGGACCAGTGCCGGTCGATGGCCTGGTCAAGGAAACGCTGGCGCTGGCTGACCGGCTGCGGGGTCAGCAGCTTGACCTGGGGGATGGAGCCGGGGTCTGCGTCAAGCAAGTGGTGAATTGTCCGGGTGAGGAGTTGGGGGGCACGCTGAATTAGGGTTGGTTGATTGATTTGTTGCATAATTGATATTCCTCCGAACATTTGTTTGTGTCTATAGTATACGAACATCTGTTCAGAAATGCAAGGACAAATCAACGGCGATCAAAAGTCACCGCTAACGGTTGATTTATCGGCGGGTTTAGTGCATTATAGTATTAATACGTTAAATTTTGACAGGGAGCAATAGAATGGCAAATCGTGGAATGTTAATTGTCCTTTCTGGTCCGTCCGGTGTTGGTAAGGGGACCGTAAGAAAGGCGATCTTTGATTCAAATGACAATGATTTTCAATACTCTGTTTCGATGACGACCCGCCAGCCGCGGCCGGGCGAAAAAAACGGGGTGGATTATTACTTTGTATCCAAAGAAGAGTTTGAACACGAGATTCAAACCGGTGGGATGCTTGAATACGCCAAGTATGTTGACAACTATTACGGCACCCCATTAAAATATGTTAATGAGACGTTGAATTCCGGCAAGGACGTTTTCCTGGAGATCGAAGTCAACGGTGCAATGCAAGTGCGGTCGAAGGTTCCGGATGGGGTCTTCATCTTCCTGACGCCACCGGACCTGGATGAGTTGAAGCACCGGCTGATCCACCGGGGAACGGACAGCATGGAAGTTATTAACAAGCGGATCCAAAAGGCCTTTGGTGAAATCCAAATGATGCAAAATTACGATTACGCGGTTGTTAACGACGAAGTGCCCCGTGCCGTAGAAAAAATCAAGGACATTATCCGTACCGAACGTTTGCGGGTTCCGCGGGTAATGCCACGCTATCTTGAAATGTTAGGAGATTCACAAAAATGATTCTTTACCCATCAGTTGACGAATTATTAAAGCGGATTGATTCCCGCTACTCTTTGGTAATGCTGGCCAGCAAGCGGGCCCACGAACTGGACACCGGTTCTGCACCCCTGCTGGACCATTATGAATCCAGCAAGTCGGTTGGTAAGGCCTTAGAAGAAGTCTTAGCTGGCAAGGTTACCATCGATCCTGACCACACCGAAGACCTGCAGGACTAATTACACAGCTAGAAACAAACAAGGGGACTTTTCACATCGATTTCGGTCGTGGAACGTCCTCTTTTTTCGTGCTCAATGATATAATCAATTGAGAATAATTTAGATGGGGTGAAACAATGGCAAGAATAACGGTATACCTCTCGGGAAGCATTGCCGCCTACAAGGGGGTCGAAGTAGTTCGCGGACTGCAAAAGGCTGGTCATGAGGTTCGGGTCGTGATGACGACGAGTGCAACCAAGCTCGTTGGTCCAGCCACCCTGAACGCGCTGACCAAGTATCCGGTGCTGACCGACCTCTGGGGGGATGCGAACCAGCCGATTCCGCACATTGAGCTGGCTGACTGGACGGAGCTGGCGCTGGTCGTGCCGGCCTCGGCTGATCTGCTGGCCAAGATGGCGAACGGAATCGCCGATGATGCGGCCTCAACGACGCTTTTGGCGACCGCGGCCCCTAAGATGGTGGCCCCGGCGATGAACCGGCAGATGTGGGCGGCACCGGCGACTCAGCGGAATTTGACCCAGCTTGCTCAAGACGGGGTGACCATCATTGAACCAGTTACCGGCCGCCTGGCAGAGGGTTACACCGGTCATGGCCGTCTGCCGGAGCCCCCGCAGATCGTGGCCCGGGTGCAGGACTTTCTGAACCAGTATCGCCAGCTGGCAGGTAAGCACGTGGTCGTGACGGCTGGCGGGACCCGTGAGCCCCTGGACCCCGTTCGTTACATCGGCAACCGGTCTTCTGGAAAGATGGGGATCGAGATCGCCCGGGCCGCTGCTCAGGCGGGTGCCCAGGTAACTTTGATTACTGGTCAGGTCAGTGTCGCGCTGCCTCAAGCTCCCAACATCACATTGGTGTCAGCCTTGACGACGGAGGAGATGCTGCAGGCAGTTCAGGAGGCTTTTGAACCCGCCGATGCACTGGTGATGGCCGCTGCAGTAGCGGATTATCGGCCGGTGGAAGTTGCCCAGCAGAAGGTGAAGAAGAACCATAATCATGGCCCACGTACCCTGGAATTGACGGAGACGGTCGATATCTTACGGACCGTTGCGGCGGCCAAGCGCCCTGACCAGTTGGTGATCGGTTTTGCAGCTGAGACGGAAAAGCTGTTGGACCATGCTCAGGAAAAGCTCGCCAGCAAGCACGCCGACATGATCGTCGCCAACAGTGTTGCGGGAGCTACGGGTGCCTTTGGCCGGGATGATAACCAGGTTACCATCCTGCAAAAGGGCCTGGACCCCGAAAAGTGGCCGCGCCTTCCTAAAACGGCGGTCGCCCAGCGGCTGGTGGCCCGCCTGGAAGAACAATTAAAGTGAGGTGATAGGATGCCACAATTGGCACAGGTTGTTGTTGATGTGCCGACAATGCAGACCAACCAGCCCTACACCTACCTAGTGCCAGCACCGTTAGAAAAGCAGCTCCAAGTTGGCATGCGGGTGGCCGTTCCCTTCGGCAATGGTCATCGGCAGGTCCAGGGCTTCGTGGTTGGCTTTACTGAACACTCTAATTATTCAGGAGAACTAAAACCAATTGTTGCGGTGATGGACCTTCAGCCGGTGGTCGACGCCGAATTGCTGGAGTTGAGCCGGTGGCTGGCCGATAGCACCTACTCGTTTTGGATCTCCTGTCTCTATACCATGTTGCCGAATATGCTTAAGTCAAAGAGCCGGCGTCTTGTGCGGGTGGTCGACGAGATTGATGAACAGACCTATTTCGACCTCTTCGACGGCAAGGACACCTGTGATCTGGCCGACCTGCAGTCTGATCCCGAAAAGGTTAAGCAACTGCTCAAGCTGCAACGGGAGAAAAAAGTGGTGATTGATTACCAGGTGACTGATAGAGCGCGTGCCAAGACGGTGACGGGGATTACGCCCCTGTTGGACTTTGAGCAGCTGGAAGATGCCCGTACCTCGCTGCACCCAAATGCCCATGCCCAAAACCGGCTGATTTCGTACCTGCAAAGCATCATCGGCCGGACCGTCAAGCAGACGGATGCCGAACAGCGGAGTCAACTTAAAGTGGGCACGTTTAACGAGGGGGCTAGGAAGGGGTGGTTGAAGAAGGTCCCGGTCGAAGTATACCGGAATCCCTATTCCCAGCCAGTCGACGATCGGCACCTTGAATCTCCCCTGGCCCTGAATCCCGACCAGCAGCGGGCCGTGCAGGCGATCGACGATGACATTAATCGCCAGCATAGCCAGATCTTCCTGCTCCAAGGGGTCACCGGCAGCGGCAAGACCGAGGTCTACCTGCAGACGATTGCCAGGGCACTAGCGAAGGGGCAGACTGCCCTGATGCTAGTCCCCGAGATTTCCCTGACCCCCCAGATTGTTAACAGGGTTCGACGCCGTTTCGGTTCCAAAGTAGCGGTCCTGCACAGCGGACTCTCCAACGGGGAACGTTATGATGAATGGCGTCGGATTAACCGCGGGGATGCCCGGGTCGTGGTCGGTGCCCGTTCGGCGGTGTTTGCCCCGTTAAAAAACATCGGGGTCATCATCCTTGATGAGGAGCATGAAACCAGCTATAAGCAAGATGACATGCCGCGCTACCACGCCCGCGAAGTTGCCAAGTGGCGGAGCCGGTTCCACCATTGCCCGCTGGTTCTGGGATCCGCCACCCCGAGTCTGGAGAGCCGGGCGCGAGCATTGAAGGGGGTCTACCAGCTATTACGTTTGCCTCACCGGGTGAACCAGCAGCCCTTGCCACCAATCGAGGTGGTCGATATGCGGCCTGAGGTTAAGCGCCGGGGAGAGAGTAACTTCTCGACCAAGCTCTTGCGGGAATTGGACCTGCGCCTGCAGCGCCGCGAGCAGAGCATCTTAATGCTGAACCGGCGAGGATTCTCATCGTTCATGATGTGCCGGGATTGCGGGGAAGTCCTGAAGTGTCCCAACTGTGACATTTCGCTAACCCTGCACATGGATACGCGGACGATGAAGTGCCATTACTGTGGCCATGAGGAATCCATCCCCCAAGTCTGCCCGAATTGCCATAGCCGGCACATTCGCTATTACGGGACGGGAACGGAAAAGGTTGAGCAGGAACTCCGCCAGCTCCTCCCGGCTGCTCGGATCATTCGAATGGATGTCGACACCACCAGACGCAAGGGGATGCATGAGAAGCTCCTCCGTCAGTTTGGACACCAGCAAGCAGATATCTTGCTCGGCACCCAGATGATTGCCAAGGGGCTGGACTTCCCCAACGTTACCTTGGTGGGGGTGCTCAACGCCGATACCGGACTGGGCTTGCCAGACTTTCGGGCCAGCGAGCACACCTTTGATCTCCTCAGTCAGGTGAGTGGGCGGGCCGGCCGGGCCAATAAGCAGGGCCAGGTGATCATTCAGACCTTTAACCCGGAGCACTACGCCATCAAAGACGCCCAGGCCCACGACTATGAGCGCTTTTTCCGTCATGAGATGGCCCTGCGCCACCAGGCCGGGTACCCGCCTTATTACTACACGGTTCGGCTGATGGCCAGCCACCCCGAAGAGGCCAAAGCGGCGGCGGCGATGACCACGATCCACCAGCAGCTGGTTCGGGGCCTGGCGCCATCGACCATCATCTTGGGACCGACTCCGCGGGCAATTGCGCGGATGAAGCGTCGCTACTACTACCAGATTGTTATTAAGTATAAAAATGATCCGCACCTGCATGACCTGCTCCAGGAGATCCTCCAGGAGACGCAGGAAAAGGAATTCAAGGATGTTCAGGTCAGTATTGACCCGGACCCGCAATACTTTATGTAAACGAAAGGAAGAACGATATGTCAACATCAATTGTTTTTATGGGAACCCCCCAGTTTGCCGTGCCGATTCTGCAGAGTCTGATCGACCAGCCAGAGTATGATGTCAAGGCAGTCCTCACCCAGCCGGACCACCGGATTGGGCGCAAGCACGTCCTGACCGCCTCGCCCGTCAAACAGTTGGCCCAGAAGTACGGAATTGAGGTTCTGCAACCGGCTAAGTTGAGCAAGAGCCCTGAGATGGACCGGATTATTGAGCTCAACCCCGATCTGATGATCACGGCAGCCTATGGGCAGTTTTTACCAACCAAGTTATTGAACGCGGCTAAGATCGCGGCCATTAATGTTCACGGCTCCCTGTTGCCAAAGTACCGTGGCGGGGCCCCAATCCAGTACGCGGTCATCAACGGCGACAAGGAGACGGGAATCTCCATCATGTACATGGTCAAGAAGATGGATGCTGGGGACGTGATTGCCCAGGAAGCCATCCCGATCGAGAAAAACGACGACACCGGGACGATGTTTGACAAACTTAGCATCCTCGGCCGCGATCTTTTGCTGAAGACCCTTCCTGACCTGATCAGCGGCAATGTCCACCCCGTGGCCCAGGATCCGGATAAGGTGGTCTTCTCGCCAAACATCTCCAGTGAACAGGAGCGAATTGACTATCGGATGACTGCTACTCAGATTGATAACAAGGTGCGGGGTCTGCGTCCGGCACCGCTCGGCAACATGATCATCGACGGCCTCCGGACCAAGATCTACGACGTTACTCCGCTGGACGAAAAGACCACGCTGCCAGCCGGTCAGGTGGTCCGTGCCACCAAGCACCAGCTGGTCTTGGCCGCTGGTGAGGGTACGACCTACCAGATCAACAAGCTGAAGCCGGCCGGTAAGCAGGCCATGGATATCACCGCCTACTTGAATGGTCACCAGCAACTTACGGAAGGAGTTCAAGCAGTAACCGATGACTAAGAAGACACAAACGACGGCCCGATCGGTTGCGCTGACCGCCCTGGAGCGGATTCGCCAAGGGGCCTATTCAAATATCGAGCTTGACCAGCTCCTCCAGCGGTCCAGTCTGAAGGATAGCGACCGGCGCCTGACCACCAACATCGTCTACGGGGTTCTCCAGCATCGGCTAACGCTTGAATATTGGCTGCACCCCTTTGTGCACCGCAAGTTGGATTCCTGGGTAGAAACGCTGTTGTGGATGTCGATCTACCAGTACCACTACCTGGACCGGGTTCCCGACTGGGCGGTTACCAACGAGAGCATCGAGCTCGCTAAGCAATGGGGAAATCCTGGGACCCGCAAGTTCGTGACCGGGGTCCTGCACGCCATCCTGCGGCAGGGACTGGCGGACCTCGATGGGATTGCCGATCCGATTGAGCGTCTGGCGGTTCAGCAGAGTGTCCCCCAATGGTTGGTGAAGGCCTTCGTCGATCAATACAAAATGACTACTGCTGAAGAGATTTTGACGGCGATTAACCAGCCGGCGCACGTGGTGATCCGGGTCAACCCGGCCGTCACCACGCTGGCGGACGTAAAAGCAGTCCTTAATGCTCAGGAGATTGAGTACCGACCGAGTGAGATCGCACCGGATGCCCTGGTGATCACCAAGGGCGAGGTCCTTTCCAGCGACCTCTTTGACCAGGGAGCTATCACCATTCAAGATGAGAGCGCCATGTTGGCGGTTGACAGCATGCAGGTCCAGCCCGGCGACCGGGTGCTGGACGCCTGTGCAGCGCCCGGGGGCAAGACGGTTCAGATTGCCGCCCAGCTCCAGGGTGGTCAGGTGGATGCCCTTGATATTCACCAGCACAAGACCCGCCTAATTGAAAAGAATGCGCGGCGTCTCCACGTTGCTGACCGGGTGGTGACCCACACCTTGGATGCTCGGCGGGTTGACGAGGAATTTGCTGACGAAAGCTTTGACAAGGTCCTGGTCGATGCCCCGTGCAGTGGGATCGGCCTCCTGCGTCGCAAGCCGGAGATCCGCTACAGCAAGCAACCTGGCGACAGTGAACAACTTCACAAAATTCAGCTAGCAATTTTAAACGCGGTCGCACCAAAGGTGAAAAAAGGCGGTATAATTACGTACAGTACGTGCACAATCTTGCACCAGGAGAATGACGGTACGGTCCAGGATTTCTTGGCCGACCACCCCGAATTCGAATTGGTCAAGACACCCACGACACGGCACGTCAAGGATGATCGAACTACCGCGACACTGACGATTCTGCCATCTGATTTTTCTTCCGATGGCTTCTTCATCAGCAGTCTGAAGCGGGTTATGTAGAAGGGAATTCAAATAATGAAAGTTGCCTATCAAACTGATATCGGCCGCCAGCGATCGCAGAACCAGGACCGGGTTGCCCAATATATTGATAAGAACGGTAATCACTTAGTAATGATTGCCGATGGTATTGGCGGAAACCAGAGCGGGGACGTGGCTGCTGAAATGACCATTAAACGGCTCGGTCATCACTTCAAGATGGATAGCCCGGCCGATCCGCTGGAAGCGATCCGGTGGTTTGCCCGGGAAGTCCAGATCGTTAATGATCAAATTTTGGAAAAATCAAAAGAAAAGATTACCTACCAGGGGATGGGGACTACCATGGTAGCCGCCATTATCTTCAAGAAGACGCTGGTGGTGGCCAATATTGGTGACAGCCGGGGATATTTGTTGCACCGCAGTACACTGACCCAGGTCACGATTGACCATTCCTTGGTAAACGAACTGGTAATCAGCGGTGATATTACCGAGGAAGAAGCCCTAGAGCTTCCACAGAGCAATATAATCACTCGGGCAATTGGAATTTCTAAAGACGCTCAGATCGAGGTTAATCGTTTTGACTTCAATCCGGGCGACCAGC
This sequence comes from Limosilactobacillus sp., assembly GCF_051873075.1. GTDB lineage: Bacteria > Bacillota > Bacilli > Lactobacillales > Lactobacillaceae > Limosilactobacillus. The sequence goes on along the minus strand of NZ_JBJEEM010000027.1, from coordinate 28,106 downwards.
TTCTAATGTGCTCTGATGGCCTCTTTAAGACCGTTAGCAAACGGAACATGGTGGAGGTCCTCCGGCAGCCGATTTCGCTGAAGGCCAAGTGTGCCCAGCTGGTCGACATGGCTAATTCGGCGGGCGGCCCGGATAATATCACGGTCTTAATTGGAATAAATGATGACCAGGAGGGTTGATTATGAATCCTGGAGACATGATTGGTCATCGGTATAAGATTATTCGTCCCCTTGGCGAAGGGGGCATGGCGAATGTTTACCTGGCCTACGATACCGTCTTGGATCGGCAAGTTTCGGTTAAAGTGCTGCGGCTCGACCTGCGCGATGACCCCAACACCAAGCGGCGCTTCCGGCGTGAGGCGATGTCTGCTACCAAGTTGAATGATCCGCACATTGTCGGCATCTTTGACACCGGCGAGGAGAATGGGCTCCAGTATATGGTGATGCAGTATGTTCAGGGGACCGACCTGAAAGCATACATCAAGGATCACTATCCCATTGCTCTGCCCCAGGTAATTGACATCATGGAACAGGTCCTGTCCGCGGTCGAGGCGGCCCACGCTCATGGGATTATTCACCGGGACCTCAAGCCGCAGAATATCTTAATCGATGAAAATAAAAATATAAAAATTACGGATTTTGGGATTGCCGTTGCGGTTTCCCAAAATTCATTGACCCAGACTAATACTTTGATGGGCTCAGTTCACTACCTTTCGCCTGAACAGGCCCGGGGAAGCATTGCGACCAAGAAGTCGGATATTTACTCACTGGGGATCATCTTGTATGAGTTGCTGACCGGGAAGGTACCGTTTGAGGGCGAGAATGCCGTCTCAATTGCCATCAAACACTTTCGTGAGGAGATTCCGTCGGTCCGCTCGATTAATCCCCACATTCCTCAGCCGCTGGAGAACGTGGTGATCCGGGCGACGGCCAAGGATCCGCTGGACCGTTACGAAAACGCCAAGCAGATGGCAGACGACCTGAAGACGTCCCTGGATCCGTCCAGGGCCAAGGAACCGCGGCTGGTAATCAAGCACGATGATAATGGGGAAACCAAGGTCCTGCCCTTAAACAAGCTGCCGCACTACAAGAAGGAGTCTTCCCGGGGGCAAGCGACTTCTCCGGCCAAAGAACCGGCCAAAAAGCAGCCAAGTCGCTGGCAACGCTACCGTCATCAGGTGATGCTGGTAGTCATCTTAGTAGTGGTAGCAATTGCTGCTGGCTGCACATGGTGGTTCCTCTTACGCCAAGTGATTGTTCCCGACGTTGAGGGACAAACACCGCTCCAGGCTGAGCGCCAGCTGAGAGAGCAGTCACTGCGGGTTGGCAGCATTACCCGGGTACATGACCAGAACGTATCCAAGAACCATATCATCAGCATGAAACCGGGGCCAAGTGCCAAGACCCGGGTTAACAGCAGCGTTAACTTGAAGGTCAGCACTGGGGTGAAGCAGCTGAAGATGGGGCACTACGTTGGCAGAGACTACGATGAGACAGCTAAGATGCTCCGGCAAAAGGGCTTCCGGGTTCACCGCCGGATGGTATATTCCGATACGGTTGATGCCGGAACGATCATGAAGCAGAATTATCGCCAGGGGACAATCGTCAAGCCCCGCAAGAGTATCATTGACTTTGAGGTAAGCGCCGGTAAGCAGAATATCAAGATTCCGGACTTCACCAACCAGGATGTCAGCGTTGTTCAGCAGTTTGCCAATAAGCACAACCTACAGCTGACCACCCAGCAGAAGAAGTCGAAGACGGTGGCCACCAACCATGTGATTAGCCAGACCCCTAAGGCGGGGATGAGCTTAAACCATGGTGACACCCTGACGGTCACGATTGCCAACTCTGGTAATCAGACTAAGACAACTAATATTCAGATCAATATCCCGTTTGACAGCAATGGCGGCCAGCGGGAAAACCGGGTCCAGGTCTACATTCGGGATGCTAACCACAACATGACGATGGAGTACCAGGACATTACCATTAACCAGGAAACCACCATCAACGTGCCGTTTACCCTGAAGAACGGCCAGATGGGGGCTTACCGGGTCGTTCGCAATGGTCGAACGATCATGAGTGCAACGAACATCACAGGATAAGAGAGTGAGGCGTAACTTGAAGACAGGAACAATTCAACAATCATTGAGCGGTTTTTATGACGTCATTGCCGATGGCGAGATCTTTCGAACCCGGGGGCGGGGAAACTTCCGTAAGAAGAAGATCAAGCCGATCGTCGGCGACCACGTCGAATTTGAGGACGGCTACCTATTGAAGGTCTTGCCCCGGGAAAACTCCCTGGTGCGGCCTCCGGTGGCCAACGTCGATGCGGCGGTAGTTGTGACGGCCGCTACCCAGCCGGTCTTCTCACCCAACCTCCTGGACCGTCAGCTGATTGCCTTAGAGCGGCAGGGGATCACCCCCTTGATCTACTTCTCGAAGACCGACCTTTTGGATCAGGAGGAATATGACCAGATCAGCCAAACGGCGGCTGGCTACCGAGAAGCTGGTTACCACGTCTTCTGCGCCCAGCAACCATTCGCCAAGGAACAATTGGCTCGGTTGCAAGACCACTTGACTGGCAAGATCGTGACCATGATGGGCCAAACCGGGGCTGGGAAGTCGACTTTGCTTAACCACCTGGCACCGGATCTGGAACTGGCAACGGGCGAGATTTCCCAGGCCTTAAAACGGGGGCGGCATACCACCCGAAAGGTGAGCCTCCTGGACGTTAACGGGGCTCTGATTGCTGACACACCGGGTTTCTCTTCCTATGAAACCTTTGATATGACGGTGGAGGACCTGCCAGGCCTGTTCCCTGAGATGCGCCGGTTGGCTCCCCAGTGTAAGTTTCGCGGCTGCCTGCACATCAAAGAACCGCATTGTGCAGTGAAAGAGGCCGTCGAGAATGGTATAATCATGAAGAGCCGGTATGACGATTATCTGCAGTTCCATGAGTTGATCGCCAACCAGAAACCAAACTACAAGAAATGAGGGAGTTTTAGAATGATTAAAGTAGCACCATCAATTTTGAGTGCCGACTACGTAAATCTGCAAAAGGACATCGAAAAGGTTGACAAGGCCGGTGCCGAATACCTGCACATCGATGTCATGGACGGTACGTTTGTGCCAAGTATTTCTTACGGACCAGGCTTCGTAAAGGCCATCCGTCCAATCACCAAGATGGTCCTGGACGTTCACCTGATGGTCGAAAACCCAGAACACATCCTGCCAATGTTCATTGACGCCGGTGCCGACATCATCGGGGTCCAAGTTGAAGCTACCCAACACATCCACCGTGCTCTGCAAATCATCAAGAACGGCGGGGTTAAAGCTGAAGTCGTTATCAACCCTGGTACGCCGGTTGCAATGATCGAACCAGTTCTGCACATGGTTGACCAAGTACTGGTAATGACTGTCAACCCTGGTTTCGGTGGTCAAAAGTTCCTGCCAGAGACCGTTGACAAGATCGCCCAACTGAATGCGATTAAGCAGGAAAAGGGCTACAACTTTGACATTGAAGTCGATGGTGGGGTCAACAACAAGACCGTTGTCGACTGCTACAAGGCTGGTGCCACTGTTGCCGTTGCTGGTTCCTACGTCTTTAACGCTGATGACCCGGCAGAACGGATCGAAGCAATGCGTGAAGCAACCAAGTAATAAAAACATTGATCGGCGCGTATGCTGGTCATAACTGAATGGGGTTCGGTGTTCAGTCCTGACTGAATGGTGAACCCCATTCGTCTACCTTCGTTTGAAAAGAGGAAAATTGCGATGCGTGTAAATGTAATGGTCGGCGGCCCCCGGGAACAAATTCCCGCGGATGCAGTCAGACAACACCAAACTGAGACCTGGATCGGGGTTGATCACGGGGCCACCCTCCTGCTGGACTGGGGGATCAAGCCGGTCGTTGCGATTGGGGATTTTGATTCCACGGCACCGGCAGAATTCACCCGCCTAAAAGAGCAGTTGCAAGATATCGAAACCTATCCCCCGGCCAAGGACTTTACCGATACCCAGCTCGGGATCATGACTGCCATCAAGAAGTTCCAGCCCGACCAGATCACCATCTGGGGGGCCACGGGCGGCCGCTTGGACCAGGAGTTGGCCAACCTCTACCTGCCCATGCAGGATGACTTTCTGCCCTACCTGGCCAAAATCCAGCTGGTTGACCGGTGCAACATCATCCGCTACTTCCTGCCGGGGACGTATTCCATTCACCGCCAGCCGGACTTTGATTACCTGGCCTTCGTCACGCTGACGCCGGTGCGGGGGTTGACCTTGCCCGATGAGAAGTACCCGCTGGTCAACTGGTCGAGTACCATCCCCTTTTCCTGGTCGAGCAATCGCTTCACCAGTTCCGTGAACCACTTTTCCTTTGATGAGGGAGTTGTCGCCGTGGTCTGGTCGCGAGATTAGGCTGAATTTGCAGGAGCACTGGCCGCTTGATAAGTGTCAAGGAAAAATACTTGAAAGAAAAACCTTGCACTGACCGGGCGGCTATGGTAAATTAATTAGGTGAGTTACATCGCAACTATTTGCGTAAACGAAATAAAGATGAGAAGAGGAGGGTACCACCAATGGCTAAAGATTTTATCAACGGTAAACGGACGCGCTTTGGTAACAAGCGTTCTCACGCCCTTAACTCAAGTCGTCGCAGCTGGAAGCCAAACTTGCAAAAGGTAACCATTCTGGTTAACGGCAAGCCAAAGAAGGTTTACGTTTCAGCACGTACACTGAAGTCCGGTAAAGTGACTCGGGTTTAATTAAACAAAAATGATGTCGTCCATTTTGGACGGCTTATTTTTTATCTAATTGATAAACCCCATTAACTAATATAAAATGGGGGTTACTTTTCTCACTTGACGTGCTATGGTAAGATGGTGTTAGCTTTAATTTAGTGAGTTTAAAGTAGCGCTAAGCAGTGCTGACGATTTCAAAAGGAGGCCATAATAATGGCAGTAAAGATTAAAACCAAGGCGGGCACGATTGACATCGATAACGATGTGATCTCATCAGTTGTTGGCGGTGCCGCCACTGATAACTATGGTGTTGTTGGAATGGCAAGTCGGAAGCCGTTACGCGATGGCGTTAACCAAATTTTGCGACGTGAAAATTTCAGCAAGGGAGTTGTTATCCGGCAACAAGATAATGGAATCACCGTTGAGGTCAACATTATCGTAAGCTACGGGACGAAGATCTCTGAGGTTTCTAAGAGCGTCCAGTCCAAGGTAAAGTATAATCTAGAATCAATGCTCGGCATCACGGCAGACGCCGTTAACGTCTGTGTCCAGGGTGTTCGTTCAATGGAAGACTAGTTGGATACGGGAGGAAAGTTAATTGGCTGTCACAGAAATTACGAATCTTGAATTTGGCAAGATGGTCCAAGCGGCCGCCGACAAGCTCAATAAGAATGCCGAATTCATTAACTCTTTGAATGTTTTTCCGGTTCCTGATGGTGATACCGGGACGAACATGGCCTCGTCCATGGCCAGTGGTACAAAGTACGAACGGGCTGAAAACAGCACCGCGGTCGGTGACCTCAGTGCGGCCCTGGCCAAGGGCTTATTGATGGGTGCCCGGGGGAACTCCGGCGTGATCCTGTCACAGATCTTCCGGGGCTTTGCTAAGGCTACGGACGGTTTAGAAAAATTGGATGCTCAGGCCTTCGTCGATGCCTACGCTAACGGTGCCAAGACGGCCTACAAGGCGGTCATGAAGCCAACGGAAGGGACCATCCTGACCGTGGTTCGTGAGTCTGCCCAAGAGGGACTCAACAAGGTCAAAGAGACTACTGACCTGACGGAGATTATGCACGCCATCTACGAAGCCAGTGAAGTAGCGTTGAAGAAGACGCCGGACCTCCTGCCAGTCTTAAAGGAAGTCGGCGTGGTTGACTCCGGTGGTCAGGGACTGGTCTTTGTACTCCAGGCCTTTGATGAGGCGTTGAGCGGCCGGGTCGACAAGAGTGCCGACTACAAGCCGGATAATGCTGAAGTTGACGAGATGGTCAATGCCATGGACCACCAGAGCGTTCAAGGCAAGCTGGATCCGAAGGACATCAAGTACACCTACTGTACTCAGATGCTGGTTCGGCTTGGCAAGGGGAAGCAGGTCACTAAGAAGTTTGACTACGACACCTTCTACAACCACCTGGCTGAGATGGGGGACAGTCTTTTGGTCTTAAACGATGACCAGGTCGTCCGGGTGCACGTCCACACCGAACACCCCGGTGAAGTTTTGACCTGGGGCCAGCAGTTCGGTGACCTGCAGACCATCGAAATTCACAACATGGTTTGGCAGCAAGAAGAGATCATGGAACATGACGAAGAAGAGTCCGCCAGCCCGGTGGAAAAGGCTGAACAAGCGGCTCCGGCACCGGAGACGGCCGTGATTGCCGTGGCTTCTGGTGACGGGATTGCTAAGCTCTTGAAGAGCCTGGGCGTTACCCATATCATCAGTGGCGGTCAGACTATGAACCCAAGTACGCAAGACATCACGGAAGCCATCAACCAAAGTGGTGCCAAGCAGGCCCTGGTTCTGCCAGACAACGGCAACATCTTCATGACGGCTGACCAGGCAGCTGAAGTGGCCGATATTCCGACGAAGGTCGTCCACACCAAGACGATTGCCCAGGCCATGAGCGCCATGCTGGAATACAACGAGGAAGCCTCTCTGGAAGAAAACCAGGCCAACATGGAAGAAAACATGACCATGGTTGCCAGCGGTGAGGTTACCCACGCTATTCGGGATACGAAGATCGATGGCATGGAGATCCAAAAGGACGACTTCTTGGGGATTGTCGATGGCAAGATCGTCGAGGCGACCCCAGACCTGAAGGAGACCGCCATCAAGATGGTTAAACAGATGCTGGATGAGGACAGTGAAGTGGTCACGATCCTTGTCGGGGCCGATGGTGATACCGCAACGGCCGAGGACATCAAAGCTGCCATCTTGGATGTTGATGACGAACTAGACGTTCAGATCTACGATGGTGGTCAACCAGTTTACCCATATTTGATTTCAGTTGAATAAACCGCAACATGATTAACTTACGGGGCCGTGACGAAGACCGCTTTGTCATGGCCTCTTTACTAAACTGGGGGAAGGGAAGGCGAACAAGATGCAGAGCTTACAAGATCCAGTGACGAAGCTAAAAGGGGTCGGGGCCAAGCGGGCTGCCGATCTGGCAACCCTGGGAATCGATACCGTGGGTGACCTTCTGACCTACTACCCCACCCGTTACAACGATCTGACGCCCGCCGACATCGAATCGGCCAAGGATAAGCAAAAGGTCACCCTGGTCGGCAAAGTGGTATCCGAGCCTCTTCTGACCCGGTTTGGTTACCGCCGCAACCGGCTCAGCTTTCGCTTGCAGGTCGGCAACAACGTCGTGATGGTGACCTTCTTTAACCAGCCCTACCTGGAGAAGAAGCTGGCCATCAACAAGACGGTCACCGTGATGGGGAAGTGGGATGCCCGCCGCCAGCAGGTGACCGCTAACCGCCTGCTTGATTCTGCCCCCCAGGAGAACAATGACTTCGGGGCCGTCTATTCCGTGAATAAGCACGTCAAACAAGCGATGTTGCGGGGGTTGATTCACCAGGCCTTTTTGGAGTACCAGAAGGTGATTCCAACCCTGTTGCCGGCAACCATTCGTCAGCGTTACCGCCTCCTGGATCGCCGGCAAATGATTAAGGAACTGCACTTCCCGACCGACGCCGCCCAGGCTAAAGCCGCCCGGCGGACCGCCACCTACGAGGAGTTTTTTCTCTTCCAGCTGCGGCTCCAGGCAATTCGCCAGGCCCAGCGCAAGCAGGACGGGTTGCAGATCCTTTACCATAACGACGAGGTCAAGGAGTTTATCTCCCAGATCGGCTTTGAACTAACCAATGCCCAGAAGCGGGTGGTCAACGAGATCTGTGCCGACCTGCGCCGGCCTTACCAGATGAACCGTCTCCTCCAGGGGGATGTCGGTTCTGGGAAGACGATCGTGGCGGCCATTGCTATCTATGCCGCCATTACGGCCGGCTACCAGGCAGCCCTGATGGCCCCGACCGAGATTCTGGCGGCCCAGCATGCCGAAAAGCTGGCCAAGACCTTTGCCGGAACTCATGTGCACATCGGCCTGTTGACCGGGTCGCTGACGGGTAAGCAGCATCGCCAGCTGCGGGAGGCCATCAAGCGTGGGGACATCAACCTGATCATCGGAACACATGCCCTGATCCAGGATGACGTTGAATACGCCAACCTCGGCCTGGCTATCACCGATGAACAGCACCGTTTCGGGGTCAACCAGCGGCAGCGCTTGCGCGAGAAGGGAGATCATCCGGACATCCTGGCCATGACGGCCACTCCGATCCCGCGGACCCTGGCGATCACGACCTATGGTGAAATGGACGTCTCGATCATCAATGAACTGCCTGCGGGCCGAAAGCCGATCAAGACCGAGTGGTTTAAGGTCGACCAGCAAAATGAAGCTCTGCACTTCCTGCGCGATCAACTTGCGGCGGGGGCCCAGGCCTACGTGGTCAGCCCCCTGATCGAGGAATCGGAATCCTTGGACGTTCAAAACGCCACAGACCTCTACCAGCAATTGGCATCCTACTTCGCCCCCGACTACCAGGTTGGCCTCCTTCATGGCCGGATGACCGCCGATGAGAAGGACCAGGTGATGCACGCCTTTCAGCAGGGCGAAACCCAGGTCCTGGTCTCAACCACCGTCATCGAGGTGGGGGTTGATAACCCGAATGCTACCGTGATGATTGTCTACAATGCTGACCGTTTCGGCCTGGCCCAGCTTCACCAGTTGAGAGGTCGGGTCGGCCGTGGTGACCGGCAGAGCTACTGTCTTCTGCTGGCGGACCCCAAGACGGACGAGGGGAAGGCCCGGATGAAGACGATGGTTGAGACCAACGACGGTTTCAAGGTGGCTCAGCGCGACCTGGAACTTCGAGGATCAGGAGATGTCCTCGGTCGCAAGCAGTCTGGGCTACCTGACTTCAAAATCGGGGATCCGGTGGGCGACCTGAAGATCCTGCAGATTGCCCGCAACGATGCCGAGCAATTATTAAAGACCCCGCATTGGGATATGATTGATGATAACCAGCCGCTGGTCCTGTACTTGCAGCGGTACCAATTAGAAACACATTTCGATTAAGGAGCGATTCATATGAAAATTGCAGTTGATGCGATGGGTGGCGACAACGCCCCAAAGGTAATTGTTGAAGGGGTTGAACAGGCCCGTGACCTGTACCCTGACCTGGAATTTGACCTTTACGGCAACCTTGACGTGATTAAGCCACTGATCAAAAATGACCAGCGCTTGAATATCATCCCTACCACGGACGACATCACGATGGGGGAGGAACCGGTCCGGGCAATTCGGCGCAAGAAGGACTCCTCAATCGTGAAGGCCGCTACCGCCGTCAAGAAGGGAGAGGCCGACGCCTTCTTCTCTGCCGGCAACACTGGAGCGGTGCTGGCTGCCGGAATCTTCATTGTTGGCCGGATCAAGGGGATTGACCGGCCGGGATTGACCAGTGTTCTGCCGATTGCCAAGCCGGGCGCCAGCCGCCACAGCTTTGTCTACCTGGATACTGGGGCTAATGCCGAGAGCAAGGAGAAGAACTTGGTCCAGTACGCCTACCTGGGCAAGTTCTATTCCGAGAGCGTTCTGGGCGTTGCCAACCCACGGATCGGCCTGTTGAACAACGGGGCCGAAGAGGATAAGGGGGACACCCTCCACAAGGCCGTTTGGCAACAGTTGAACGCCCAAGACGACCTCAACTTCATCGGCAATATCGAATCCGGCGACCTGCTTTACGGCAAGGCCGACGTGGTGGTTAGCGATGGCTGGACTGCCAATGCTGCCTTGAAGGCCACCGAGGGGACGGCCAAGATGATGCTGACTCTGATCCGACACGGAATCATGAACGGCGGCCTACGGGCTAAGCTGGGGTACCTCCTGCTTAAGCCGGTCTTCCACCGAATTGGTGAGACAATGAGCACCTCGACCTATGGCGGGGCCGTCCTGCTCGGCTTGAAGGCGCCAGTCGTCAAGACTCATGGGGCCTCGGATGCCCTGGCCATTAAGAATACTATCGGTCAGATCCGCACCATGCTGAAGGCTCAGCTGATTGAAAAGACCGTTGACTTCTTCACCGACAATCCAGAAGTGGACAAGTCAGTGAAAAGCGAATAGAATAAGAAGGTATTTTATAAAGTGAGGTTATAAGAAGAATGGCTGATAATAAAAGAAAGGAAATCTTCGATAAGGTTTCCGAAATCGTCGCCGACCATTTTGACGTTGATCGGGCCAAGATTACCGATGAATTAAACTTAAAGACCGACTTAGACGCAGACTCCATTGACTTCGTTGAATTTGTCCTGGAACTTGAAGACACTTTCGGCTCGGAGATCGATGATGAAGATGCTGAAAAGCTGAGTACGATCGGTGAAGTGGTTGACTACATCGAACAACACACAAACTAAAGCAAAAAGGCTCCGCAAAATGGAGCTTTTTTGTTTTCCTAGACTGCGCAATCAGGATAACTCTAGTATAATAGTGAAGAATTAGCTAAGACACATAATTCAGAAAGGACATAATTTATATGATCAATGAACTACAAGACTACCTGGCCAAGGAATTCGATATTCATTTTGATAATCCGGCACTGTTGGCCGAAGCCTTTACGCAGGCCTCGTACGTCAACGAACACCCGAATCAAAATCTGAAGTTTTACGAACGGATCGAGTTTCTTGGCGATGCCGTGTTGGAACTGATCGTTTCAGAATACATCTATAAACGCTACCCCGAACTGCCGCAAGGCAAGCTGACCCGGCTGCGGGCGGCGATGGTCTGTGAGGACAGCTTCTCGAAGTTTGCCAAGGAATGCCACTTTGACCAGTACATCCGGCTAGGTAAGGGAGAGGAAAAGGCCGGCGCCCGGAAGCGCCCCGGCCTGCTCTGTGATATTTTTGAATCCTTTGTCGGGGCCCTCTACCTCGACCAGGGGCGGCCAGCAGTGGAGAAGTTCGTCCGGCGGGTGATCTTCCCTAAGCTGGACCTGGGCTGGTTTGATCACGCAGTTGACGCCAAGACGAGTCTTCAGGAATACCTGCAACGCGACGGTGACGTCAAGATCGAGTACCGCCTGTTGGACGAGACCGGGACGGAAAATGATCCTGAGTTCCATGTCGACGTAGTGGTAGACGATCAAGTTGTTGCCGATGGGCACGGTTCTTCAAAGAAGCATGCTGAGATGCAGGCTGCCCAGGCTGCTTTAAATAAGTTACGGAAACAAAGCAATTAATCAGGTGAGGCGACGATGCAATTATTGTCTTTAACGCTGGACGGCTTTAAGTCGTTTGCCCAGAAGACCACAATTAAATTTGAACCCGGGATGACCGGAATCATCGGGCCTAACGGTAGCGGTAAGAGTAACATTATCGAGGCTATCCGCTGGGTGATGGGTGAGCAGTCGGCCCGACACCTGCGTGGTGACAAGATGGCCGACGTGATTTTCAACGGGGCCGCAGACCGGCAGCCCCTTAACCGGGCGGTCGTTTCGATCACCTTAGACAACAGCGACCATTACCTGGCCAGCGACTTCCGGGAGCTGACGATCACCCGTAAGCTGTACCGCAACGGGGACAGTGAATACCTGATCAATGGCCAGAAGGTCCGGCTCAAGGACATCACTGACCTCTTTATCGACTCAGGACTAGGTCGGGAATCGTTCTCGATCATCTCCCAGGGACGGGTGGCGGCCGTTTTCAACGGGAAGCCCGAAGACCGGCGTGGAATCATCGAGACGGTGGCCGGGGTTGCCAAGTATAAGAAGAATAAGGAGACCGCGGAGAAGCGCTTGAGTGCCACGATGGACAACCTTAACCGGGTTAACGATATTATCGGCGAGTTGTCCCGGCAGCTGGAACCACTGGCCGATGAGAGCGCCCTGGCCAAGGACTACCTCGAACAGAAGAAGCAATTCGACCTCCTCGACCGGACGCAGACGGTGCGGCAGTATGACCGCCAACGGCAACAGCTGACGGCTGTCCAGGCTAAATACCAGCAGACGGTCAAGCTGCTTGTTGACTACCGGGTCCAGCAAAAGAAGGTCGATTCCGTATTGACCCGGCTGAAACAGCGGCGGGCGGCACTATTGCACCAAAAGGATGAAGGTCAGCAAATTATCCTGACCCAGACGGAGAAAATCGCTCAGCTGAAGAACCAGCAGTCGATGTCTTCGATGAAGCGGGACCAGCAAGTGGCCGATCAGCAGCGGCTCGATAAAGCAGCCGCTAAACTGACCAGTCAGTTGCAGGCGGCCCGGCAGGATGCCCAGGCGGCCCAAGCCCAGCTGGCCAATCATGAGCAAAAGATGGCCCAGCACCAGGCAGACTATGACGCGGCTCAGCAGATGAGCAACGCCGAGCGGATTCAGGTGCTGAACCAGCAACTGAACGACCTGCGCAATCGGCAGATCAACCTAATGCAGGAGCTGACGACGGTCCACAACCAGCAGGCATTTCTGAAGCGTAACCACGAGCAACGGGTCAGCCAGCAGAATCAAAACAGCAGTGAACTCCAGGATCGGCAGTCCCAACAGGCGCAGTTAAATGAGCAACAGCAGGATCAACAAGCGGCACTTGACCGCTTGACTGACCAGGTCAACCGTCTCCAAGCTCAAGTTACCAGTCTTGACCGTCAGCTGACGGCGACCGGCCAGCAGTATCAGCAGGCCCAGCGTAATTGGTACGCGGCCCTCGGTGATGTTCATTCCACCAAGTCGCGGATCAAGAACTACCAGGCGATGAGCGAAGAGTATGCAGGCTACTACCAAGGAGTCCGGACCATCCTGCAGAATCGGCAGGACTTTCCGGGCTTAGCTGGACCCGTCAGTGAGCTCTTCGACGTTCCGGCCGAGTTGACGACCGCCATCGAAACGGTCCTCGGTGGCCAGCTCCAGCAGCTGGTGGTTGATCGACAGACGACTGGTAAACAGATCATCAGCTACCTGGTGCGGCACCGGGGCGGTCGGGTAACGATTCTGCCACTCGACACCCTGATCCGGCGGCGGCCGGCCAGTGCCTGGAACCAGGTAGCGGCCATGCCAGGGGTTGTTGGTCGGGCCGTTGACTTGATCAAGTTTGCTCCCCAGTACCAAGTGGTGGCCGACTACCTCCTGGGAAGTACGGTCGTGGCTGATAACCTTGACCACGCCACCGCGATTGCCCGCGCCGGCCATCACCAGCTACGGGTGGTGACCCTGGATGGTCAATTGATCAACGCCAGCGGGGCCATGACCGGTGGGGCTAACCGCCACCGTCAGCAGGGGCTCTTGACCCAGAAGCAGCTCGGCCATCAGCTGACCGATCTTCTGCAACAACAGGAAAAACAGGTCAGCCAGACCGAGCAGCGGGTCGCAACCCTCAAAAAGCAGCATGATGACCAGGAGCAGCAATTGACTGCAATGCGCGGCCAGCTGCACACGGCCCAGCTTGACCAGCACGCGGCCCAGGCCCAGCTGGAAGCGCTGGCCGGCCGGCTTCAGGACCTTAATCGGCAGATCCAGGTCCTAAAGTCCCAAGCTGACCAGCAGGGGAACCAGGTCAAGGATGATCAGACCCAGGTCGCCCAGTTGAAGAAGAAGGAAGAAACGGTAACCCGTCGTCAGCAGGCTACCGAAGAACAAATTACGACGCTGACGAAGCAGGTCCATGACCTTGAGACCAACGCTTCTGCCCAAAACGAGCAGCTGCATCAGATGGAACAGTGGCTCGCGGTCGCCGCGGAACGGAAGCAACAGTTCCAGCAGCAGGTTGAAGTGGCCACCCAGACGGTTGCCGACACCAATGCCGACCTGGCCCAAATCAAGGATCAGCTGGCAGCCCTGGCGACAGCAATGAACAGCGATCATTTTCAGACGGTTGACAACCAGGCGGCCCTCAAGACTGCTCAAACGCTTTTGGAGAAGGCCAATGCTCAGGTGGAAAAATGTGATACAGACCTGGCTGCGCTGGATGATGACCTGGCCACCCAGGAAGCCAAACACCAGCGGACCACGGAGCTTCAACAGGCGGCCAGTGACGAAGCTAGTGACCTTAAGGCCCAGCAGGTCCGCATTGAAGGACAGCTTGACCAGCTCCTCAATCACCTGAACGAGCAGTATAATCTGACGATTGACGCGGCCCGCCAGGAGGTCAGCGACCTGGATGATGACCAGCTGGCCCGCCGGTTGAAGCTCTTGAATCGGGGCCTTGCTGAACTGGGCGACGTCAATGTCGGTTCGATTGCCGAATATGACCGGGTCAAGAAGCACTATGACTTCTTGAAAGGCCAGCAGGATGACCTCCTGGCCGCCCGTAAGCAACTCAACCAGACGATGGGTGAGATGGACAGCCAGGTTGAACAGCGGTTTATCCGGACTTTCAAGCAGGTTTCGGCCGCCTTTGACGAAACTTTCAAGCAGATCTTCGGCGGGGGACAGGCCAAGCTGGTCTTGACCGATCCTAACCACCCGCTGACCACGGGAATCGACATCATGGCCCAGCCGCCTGGCAAGAAGAACCAGCACCTGAGTCTCCTTTCGGGGGGTGAACGGGCCCTGACGGCGATCACGCTCTTGTTTGCGATCTTAAAGGTCCGGCCGGTGCCGTTTGCGATCTTAGACGAGCCCGAGGCGGCCCTGGATGAGGTCAACGTGCAGCGCTTTGCTCAGTACCTGAACCGCTTCGGCAAGACGGGGCCGCAGTTCATTGTGATTACCCACCGCAAGGGGACGATGATGGGCGCCGACGTCTTATACGGGGTCACAATGCAGGAATCCGGAGTTTCCAAGATGGTTTCCGTCGACGTGATTGATACAATGAACGAAAAAGAAGATTAGAAGAAGGTGTAGAGATGGGATTATTTGATATTTTCCGTCGCCATAAAAAGAAACAGGAAGAACAGCCAGAATCCGCCAGCCCGGAAAGCACGCAACCAAGCGCTCCCCAGGAACCGGCCAGCCAGGCGACTGAGGAAGCCCCTCAACAGCCGGCTGCCAGTGAACAGCCGACGGAGGTAGTGAGCGCAGCCGTCACTGAGCCGGCAGAAGAACCGGCTAGCCAAAGCACGACGCCGGAATCAACGGCCAGTGAGGTGGTCGAAAGCACCGCTCCCCAGGCAACGACGGCTCCAGAATCAGCTGCCCAGCCTACGGAAGCAGAGGCTCAATCAACCGAATCGGCGCTAACCAGCGCTAGTGAGCAACCAACAGCCCCTGCCGAATCAGCGGTAACGCCGCAATCAACTGAACCAGCTGAACCGGCGCAATCAGCCGCCGCTGCTGTCGATGAAGCAACGTCTGCTGTTGATTCGAACGCCGATGAGGAAGAAGCAACCGAGCCGACGAGTGAAGAAGCACCAGCCAGCGTTGCGGATGAGACGGTCGAGTCAACAAATGAAGAAGATCAGACCGCTAAGAAGTATGACCAGGGCCTGGCCAAGTCACGGACCGGCTTCGGGGCCCGGTTGAACAGGTTCCTGGCCAACTTCCGGCACGTTGACGAAGACTTCTTCGACGACCTCGAGGACATGCTGATCGAATCAGACGTTGGCTACGACATGGCAATGAAGCTCAGTGATGAACTCCGGGAAGAAGTTAAGCTGGAGAACGCCAAGAGCAAGCAGGATGTCTCCAACGTCATCATCGAGAAGATGGTCGATCTCTATGACCAGGCCGGCAAGGACGAGAATCCAGACCTCAACATGGCTAAGTCAGGCCCGACGGTAATCATGTTTGTCGGGGTCAACGGGGCCGGGAAGACGACCACGATCGGGAAGATGGCGGCCCTCTTCAAGAAACAGGGCAAGAAGGTCCTCTTGGCCGCCGCCGATACTTTCCGGGCCGGGGCGACCGAGCAGCTAGACGTCTGGGCCAAGCGTGACGGGGTTGACATCGTTACCGGACCGGAAAACGGTGATCCAGCTGCCGTCGTCTTTGATGCGGCCCAGAAGGCTAAGAATGATGACTATGACATCCTCTTCGTTGATACTGCCGGCCGTTTGCAGAATA
Source organism: Limosilactobacillus sp. (assembly GCF_051873075.1). GTDB lineage: Bacteria > Bacillota > Bacilli > Lactobacillales > Lactobacillaceae > Limosilactobacillus. Next base: position 12,043 of record NZ_JBJEEM010000027.1, on the reverse strand, counting down.
AGGTCAACTTGATGAAGGAGCTGGCCAAGATGAAACGGATCCTGACCCGGGAGATCCCGGATGCACCGCACGAGGTCCTGCTGGTCTTAGACGCAACGACGGGTCAAAACGCCCTGAACCAGGCCAAGCTGTTTAAGGAAAGTACCGATGTCACGGGGATTGTGCTGACCAAGCTCGACGGAACCGCCCGTGGTGGGATCGTCCTGGCCATCAGGAACGAACTGCACCTGCCGGTCAAGTACGTCGGGCTCGGTGAAAAGGTGGACGACCTGCAGAAGTTTAACGCCAGCGACTTTGTTTACGGCCTTTTCAAGGGCCTGGTCGACGTCGATTAAGCAAGGTGATTTTTTAGTATGGAAATCGAGAAAAACTATCGGATCAACTCGCTGTTTGAGTTTTACCAACCCCTGCTGACCAAGAAGCAGAACGAGTACATGGACCTCTACTACGGGAACGACTACTCGCTGGGCGAGATCGCCGAGAACTTCGACATCAGTCGGCAGGCGGTCTATGACAACATCAAGCGGACCGAAAACATCCTGGAGAGTTACGAGGCCAAGTTGCACCTCTACGCGGAGTTTCAGGCCCGTAATCGCCAGGCCGATGAGATCCAACAGTATGTACGCACGCACTACCCAGATGATGCCCGCCTCAATGAGCTGGTAGGTCATCTGGAAAGCTTGGAGGAAGAATAGAATGGCATTTGAAGGATTAACAGAACGCCTGCAGAAGGCGATGGAAAAGCTACGACGCAAGCCTAAGGTGACGGAGGCCGATCTGCGGGAAACCATGCGGGAGATCCGCCTGGCCCTCCTGGAAGCCGACGTTAACTTCAAGGTGGTCAAGGACTTCGTAAAGCAGGTCCGGGAAAAGGCCGCCGGGGCTGACGTCCTGAAGGGCTTGAACCCGGCCCAGCAAATCGTCAAGATTGTCAACGACCAGCTGACTGAACTGATGGGGGAAGAGGCTGTCCCACTTAACAAGGCCGCCCACATCCCAACCGTGATCATGATGGTGGGTCTCCAGGGGGCCGGGAAGACGACCACGGCCGGTAAGCTGGCTTTGCGGTTGAAGAACGAGGAGCATGCCCGGCCAATGTTCATTGCGGCCGACGTCTACCGGCCAGCCGCCATCACCCAGTTACAACAGGTAGCTGCCCAGATCGATGTTCCGGTTTTTGAAAAGGGAACTGATGTCGACCCGGTCGAGATTGTCCGCCAGGGGATGGAAGTTGCCAAGGAGAACCACAACGACTACGTAATCATCGATACGGCTGGTCGGCTGCAGATTGACGAGCAGCTGATGGACGAGTTGGCCAACATCAAGGAATTAGTCCACCCGGACGAAATTCTCCTGGTAATCGATGCGATGACCGGGCAAAACGCCGTCAACACCGCCCAGGGCTTTGATGACAAGCTCGACATCACCGGGGTAGTCCTGACCAAGCTCGATGGTGATACCCGTGGTGGGGCTGCCATGTCAATCCGGGCCGTCACCGGGAAGCCGATTAAGTTCGTCGGTGAAGGGGAAAAGATGGAGGACCTGGACGTCTTTCATCCTGACCGGATGGCCTCACGGATTCTGGGCATGGGGGACATGATGACCCTGATCGAGAAGGCCCAGAAGAACTTCGATGAGGAACAGGCCCAAGAGACCATGGATAAGATGCGGGAGAACACGTTTGACTACAACGACTTCCTCGCCCAGATGGACCAAGTCACCAAGATGGGGCCGCTGGAGAACATCATCAAGATGATGCCGGGGATGGCCAATAACTCGGCCTTGAAGAATGTTAACCTGGACCCTAAGCAGTTTGCCCACCTGCGAGCGATCGTGCTCTCAATGACGCCAGAGGAGCGCGAGAATCCCGACCTGATGAACCCGAGTCGGCGGCGGCGCTTGGCTGCCGGTTCCGGGCGGCCGATCGTTGAGGTTAACCGGATGATCAAGCAATTCAACCAGATGCGCAAGATGATGAAGCAGGTCACCAATGGTAACATGAGCGGGATGCAGGACTTGTTCGGCGGCCAGATGCCAGGCGGTAAGATGGGCCAGATGGCCATGAACCGAATGGCCCGAAAGATGAAGAAGGACAAGGCTAAGCGGATCAAGAAGCTTCGTAAGCTACGGAAGAAGCGTTAAGCTAGCCGTTAGCAGGAAGCAAAAATGGAGGACGTGGTCAATTATTGATCACGTCCTCCATTTTATTGTTGGGGCGCTTTTAGAATGCGTGGTTTCTAGATAGCGTGAGATTAACCAAACTGGTTGGCGTAATCATGCACCGGTACTTCTAGTGTTAGATCACTAATGGGGTAGGCAACGCAGGTGTTGACATAGCCAAACTCCTTATCACCGCGCCGCCGGTGGTCAAACTTGGCTGGTGTAAAGGCTTGGCCGGTAACCACCCGGGATCGGCAAGCAGAACAAATCCCGCTCCGGCACATTGAGGGAGCCACAATCCCCGCCCGCTCCAGAGCAATCAAGAGGGACTCATTGGCACGAGCTGGAATAGTTTGCGTTTGGTCGTGAGTCATTACGGTCAGGTTGAAGACCTGTCCCTTGGCCGCAACTGGGTAGTTTGGATCTTCATACGGTGATTCGGTGTTACCGTTCAATTCATGCCGAACCTTGCCCGGGGCCAGCTTCAATGCCTGAATTTCTTTCATAACAAACTGATACATCACAGACGGGCCACTGATAAAAATTGAATAATTAGCGGAGGCGTACTTTTGGATCAGCTCTTTGGTGATGAAACCATGCTCATAACCGGCGACGTCCTCGTCGCTTAGAACATTGACCAGTTTAACTTTGGCAGTGGCGTCGGCAATCTTCTGGAGTTCATCACCAAGGAGAATGTTGTCGTGACGGCGACTTCCGTAGAGGATGGTCAGGTTAGCGTCCATTGTCCCGTCCAGAATTGACTGGGCCATGGAATAGAACGGGGTGATCCCACTACCACCGGCAATAGCAATAATATTGGGTTCATCACGGATAGGCTCGTAGAACAGGTCACCAGCCGGACCCGAGGCGGCCACGCTGGTACCAACGTGCCAGTTTTGCCACATGTAGGGGGTGGCAAACCCATCTTTAACCAATTTAACGGTTAAGATGTATTGTCCCGCCAAGGCCTGCTTAGGGGTCGAACGAATGGCGTATGGGCGCGTGACGTAACTGTTACCGATATGCATCCGCAGGGAAATGTACTGACCGGCTTGGAAGTAAGCCAGCTGCTTCGTTCCCTTTTCGGTATCGGGAACAAAAACAAAACTCTTGGCTTCTGTGCCGTGGTTGATAATCTTACTGATCTTTAGGTATTGAGTTTCGGGATGGAGGGCTTCAGTCAGCCGGTTCATCGGGTAAGTTTTCGGCAGAGGAGTAGTGCTACTATTTTGGATTTTTTGGTTGCGGAGCCGGGTCAACTTCGCGAGTGTTGTCGATTTAGTCATTATTTACACCTTCTTGATCAATTGCGGCGCAGGCCATTTTAGCGGCGGTTGCACCGGTTAGGAATGCGGAACTGTAGCCATCAAGCATAAAGCTAGCGCCGCCACAGAAGTAGAGATGCGGAATTGGTTGAATCTCTTTATTCAGGTTGGCCATCCGTTGTAGAATTTGATCCCAATTTTGGCCATAGTAACCATATGTGGCCCCGTTGGGTGTGCGCATATACCGTGCAAAGGTCTCTGGGGCCGCAATCTCGATTTCTTCAATTGCGTCATGAATTTTAATGCCAGTGACCTCTTCGTAGCGCTGGATAATTTCTTGGGCAGTCTTAACCTTTAGCTGGTGATACTCTGCCGGTTTGACCTGATCCCATACGCCGTTTTGGAACAGCTTGGTTGCGTACAGAATTGTCGTCCCGGCAGGGGAACACGCTGGATCGGCAATGTTTAAACAATCCATGATAATGAAGTTGTTCTTATCCATCGTTCCCATATTATTGAATTGCTTCCGGGTGTTACCCGTGTCGGCGATGAAGACACTGTAATCCTTAATCCCTAATTCTTCTGGGGACTTATTGAGTCCTAGGTAAACCATAAAGTTGGTTTCTCCGAGCTTTCGTGCGTTAGCAAGCTTCTTTTCGGTGCTTGGCACGTCAGCGGGGGTCATTAATTTGCTGTAAGCAAAATTTGGTGCAGCATTGCAGATGATCTGTTTACCGTAGATTGCCCGATCACCAATTTTGACACCAATGGCCCTGCCTTCCCGCATTAAAATCTGTTGGACTTCAGTATTCATCCAAACCGTACCGCCATGGTCTTGAATATTTTTTAAAATTGCACTGGACATTCCGTGGCTGCGGTTGGCTGGCGTGTATGCTCCATCCTCCACGTAGGTAATTAGCATATAGCTAAAGAATGGAAAATTAAAATCGTCGGCCGGGATCCCGATATATTGCCAATATCCCTCGACAATCTGCCGGGTCTTAAGCGGCATTTGCAATTCCTGAAGGACGGTTTCGTATGGCGTGGCGGCGTATTTGCCGAAATGTGGACATCGGGATGCCACTTCGGCCATGGATTTACCAACTGACAGCAATCCGAAGGCCTGTTTGCACTCTTCTCCATAGTCGAACAGGTGGGTTAAACTATTACGACTGCCAGGAACAACTTCTTCAATCTTATTAATAAACGCTTCGCGGCCGGTGGGTAAGCTTATATCAAAGCCGTCTTTGCCAGTCACAATATAGCGGTAGACTTCTGGAATCTCGTCCATCTTAATGTCGATTCCCAATGAATCAAATAACTGCCGCACTGGTTGCGGGTTACTAGCCGATCCATAGGCAGCCAACTCGTGCAAAGAAACTTCGAACTCAAAGCGCCCCCGGCTAAAACTGGTGGCTGCTCCGCCCGGGATATTATGCCGCTCGAGCAAAAGTACTTTTTTACCAAGCTTGCTGGCAGTAGCTGCTGCCATTAGGCCACCGTTACCGGCACCGATAACAATCACATCATAATCATAGGTCATGGTTCTGATACTCCCTTCCTTGATTTCGCTTACATTTTAAGGAAGACGTGGTTGGATGTATATGCGATTATTGCAAATATGATACAATTTGATAAGAAAATCACAACTGGTAACTGGTATTACCAATACGATGTGAGGGGATTACTTTGAAATTTAAGCCAATTACAGCGCCGAGCGCGACCGATTTATTTGTGCAACAGTTAAAAACTGCGATTTTGAGTGGGCAGTATCAACCGGGAGATAAATTACCCAGTGAACGTGAACTGGGCCAACAAATGCGGGTCAGCCGGCCGGTGATCAATGCTGGACTAAAAAGACTGCAAAGGCTGCATTTCGTTAATATCTATCCGCGATCCGGGTGTTTTATCGCCGATTACCGTCAGGATGGTGACCTAATGACAATGAACGAAATCATTAACTTTTACGGTGGGCACTATCGGCTGTCACTGCTAAACTCTATTTACCGAGTTCGTGAGCAGCTCGAAGGCGACATCATTAGGTTAGCGGCTCAATTGCATGATGCCCAAAAGCTTGCCCGGGGCCAGTTTGCATTGAAGGCCTTTCTCAACCAGGAAACGGCCGCCCAACGAGCAGAATGTCATTTTGATTTTGTCCATGCGTTGGCGGTTGCTTCTAACAACGATGTCTACCCGTTACTAATTAATAATTTCAAACCCATCTACCTTACCCTGGGTACGTGGATTTATACCGATCGACATGCTGAGCAAGCACAACGGGATTATTCGCAGTTGTTGCGGCTTATCGCTGCCGGTAACGTAGATGCGGCCGTTAAATTTAACCATGAACTAATGTTAACGGGGTATGAATCGTTGACGGGGAAACGGCCCGACAAGTTTTAAGGGGATGGACTTGATGATTTCCCTGGGCGTCTAAGGGCCTTAATAATGGGGTGGGTCGTTACCCAGGCGCAATTACTGGTCCTGAAAATGGCCGCATGTGTGTCGCCATGCGGTCCCTTTTTCCGGGGGTAGAAAAATAATTAAGACTGTCAAGAAAAACTACTTTACATTCTTCTGGAAGACTGGTATATTATTACCTGTTAAAAGAAATCAGGGAGGTGCAAAAGAATGTCCGTTAAAATTCGTTTAAAGCGCATGGGTTCAAAGAAGCGTCCTTTCTACCGGATTGTTGTCGCTGACTCACGTTCCCCACGTGATGGTCGTTTCATCACTTCATTAGGTACTTACAACCCATTGACTACTCCAAAGGAAGTTAAGTTCGACGAAGACGCCGTTATGGATTGGCTGCAAAAAGGTGCACAACCTTCTGACACTGTTCGTAACATGCTGCAAAAGGCTGGCGTTATGAAGAAGTTCCATGAAGCTAAGTACGCTGCAAAGAAGTAGTGATGAGTAATCATGACCGAGACTGATATCGAAGCGTTGATTCGTAGTTTAGTAACCCCACTTTTAAGACATCCGGAATCCTTGTCGATTACGGTATCTGATAGTGACCGTTTTCGGCGATACACCGTTAATGTTGATTCGGCGGACGTGGGTCGACTAATTGGCCGGCAGGGACACGTCGCTGCAGCGCTACGGACGGTTGTCGAGGGCGCACGTTCTCGACGCGCAAACGCCAAGAAGATCCGGTTGCTGATTAATGATCATCGACACTAAATAAAAACCTCCCACATCAACCTGTGGGAGGTTTTGCCATTTTAGGAGGGAATTATGGATTTTTATAATGTTGGTAAGATTGTGAATACCCATGGTATCCGTGGTGAGGTCCGCGTGATGCCGACCACGGACTTTGTGGCGGAGCGCTTTGCCAAGGGGCAGGACCTCTACCTGCAGCGGTCCGGGGAACCCCTGAAGCTGACTGTTGAAACGGCTCGGCAGCACAAGGGCTTCATCCTGGTGAAGTTTGTCGGTTATGACAATATCAATGATGTGCAGGCCTTTCGCGATCACGAGTTGATGGTCAGTGAAGAAGATCAGCAGCCCTTAGAGGACGGCCAGTACTACTACCACCAGATTATCGGCCTGGCCGTCAAGACGGCTGATGGCGAGAGCATTGGGACCATCAAGGAGATCCTCTCACCCGGTGCCAATGACGTCTGGGTTGTCCAGCGCGCCGGTAAGAAGGACCTGCTCCTGCCCGTAATCGATGATGTGGTTAAGGACGTCGACCTTGACGCGGGCGAAGTTACTGTAGAATTAATGGAAGGACTAGAATAGTGCGAATTGATATTTTAAGCTTATTCCCAGACATGTTTCAGGCGACGCTGGGGGAATCGATCGTGGGCCGGGCCCAGGAGAGCGGTTTCCTCGACATCAACGTGACCGACTTTCGCAAGTACACCACCGACAAGCATAACCATGTCGACGATGCGCCATTCGGTGGGGGCGCCGGGATGCTCCTTCAGCCGCAGCCGATTTTCGATGCAATGGCGGCGATCGAAGAGGAGACCAAGGATACCTATCCGAAGGGCCGGGTAATCCTGATGGACCCGGCCGGGCGACGGTTCGATCAAGACTATGCCCAAGAACTGGCGATGGAGGAGCACCTGACCTTCATCTGTGGTCACTACGAGGGCTACGACGAACGGATCCGGCACCTGGTCACCGACGAGGCCTCCTTAGGAGATTACGTGCTGACTGGGGGAGAGCTGGCGGCAATGGTGATGATCGACGCCACTGTCCGCTTCGTGCCCGGCGTGCTGGGGAACCAGGCGTCACCGATGGGCGATTCCTTCAGCAACGGCTTGTTGGAATTCCCACAATACACTCGTCCCGCGGACTTCCGGGGGATGAAGGTGCCCGATGTATTGACCAGTGGTAACCACCAGAAGATTCGTGAATGGCGGATGCGGGAGTCCTTGCGGCGGACCCTGCACCGGCGGCCAGACCTCCTGAAGACGGCCAAGCTGACTCGTGAGCAACAGCTGATGCTCCAAGACATCAAGCTCGAAGAAGATCCGGACGTGCCAGACTGATGGGGGAGCGGATGAAAAAGTTAATTCAACGTCTACTCTGGAAGCAGGATCCCTCTGTCTACGAGGCTAAGGATTCCAAGCTGACACCCAGCCTACGGACAATTGACCTAATTGGCCTGGGGACCGGAATGGTAGTTGGGACGGCGATTTTTACGCTTCCCGGAATCGTGGCGGCTGAGCACACCGGCCCGGCCGTCCCGCTGGCCTTCATCGTGGCCGCGATCGGGGCGGGGCTCTCCGCCCTGGCCTATGCGGAAACGTCTTCGGTCCTGCCCTTTGCTGGCTCAGCTTTCTCCTGGATCAACGTCCTCTTTGGGGAATTTTTTGGTTGGATCGCTGGTTGGGCTCTGCTGGCCGAGTACTTCATCTCGGTAGCCTTCGTGGCCTCAGGCTGGTCTGCCTACATGCAGGGGTTCCTGGCTAGCCTGGGGATTCGCCTGCCGAAAGCCTTCACCGGGGGCTTTGACCCGGGACATGGCTCCTACGTCGATATCCTGGCGGCGCTGGCCATCTTAATCGTAGGGGTCCTGATCTCCCGGGGTCTGCACCAGGTGAGTCGGATTGAAAATACCATCGTAGCGGTCAAGTTGCTGGTGATCCTGATGTTCATCGTGGTCGGGGCGACGGAGATTCAATCTAAAAACTACGTCCCATTTATCCCGCCGCACCGTCCCGGAACGACCTTCGGGGGCTGGCAGGGGATCTTAGCCGGGACCGCTCAGATCTTCATCGCCTACGTCGGCTTCGACGCGATCGCGGCCAACACCGCCGAGACCCGGAACCCGCAGAAGACGATGCCCCGTGGGCTGATCGGGACCCTGGTGCTGGGGACCGGCTTCTTCATTGCCGTTTCCCTGGTGCTGGTGGGGATGTTCAAGTACAATCGCTATGCTAATAACGCGGAACCGGCAGCCTGGGCGCTTCGGCACTCCGGCCACTACCTCACGGCCAACCTGCTTTCGGTGGTGGCAATCGTGGGGATCTTCTCGGCTCTGATTGCCATCCTGCTGGCCTCGTCACGGTTAATCTATGCCTTCGGGCGGGATGGCCTGTTGCCGAAGACGCTCGGTGTGATCGACGACCGGCACGTGCCGAACCACGCCCTCTGGCTGATCACCTTCCTGGCGATGATCCTGGGCTCCGTCTTTCCGTTTACCTTCCTGGCCACCCTGGTTTCGGCGGGGACCCTGGTGGCGTTCATCTTCGTCTCCTTAGGGATTTACGCCCTGCGCCCGCGTGAGGGGAAGGACCTGCCGGAAGCCCAGTTCAAGATGCCATGGTATCCAGTCTTGCCGGCGGTCTCCGCGATCTTCTCCGCGGTGATTTTCTGGGGGCTGAACATCGATGCCAAGATTCTGATGGTGGGGTGGTTTGCCATTGGACTGGTTATTTATTTCTGCTACGGCCTGCGCCATTCCATCATCAACCAGGAGCACCAAAAATAGGGCTTGCAAGTCTCAAGAAAATCTTGTATAGTAGTTACTGGCTGTTTAGCCGTGAATAACGGTATTCCGCTGCCCCAAGCGGGACATGAATGTCGGCGAAAGGAAAGAAATTATAATGCGTCAAAACAAGTTGATCGAAAAGATTACTGCTAGTCAATTACGGGATGATATTCCTGACTTCCGTGCCGGGGATACTGTTCGGGTTCACGCTAAGATCGTTGAAGGTTCACGTGAACGTATCCAGATGTTCGAAGGTGTCGTTATCAAGCGTCACGGTGCTGGTATCAGCGCTACCTACACTGTTCGTAAGATCAGTAACGGTGTTGGTGTTGAACGTACTTTCCCAGTTCACTCACCACGTGTTGAAAAGATCGATGTTCTCCGTCATGGTCGGGTACGTCGTGCTAAGCTGTACTACCTGCGGGCACGTACTGGTAAGGCTACTCGTATCGCTGAACGTCGTCGCGATACTGAAAAGTAATCGAAAACTGGGCATCTGTTAACTGGTATTGATAGATGTTTAAACCTCTCACAAAATGTGGGAGGTTTTTTTACGTAAATAGATAAATTAATTTAATTCTATAATTGCCACAATATTATATTGTATTATAAACAATGTGTTTCCAATCTTAGAGCTGATTGACTTATATGGGGACTGAAGGGAAAATTGAAAAAAATACTTTTAATTATTTTAGGTTTAATTATTTGTTTGTGCGGTGTTTTTAAGTTTTCACAGAAAGCTACTAGCAAAAATATCTCTAATAGTGAGATGAGTAATTTATTAATTAATAAAGACAAGATAATCAAACAGGATCCAGAGCTACGGAATGTTTATAATTTTACCTATCACGTTGATAATAAAAAAAGAATTTTATATATAATTCCAAGAGATTCATATCAATTGAAGGATGAGATGGATAATTTACGAACTACTCCAGCTAACACATCAAATTTGAACGATAAAACTAAGAGCGAAAAGCAATTCACATTATTGTCCACTCAAATCGCTCAAAAATATGGAAAGGCTTGGAAAGTCCAGGTAACGAATACAAGTGACCCAATATTTAGCGACATTCGGAAAAGTGATATTCTTTGGGAATTTCAAAATGGAAAAGAAAAGGGGCAAGGGACTCAAGGCGGATTATTTAAGCTTGAGAGAATTCTTTTAACTCCGTTTGATTATTTGGCTGATCTGTTTGGCATCATCATATTATTGATACTTGGGAAGGGAGGACTATCATTAATTGGAGCTGGTTCCTCGGCTAGTCGATCAGATTATGGAACGAAATCGTACCACCAACCAGGCTACAGTGAATATAACAATAATCAGGAGGATGATTATGTAAACGACATACTCTATGATCAATATGGTGACGCTCATTCAATAAGATTCAAAAAGGGCGATTATAGTAAAGGCTGGGTAAACGGACAAGTTTTTAATAAGGAGCCAGATGGCGGATATTCCAGTGATGATGGGGAAACCTATCTTGATCATTGATGAAGTCAGCTAGGATGAACATTTAATTTGCTTGATACGATTGAACCGTCCTATATCCATCAGCCAAACTTCTAATGAGTGCGAGGCACTTAATTGTGATTCTTCTATAAAAAATTATCCCAATCACTCAAACCCATTATCCCTCGGCAACTTAGAACGATTTACTTCTCCTAAAAGTTGTTTGCAATTTCACTTTAGGCGTGGCATAATACTGAAAATGCAAAATAAAAGATGTCTGTGAGCATCATTTTGGAGGTCAATTGAATATGCAACAAACAAGTACGCAAATTGGGCACACAATGACAAAGAACCAGAAGTGGGTGATGGCATCCACAGCGGCTGGTTTTTCGTTGGAAAACATGGACATCATGTTTCTTTCCTTTGCCTTAGCACCGATCATCGCCGAACTTCATATCTCGAGTGCAGCGGCCGGATGGATCGGGTCAATCACCAATCTCGGTATGCTGGCTGGTGGTGCTATTTTCGGACTTGTCGGTGATCGTATCGGGCGGGTCAAGACATTCACCTATACGATCTTTATTTTTGCCTTCGCCACCGCGGCAATGTTCTTTGCCCACACCCTGCCGATGATCTACACGATGCGGTTCTTAGCCGGGATCGGTGCCGGTGGTGAATACGGTGTCGGCATTGCCCTGATCGCTGAGAACTTCCAGCCCGGACTGATCGGACGGCTGACCTCGTTGGCGGCGATTGGCGGCCAGGTCGGGGCGATCTTTGCGGCCGTGATGGCGGCTTACATCATTCCGGCATTCGGCTGGAACGCCCTCTTCCTGCTGGGCATTATCCCTGTGATCCTGACTTTCTTCATCCGGCGACACGTCCACGAGAGTGATGAATTCCTTACTGCCCACGCCCACGCCGTTAAGACCCACGAGAAGATCGCGGTCAGTCGGCTCTTCGCGACGCCGGCACTGGTCTTGCAAACCCTGGGACTGATGGTAATGACGATTGTCCAGATTGCCGGTTACTTCGGCCTGATGAACTGGCTGCCATCAATCGTTCAGAAGCAACAGGGACTTTCAGTTTCTGGCTCGTCACTCTGGATGGTCGCTACCATCATTGGGATGAGCATCGGCATGATGGTCTTCGGGACAATCATGGATAACTTCGGTCCGCGCTGGGCATTTGGGATCTTCTTGATCGGGTCCGCTT
>NZ_JBJEEM010000026.1:0-15705 GCF_051873075.1 Limosilactobacillus sp. | reverse complement strand
TTTTAGTAACGACGACCACGCTTGTTCTTGCGCTTCCGTGCCGCTTCAGATTTCAACTTCCGTCGTACACTAGGCTTTTCGTAGAATTCACGTTTGCGGTATTCTTGCAAAGTTCCGTTACGTGAAACTGAACGTTTAAAGCGTCGAAGAGCGTCGTCTAAAGATTCATTCTTACGAACGACTGTTTTTGACATGTTGATTCCCTCCCTCCGAGCTTAAAGTTACGTAACAAGGCTACGAAAATTCGCCTTTTCACTACAAAAAGTATTGTACCTAATCAGGGCAGTGATGTCAATGATTCTTTTAACAAATATCCGCATATTTTTCGTATTTATTTTTTCTTCTATAAATATTCACCAGCTAAAAATAAATCACCTGGGTAAAAAGGACGAAAATTGAATAAAGAAGTTTTTAAATCACACTAACTCCTTGCCCCGGCTCAAGGGAAACCCTTTCAGGCTATTGCATATTTATACTATTTTCCCGTTTTATATTGCATAAGTATGTATATAGGTGTATATTGCTAACAATCATTAAAATTTAATTAAGGAGCCAACACTATGAAACATCTCAAGCAATTATTTATGTTGTTTATCCTGCTCTGCTCATTGGTAATGCCTAGTACGGCACTGGCGGCTAGTTCAGCCAGTTCCAGCAGCGCCGTCAGTTCATCATCAGCCAGCCAGACAACGCAGGATGACTCATTACAAAAAATTAAACAAAAGGGAACCCTGGTTGTCGGAATGAGTGCCGACTATCCACCCTACGAATTTACTACTAAGAAAAACGGCAAAACCGAATACGTCGGCTTTGAAGTTGACCTTGCCAAAAAGTTTGCCAAGGACCTGGGCGTCAAATTAGTGATTAAGAACATGGACTTTGATTCCCTGCTCGTCGCCCTTGAGACCGGGAAAATTGACGTGATCATCTCCGGAATGAACGTCACCAGCGAGCGTAAGAAGAGTGTTGACTTCTCCAATACTTACTACTCCGGAAACAGCTACTTCCTAATCAACAAGGCCGACAAAGAGCGCTTTAAGTCCGCTAAAGATTTTAAGGGTAAGACCGTGGGGGCACAAAACGGTACACTCCAATCGACCATGATCAACAAGAGCATGCCTGGAACCCAAAACAAGGGGCTTGCCAAGCTCTCGAACCTGGTGATCGGCCTGCAATCACATAAGGTTTCCGCCGTCCTGATGGATGAGGCGACGGCCAAGGCATACGCTGCCAACAATTCCAACCTCTACGCCTTTAATTCCAAACTCCCATCAACCGCCGGGAACATCTCCATGGCCTTCCCCAAGGGTGACAAGTCCCTCGAAGCCGCGGCCAACAAGACCATCAAGCAGGTCAATGATGAGAACCTGGTCAACAAGAAGTGGATCCCGCAGGCTTCCCAATACATGAAGTCCTACAAGAAGAAGAACACCGTCCTCTCCTACTGGCGTTACTTTGCCAAGGGGATTGAATACACCCTGCTGATTACGGTAGTCTCCGTTATCTTTGGTTTTATCCTCGGGACCCTCTTCGCCCTGATGCGGTTATCCAAGAACAAACTACTCCACTCAATTGCCGTCTGCTACATTGAATTTCTCCGGGGAACCCCAATGATGGTCCAGATCATGTTCGTCTACTTTGGTATCGGGGCCATCATTCAATCCATGTCAGCCCTTGTCGCCGGGATTATCGCCGTTTCGCTAAACTCCGGGGCCTACGTTGCCGAGATCATCCGTTCCGGAATCCAATCCATCCCGCTCGGCCAGACCGAAGCGGCCCGGAGCTTAGGGATGAGCAAGAAGGTCACCTTCCAGGAAGTTATCATGCCTCAAGCCCTCAAGAACATTTGGCCGGCCCTGGGGAACGAACTGATCACCCTGTTAAAAGACAGTTCCCTGGTCTCCGTCATCGGGGTCAGCGAGCTGATGTACCAGACCCAATTGGTTCAATCAGCGACCTACAAGGGAGTTCTGCCACTCTTCATCACCATGCTGATCTACTTCGTTCTGACCTTCACCCTCTCCCGGATCTTGCTGCACTTTGAAAGGAAGATGAAACATGTCCACTAAGATTATTGAAGTCAAAAACCTCCAGAAAAAATTCAAGGATACCGTCGTCTTAAAAGACATCAGCGAACACGTCGATAAGGGGCAGGTAATCTGTGTGATCGGGCCATCGGGAGCCGGAAAGAGTACCTTCCTCCGTTGCCTCAACGCCCTCGAACAACCTTCCAGCGGCCAGGTCCTTTTCGAAGGACAGGAACTGGTCGGCCTGAATGATAAGAAGCTTGACCAGATCCGGCAGCGTTTGGGAATGGTCTTCCAGGGGTTCAATCTGTTCCCCAACATGACTGTTCTCAAGAACATCATGATCGCCCCAGTCAAGGTTAAGGGAATTGCCGAAGAAAGTGCTAAGCAGACCGCCATGAAGCTGCTCGACCAGGTTGGCCTGGCCAACAAGGCCGACCAGTACCCCGACCAGCTGTCTGGGGGGCAAAAGCAGCGGGTCGCCATTGCCCGGGCCTTGGCGATGGATCCAGAAGTGATGCTTTTTGATGAGCCAACCAGCGCCCTCGACCCAGAAATGGTCGAAGAAGTATTGAAGGTTATGCGAGACCTGGCCGAATCGGGGATGACGATGGTGGTCGTCACCCACGAAATGGGGTTTGCCAAGGAAGTCGCCGATCAGATCTGGTTCATGGCCGATGGCTATATCCAAGAAACTGGGCAGCCCGACAGCTTCTTTGCCAACCCCACTAGTCCCCGGGCTCAGGAATTCTTGAAGAAGATCCTGAAGTAGGATCACTGACAAAAACATCATTATAAAGCAAAAGCCGGATAGTGAACCTGACTGGGGTTCACTATCCGGCTTTATGTTTTCTAAATTGTAGTAAAACGCTGATGAGGCCACTGCTGACGGTCATAGCTCATCTGCCAGTACATCAGCTCGTAGTCCGAACTCAGGTTAAACGCTAGCCGCATCTGTTCCAGCGTTTTGGCACTGGCGTTGCCCGCCAGTTCGTCTAACAGTTTTATCATCGCAACAGTGTCTTTTTGAAACGCCTGCCCGGCATAGTAATCAATTGATGCCTGGTAAACCGGCAAAGTCTGGGTACCTGCCGCCTGCATTTTCTTGAAGCATTCCGCATAGCTCCAATAGCATGGCAATAGGGACGCCACCCCGGCTGCTGCACTGACGAAGTAGGCTTGGTGGTACATATGGTTGACATAGGCCGTTGCCACGGGGGCCAGCGTAGTCTTGGCTAACAGTTCGGGGGTAATTTGCAACTGTCGGTTGGTTTCCGTTCGCTCTGCAGTTTCTGATGTGGACTCTTCGATCGTCGCCAGCAGGGGTGCGGCCATTGCCGGCGTGGGCATTTTAGAAGCGAGAAACTTATGGAGGGCGGTAAAGGCGTTAAGGTACTTGGTATCCTGCAATAAGTAGAACTTAAACTTATCCAACGGCAGGGTTCCGTTGGCCATCTCGCGAAGGAAGGGGTGTTCATAACACCTCTGCCAGACGGGTTCGATATCTTGATGCAATGAATCTGAAAATTTCATAACAACAGTTCCTTTCCCGACCCACAAAAAAAGCGGGTCGCATGCCGCAATCCACTAGAAGATTTATTCCACTTTCCTTCGCAAGTATCAACTTGACAGGTTCAAGGGTCCCATGATCATCATGATCTCAGTCCATTAATGGACACCCCTAGCGGTCGTTTGCTATTCAACTACACCTTGATTCTAGCGCTAAATAATTGACAAATCAATAGAATGCGTCAAATCATCAAGGTTAACACCGCAGCTGTAGCAGGCGGGCCACGTTTTCCGCGGTTTGGGCAATGTCGACGGGGGCATCGGTCACTGCCTGTTCAAGGGTCTTAGCACCGGTTGGCGTCGCAAAGATTGCCGTAAAGTCAGTTGTCAGGACAGGTGGAATGGGCCCAACGCTACCCGCCAACGCAATTACCGGCACATTAGGAACCACCCGGCGAGCCAGACGGGAGACCCCCAGTGGAGCCTTGCCAAATTGGGTTTGGGAATCAATCCGGCCTTCTCCCGTGAACACATAGTCCGCCCCCCGAACCCGGCGAGCAAAGTCAGTAAAGTGAAGGACCAGGTCAATTCCCCGCCGCACCGTCGCAGACGTAAAGGCGAGCAGGCCAAAGCCGAGACCACCCGCGGCCCCGGCACCAGCTACTCTGTCGGGTGCCGTTTTGCAATCGCGCTTGACCACTGTGGCAAAGTGGGCCAGGTTCTCATCCAGGGTCTTCACCATTGCCGGCGTGGCCCCTTTCTGCGGCCCAAAGACCCGGGCGGCGCCGTTCTTCCCGGTCAGCGGGTTGGTAACGTCGGATGCTAGGAGAATCTTAACCCCTGCCAGGCCCGGAGCCATGTCCTTGGTATCAACCCTGGCCATTCGACCAAGCGGACCACCGCCATGGGGAAGTTCCTCCCCATCAGCATCGTAAAGGTGGACCCCTAGGGCCTGGGCCATACCGGCGCCCCCGTCAACCGTGGCACTGCCGCCCAGGCCAACGATGATCTGGTCGACACCGCGGGCAACTGCATCCAAGATCAGCTCACCCGTCCCAAAGGTCGTGGCGCATAGTGGATTACCCGGTCCATCAATAAATTGGATCCCGCTCGCCGCGGCCATCTCGATCACCGCCGTCTTACCATCGCCCAGCAGGCCATAGGCGGCTGGCGTCATTCGATCAAAGGGGTCATGAACCACCGCCCGAACGATCCGTCCCCCAGTAGCGGCGACTAGAGCCGCTACGGTGCCCTCGCCGCCATCGGCCATCGGGACAAGCTGGCAGTCAGCGGCGGGAAAGACCCGCCGGATGCCGGTGGCCATGGCAGTGGCCGCCTCCTTAGCGGTCAGGCTGCCCTTAAAGGAATCGGGTGCAATGACAAATTTCATGTTATTCTCCTTTCAAAATAAAAAGGACCCGGGAAACCCCAGATCCTTTTTCATCTTAAGCACTATTTGTCCAGCTTGTAGTCGACATCCTTGCCGAATTCGATCTTCAGGTCGTCAAGCTGCTGCTGGCTGACCTTGCCTGGTGCGGCAGTCAGTGGTTCCACTGCCTTGGAGTTCTTTGGGAAGGCGATCACATCACGGATGTTGTCAGCCTGTGACAGGAACATTACCCACCGGTCAAGACCGATTGCCAGTCCCCCTTCAGGCGGCATTCCCAGGGTCAAAGCCTTCAGCAGGAAGCCGAAGCGGGCCTCGGCACGTTCCTTGGTGTAGCCGAGGGCCTTCAAGACCTTTTCCTGGACCTTTGGATCGTGGATACGGATGGAGCCCCCACCGATTTCCTGACCATTCAAGACGATGTCGTAACTTTGGGCATGGGCCTTGTGCGGGTCCTCGCCGTCTTCTAAGTAGTGCAGGTCTTCGGGGTTCAGCATGGTGAATGGGTGGTGAGCAGCGATCCACTTGCCAAAGCCTTCGTCGTATTCAAACATCGGCCAGTTAACCACCCAAACGTAGTTCCACTGGTTAGGATCAGTCAGGCCGAGTTCTTGACCGAAGTACCGCCGCAGGTAACCCAGGGAATCACAAACTACGTGGAAACTGCCCGCTACGAAGAGGATCAAGTCGCCGCTCTTGGCACCCAGCTCTTCGTTGATAGCATCTTCCTTTTCCTGGAGGAACTTGGCAACCGGACCATTGTAACCGTCGTCCGTAACCTTAACCCAGGCTAATCCCTTGGCACCGTAACGCTTGATGTAGTCTTCCAGCTTGGAGATATCCTTGCGGGAGTACTTATCAGCCCCGCCCGGAACGGCAATCGCCCGGACGTAGTTGCCATCAGCAACCGTTCCAGAGAAGACCTTGAAGGATGAATCCTTAACGATATCGTTCAGGTCGTGGATCAGCATGCCAAAACGGGTATCCGGCTTGTCAGTCCCGTACTTATCCATGGCATCTTGCCATTCCATCCGGGGGAATGGTAGCTTAACGTCGATGCCTAAGACTTCCTTCATGACGTCCTTGATCAGGCCCTCCGTCATGTCCTGAATGTCCTGCGGCGTGGCAAAGGACATTTCCGTGTCGACCTGGGTAAATTCAGGCTGCCGGTCCCCACGAAGGTCCTCGTCACGGAAACACTTGGCAATCTGGTAGTACTTATCAACCCCGGCGGCCATTAGCAGCTGCTTGAACAACTGTGGTGATTGTGGCAGGGCGTAGAAGTGACCAGGGTAAACCCGGGAAGGTACGATGTAGTCCCGGGCCCCTTCTGGTGTTGACCGGGTCAAATCAGGCGTTTCCACATCCATGAAGCCGTTCTTTTCAAAGTAACGATGAATGACGTGGGTAACCTTAGAGCGCAACATCAGCTTTTTCATCATCTCAGGACGGCGCAGGTCTAAGTAACGGTACTTCATCCGCAGGTCTTCTGAAGCATCGACTCCGTCCGTGATGTCGAACGGCGTCGTTTCGGACTTGGCCAGGACCGTGGCCTTCTCAACAGCCACTTCCACCTTCCCGGTCTTCATGTCCGGGTTGATTTCCTTTTCGGCCCGTGGTTGAACCTTTCCAACCACTTCCAGAACGTATTGGTTCCGCACGGCATTGGCAACCTTAAAAGCCGCCGCATTTTCCTTTTCATTGAAGACCAGCTGAACGATTCCTTCCCGGTCCCAGAGATCAATAAAGATCAAGCCACCGAGGTTCCGCCGTTTAGCGACCCACCCCTTTAAGACGACCTCTTGGCCAACTAGGCTTTCGTTTGTGTCTCCACAATAATTGGTTCTCTTCATCTTAAGTACTCCTTTTTATCCATAAATAATAAAAGAGCGCCCCTGCGTCTACAAGGGTGCTCTAATGCACGGTACCACCTTGGTATCAACTCAATGATAACGTCAATAGCTGACGGGACAGATGTCCAACCATAAAAAGCGTCAATCGGTTCTCCGCAACGTGGGCTTCCACCATCCCCACTCGCTAGCACTTTAGAGGCACCGAGCATTCTTTTATTACTGGTTATGAATATCAAATTTTCATTTTTACCTTACTCGCCCCCACCCCGAATGTCAATATTTTGCCCCTAATTTTCCGTTTTTGCGTCTGTCGGGGCCGGTCGCTATAATTGACCTAGATAAGCAAAGGAGTGGTTTTATGAGTACGTTAAATCATCAATGGTTCCAGCAGCTGCCGTTTAAGAGGCTCGAACACTGCCAGCCCGTCAGCGGCGGGGACATCAATGAGTCCTACCGCCTTGAAGCGGATGGTCAGTCCTACTTCATCAAGATCCAGCCGAACCAGCCGGCGAAATACTTCCAGCATGAGATCAATGGGCTAAAGGCAATTGGCAAGGTCATTAACACCCCGACCCCCATCCACAATGGTGAGATTGATGGCAACGCCTACCTGGTTTTGAACTGGCTCGACGAGAGTGCCGGCAGCCAGGCTGAGCTCGGTCAAGCAGTCGCCCGGATGCACCAGCAGTACAGTGCCAACGGCCAGTTTGGTTTTGTCGACAACCACCGCACTAAGGCCCTGGTCAAGGATAACTCATGGAACCCCAGCTGGAAAGACTTCTACATCAACCAGCGCCTCTTGCCTGAGGTTCAGGTGGCCAGTGATCGAGGACGGTGGAACCGCTGGCGGCAAGAACACTTCACCCAGCTGGTCAATAAATTCAGCGATTACTATCAGGGACATGAAGTGCAGCCAAGCCTGCTTCACGGGGACCTCTGGGCCGGCAACTTCATGTTTGCCAACGACCAGCCCTACCTCATCGACCCCGATGCCGTTTATGGCGACCGTGAATTCGACCTGGCCATGACAACGGTCTTCGGCGGGTTTGACGACTCGTTCTACCAGGCTTATAACAGCACCTACCCATTCACCCCGGGTATCAACGACCGCTTGTCCTGGTATCGTTTCTACTACCTCTGCATGCACCTGGTTCTCTTCGGCGAAAGCTACGGTGGGGCCGTTGACCAAATTCTTTCACAATACTAAACGACAAAAGCTCCATGACCTCGTTTTATCAGATCACGGAGCTTTTAATTACTTTTCATAGATAATGGTAGTTGGTCCATCGTTTTCCAGGTCAACCTTCATGTCCGCGCCAAACCGACCTGTTTCAACATGCACACCCGTTGCCGCCAGTTTCTGGTTGAAGCGCTCGTACAACGGTTCCGCAATTTCTGGTCGGGCAGCGTCGGTGAATCCCGGACGATTGCCGTGCCTGGTATCAGCATACAAGGTAAATTGAGAGATTGACAGGATCGCCCCGTCAACATCCTTTAATCCCTTGTTCATCTTGCCGTTTTCATCCTCAAAGACTCGCAGGTTGACGATCTTGTGAACAAGGTAGTCCAGCTGTTCATCCCCGTCATCAGGTGCAAAACCGACCAGGAGCATATAGCCCTTAGCAATTTTCCCAACAACGGACCCATCGATGGTTACCTGGGCCCGATTGACCTTCTGCAATACAACACGCATATTATCCCTCCTAGCGAATGACCCGTTTGACAACGTAGACGTCCCGAATATTCTTCAGGCTATTCATGATTAACTGCAACTGTTGCAGGTTGCGAACCCCGATCGTCAGGCTAATCGTTACCATCTTATTATGGTCGACCTTCCCGTTAACCGAGTTCAAAAAGCGGGTGCTATTATTGATGGACCGCAGGACATCGTTGAGCATCCCATTACGGTTATATCCTTGAACTTCAATATCGGCATCGTAGTTGGTCTTGTCGCCGTGCGGGTCGGCCCAGTAGACACTAACGATCCGCTGACCACTCTTCTCAGCCGCCTTGATGTTTGGACAATCTTTCCGGTGAACGGAGACCCCCCGGCCCTTCGTGATGTAGCCGACAATCTCATCACCAGGAACCGGATCACAGCAGTGGCTGAGCCGTACGAGAAGGTTATCGACCCCTTCGACCACGATTCCTTCACTGGAGGCCTTGGCTTGCTTCTGCTTAGTCCGCTCGTCAGGCTTCTCCAAGGTCTTGTGTTCCTCAAGCAGGGCCCGCTGGGCAGCTGCCTGCCGATCGTCTTCTTCCTTTTGACGAATGTCAGCGGTAAAGCGGTTCCGCACCCCGACCGGTGCCAGGTCGCCAAAACCGATCGCCGCATACATATCGTCAGCGGTGCTGTAGTGCAGGGCTTGCGCCACGTCAGCCGCCTTTTTCTCCGTCATCAATGCAAACGGATCGTAGCCAGCCTCGTGCAGTTCGTTTTCAATCATCTGCTTGCCCTGCTCAATATTCTGCTCCCGATAGTGGGCACGGAAGAACTGGCGAATTTTGTTTCGGGCCCGCCGGGTCTTGACCAGGTCAAGCCAATCTCGACTAGGACCAGCTGAGGATGGCGAGGTTAGGATGTCAACAATCTCCCCATTCTTGATCTCATAATCCAGGGGAACAATTCGTCCATTGACCTTAGCCCCTGTCGTGTGATTACCGACCTCGGTATGGATCTGGTAGGCCATGTCTAGCGGACCAGCTCCCTTTGGCATTTCGATGACGTCGCCCTTGGGGGTGAAAGCGTAGACCTTATCGGTAAAGATGTCGCTCTGAACCCCCTGCATAAATTCGTCCGTGCCGTTGCTTTCCTGCCGCAGTTCAAGGATTTCCTTGACGACGTTGAGCTTCTGGCTGTCGCGGGTTTGTTGAACCCCGTTGGTCTTTCCTTCCTTGTAGGCCCAGTGCGCGGCAACCCCGTACTCGGCAACCTCGTGCATCTTGTGAGTCCGGATCTGAACTTCCAACGGCCGCCCCTCTGGACCAATCACCGTGGTGTGCAACGATTGATAACCGTTGGTCTTGGGCATCGCAATGTAATCCTTGAACCGGCCCGGCATTGGCTTCCAGTTGGTATGAATGGCCCCCAGGACGGCATAGCAGTCCTTAATGGTGTCAACGACCACCCGGATCGCCAGCAGGTCGTAAATCTGGCTAAACTGCTTGTGCTGGGTGACCATCTTCCGGTAAATCGAATAGATGTGCTTAGGCCGGCCATAGATTTCCACGTTGGGCCCCAGTTTCAGGTCACTGAGGGCATCCTTAATCAAATCAATGGCGTTATTGATGTAGTCCACCCGCTGGTCACGCCGCGAGTTCATCAAATGGACAATCCGGTAGTACTGCTGCGGGTTGAGGTAACGCAGGGACAAGTCCTCCAGTTCCCACTTAATCGTACTAATCCCCAGCCGGTCGGCAATCGGAGCGTAGATCTCCAGCGTTTCATTGGAAATTCGCCGTTGCTTGTCCGGACGGAGGTGTTGCAGGGTCCGCATGTTGTGCAACCGGTCGGCCAGCTTGACAATCATCACCCGGATATCCTTGGACATCGCCAAGAGGAGCTTCCGGTGGGTAGCTGCCATCTGTTCACGGTTGGACTTATAGTGAATCTTGCCCAGCTTGGTGTCCCCATCGACAATCATGGCAATGGTCGGGCCAAATAATTCTTTAATATCGCCTAACGTCGCACCGGTATCTTCGGCAATGTCGTGCAAGTAGCCCGCACATACCGTCTCCGGATCCATCTGTAGGTCTGCCAGAATCCCGGCAACCTGAATTGGGTGGATAATGTAAGGCTCTCCTGACTTCCGCCGCTGATCATGGTGACAGATTGCGGCAAAACGGTAGGCCTTCTCGACCAATGCCACGTGTTCATCATTCATATAGGAAGAAACCATCTTACGCACGTCTTCATGCGTTAATTCTTTAACTTGTGACATTATCAGTCCCCCTTTATTCAAAATTACTGCTGCTGGCTAGCCCAGGCCAGGTAGCTTACTGCCCAATATGCGGGTGCAAAATAGTAGGTATAGTGCGGCATGAAGAAATAGGCAGCTAACAGAAACAACAGTGGAAAAATCAACAGATTAAAGACTTTCTGTTGGCGTCTGGCAACGTGAACGCCGATCCAAATACTGTAGATACCGTTGATGATTAACAGGAACCAAACAACCCAATGCACCCTCGTCAATGCCGGAATCCGGTCCGTCAACACGGGAACCAGCATGCCGAAGATGATTCCGAGAATCCAAAGCAGTTTATCAAACGTTTGCCATTTATTTTTAAAGATTGCCATTTTACAACACCTTAACTATCTAATTTCTCTTTTGTTGATTTTTCTAATTGTATCACAATCTGTAGCAATCATTAACGATGATTAACCGCCAGTTCACTCGCGTAGGAAACTGCCGCCAGAAAGTATAATGGCGCCGTCTCCGTCCGCAAGATCCGGGGTCCCAGGCCAACTGGGACGACTTCAGCGGCCTGCATCTGTTCGACCTCCTGACTGGTCAAGCCGCCCTCGGGACCGAAGACGGCTGCCAATGATTGGCCAGGAGTCATCTGGGTCAGCAACTGATGAAGGGCACTGGTTTCCCCCTGCTTTGCTGATTCCTCCCAGGCAACAACCCGCTGGTCAGCCGGATTGTCTGCCAGGGCCGTCCGTAAGTCGGGCGAATAAGCAACCTGGGGCTGACGATTACGGTGAGACTGTTCCGCTGCTCCGTCAGCAATCTTCTGCAGGCGGGCTATCTTCTTGTCCTGCTTCTGCTTAGCCCAGTGACTGATCGAACGGGCTGACTCGAAGAAGACGATCTTGTCAGCCCCCAATTCAGTAGCTTTTTGAACGATCATCTCCGGCTTTTCCTTGGTCTTGGGAAGGCCGCATAACAAGGTAACCCGCAGCGGCAGTTCGCTATCCCGGTCGAGGTCCTTGACAATCTTGACCCGGGCCGGAGCAGTCGTCGTCACCGTCGCCAGGTACACCCGGTGATTGCTCAAGACCACTTCTACTTGGCTGCCAACCTGGGCACGCATGACGGTAACCAGGTGGTGGGCAACCTCTTTAGGCAGCTCGAGTTCCGTTTGACCAGCCGGCTGGTTGATAAAGTAACGTTGCATTATTTTTCATCCTCCGTTGGCTTATGGGCAATGATCCCGTGCCAATCCCCCATCTTGGTCTCACTGTCAATGACAAAAGACTGTTCCAGCATCTTTTGCCGGATCATCGCTGCCTTATCATCGATGATCCCGGACGCCAGGAAGTAGCCACCGGGCTTTAGGTTAGCAAAGGCCTGCGGAATCAGCGGTACGATGATTTCTGCCAAGATGTTGGCCACCACCACGTCAACCTGCGTGTGGATGCCATCGAGGAGGCTGTTGACTCCCACTTTGACATCCTTGGCCACCGGATTGAGGTCGAGGTTCTTCTGGGCCGACCGAACGGCCACTTCATCAATATCGTAGGCCTGCACATCACCGACCCCCAGCTGCTTGGCGGCAATGCTCAAGACCCCGGAACCGGTTCCCACATCGATCAGCGATTCACCGCCGCGGATGACGTCTTCCAGCGCCTGGAGCATCAGTTTAGTGGTTGGGTGGGTTCCCGTTCCAAAGGCCATCCCTGGGTCCAGCACTAATAACTTCTCCTGGGGTTGGGCTGGCTGATAATCTTCCCACTGGGGCACAATCGTCAGCTCATTGGTAACTCGCAACGGGTGATAGTACTTCTGCCAAACCGTTGCCCATTGCTGATTATCAACCACCGCAGCTGTCACATCATCTTCGCCCGGATTAAGGCCATAGTCGCGCAGTTTGGCAACCCGTTGCCGGATTGTCGGCAATAATTCAGGAACAAAGGTGTTCGCCGGGAAATAGCCGGTAACAGCCGCCCCCGAAGTCCGGTGCGGAATGGTGGCGGGATCAACGATCTCACCATGTTCGCCATACTTCCCCGGCTTGAGGTTGGCAAAATCTGCGGCGTCATCAATTTGTACCCCTTGCGCGCCCTCGTTGGTTAAAATGTAGCTGACCGCCTCGACGGCCTCGCTCGATGTAATCACTGTTACTGCTGTCCAGTCCACTTAAAACCCTCCTTAAATAATAAAATCGCGGCCAAAAATAATGGTCACGATAGTTCTACGATCACCTATTCCGCGTCATCATCATCGGTACGTGATCGTTCATTTTCCCGCCGCTTTTCCTTTTCCATATGGTGCTTCAGGTAGTCGATCAAATCGGCTTCGGTCAGGAAAATCCGCGGGTGATGTTGATGATGAAGTCGGACGTCAATTTCATTGATCTTTAACCGGCCCGTCCAGGTATGAGAATACCGAATGATTACCCGATTATTTAACCTGTGTTTACCAAACCGAAAAACATAGACGTGCTGTGGCGTCATCATTGGACGAATGTACTCTTTTTTATACATCAAGTCGTTTTCACGCATAAACTGCTTCGTTCGATTCAGAATGGTAACCACCTCCTCCATCGTATATTCGCGGCTAATTAGCCATTTAGATAACTATATTTTATCACAAGGTTAAGAAAGTGCCAAAGTTTAATTCTTCTCCTTTTTCTACCTTAATATGACGTGATATACTGCTGGTAATCTTAGATATATGGAGGAAAACAATGGGTATCTTAATAACGTTACTCGTGTTGTGGCTCCTGTGGAAGCTCGGCGTGTTCACCCTAAAGATTATCGGGATTTTGTTTCTGATCCTGTTAGTCGGCACCCTTATTCACGCCCTGCTGTGGCCGATGATTATCGTCGCCCTCCTGGTAGCCGGTTACGGGGCCCTCAACTGAAAGATTTCCTAAATTCTCAACAAAATTGAATCTTATTTCACAAATTTATAGCTTTTTTCACAAGGGATGCTATAATCGAATACGAGAGGAATTCTCAAAATAGCACATATAAGGATGAAAGGGAGACTGTTAAATTATGTCTAAGAATCATCAAAAAGTTGTTCTCGTCGGTGACGGTGCCGTTGGCTCAAGTTACGCTTACGCAATGGTACAACAAGGTTTAGCTGAAGAATTAGCCATTGTTGATATCAACAAGAAGCGTGCCGAAGGTGACACTTTGGACCTTGAAGATGCTACTGTCTTCACTGCTCCAAAGAAGATCTACGCTGCTGACTACGATACTTGCAAGGATGCTGACCTGGTAGTTATCACTGCCGGTGCACCTCAAAAGCCAGGTGAAACCCGTCTGCAATTGGTTGACAAGAACCTCAAGATCATGAAGTCCATTGTTGACCCAATCGTTAAGTCCGGTTTCAACGGTGTATTCCTTGTCGCTGCCAACCCAGTTGACATCCTGACTTTCGCTGTTCAAAAGCTTTCCGGCTTCCCAAAGAACAAGGTTATCAGTTCCGGTACTTCACTGGACTCATCACGTCTGCGGATTGCCCTTGCCAAGCTGTTTGACGTTGACCCACGCGACGTTATGGCAAACATCATGGCTGAACACGGTGATTCAGAATTCGCTGCTTACTCTAGCGCTACGATTGGTGGTAAGCCACTCCTTGACATCGCTAAGGAACACAACGTTTCAATGGATCAATTGCTTAAGATCGAAGACGATGTTCGTAACAAGGCTTACGAAATCATTAACCGTAAGGGTGCTACCTACTATGGTGTTGCTACCTGCTTGATGCGGATTTCTCGTGCTATTTTGCGTGACGAAAACGCTGTTCTGCCTGTTGGTGCTCCAATGAGCGGTCAATACGGTGTTAAGGAACCTATCTACCTTGGTACTCCTGCCGTTATCAACGCTAACGGTATTGCCAAGATCATCGAAGTTCCACTTGACGAACGTGAACAAAAGGCGATGGATGCTTCTGCTGCTGCCCTTGCTAAGGTTGCTAAGGACGGTTGGGCAAAGCTCGAAGGTAACAACTAATTAAATTAGTTATACCTAATCCGTCAAAGCGGCTGGTCAAATGACCGGTCGCTTTTTTCGTACAGAAAGGAAACTCATGAAAGCATTATCGATCCGTTCTGATTACGTAATGGACATCTTCCAGGGGACTAAGACGGTCGAGTACCGCAGCTGGTCGACCAACTACCGGGGTGACCTCTTGATCTGCGGCACTGCCAAGAAGGTCCACGGTGGTGTTCCCGGCTACGCCACCTGCGTTGCTAAGGTCGTGGGCGTCGACCAATACGGGGAGCGTGACTATGGTTGGCGGCTAGCTCCCTTTGTTCCTGGCGGTTCGTATTGGATCAACCCCCTCCCCATCAAGGGGCAGCTGGGGCTCTTCAACGTCGATGACTCCTTAATCGTTCCGGCCCCTGTCACCGGCCCTAACGATCCCGGCGCTGCCCACTGGTTTAATCAGGTCATTGCCCCACTGATCTACTGAGATGCTATACTGAACTTATCAACTATTGAAGGAAGCTTAAACTTATGAAAAAACAATCAACGATGATCGTTTCCATCATCCTGCTTATCATCTTTGTCATCTTCGCCCTGCTCAATACCACTGCGGTCGAGGTCAACCTCCTCTTCGGCAAGGTTAAGATGCCGTTGGTATTGCTGATCCTCGTCTGCATGTTGATCGGGGCTTTGATCATCTACCTCTTCTCCTTCTCCAACCACCTCAAGGTTAGCAAGGAGTTGAAAGCACTGCAAAGCCAGCCTGGCAAGGCCGCAGTTGACAAGCTGAAAAAGGACGTCAAGAAGTTGCAGGGTGAAAACCAGCGGCTCAAGAAGGAGCTTAGCATGCAACCTAAGCAAGAGACACAGCCAACTCAACCAACGGTAAACAAATAGTTTCCAATAGATGTCTCGAGACTATCTTAACGCTAGCGATAATAATAAAAGGCTGAGCAATACTAACCATTTAAAAAACGAACGCCGAGCAGGGGCACTATTGCCTGTCAAGTATACAGTTCAAATAGAAAAATTATTTATGCGGCT
>NZ_JBJEEM010000025.1:0-3064 GCF_051873075.1 Limosilactobacillus sp. | reverse complement strand
AAGATGAATTTTCTATTTCATCTGTATACTTAGAGGGCATTATAGCCGAAATGTGGGAGGTTTTTTGTTTTTAAATAGTCAATCGATTCATGAAAAGAAAGGTGGCTATGGCAAGGATGGTTAAGACTTTGGGCTTTATCAAAGTCTTAAATAGGTTATTAATATAGGGAAACGTTTTCCTAATTGCTTAAAACGTGTTGACAACGCTTACACCTGCTGCTATATTATTGGTGTATCGATAAACCAAAGCGCTTACAAAGGAGAAATGGGAAATGGACTACTTAATTGGCGTGGATGTTGGCACAACCAGTACTAAGGCTGTGCTCTACAGTCAAAATGCACAAGTCATCAAACAGTTCAGCCAGGGTTACTCCCTGTACCGCAACGCAAGTGGAATGGCGGAACAGGATCCGGGTGCAATGGTGGAGGCTGTGGAAAAGGTCATCCATGACGCTGGACAGGAAATAGATTTTAATACGGGGAAACTGCTCGCAGTCTCCTTCTCCAGTGCTAATCAGAGTTTAATTTTGCTGGACAAGAAGTTTCGGCCGCAGACCCGGGTGATTACGTGGGCTGATACTCGTGCCCGTCAGGCCGCCGATAGACTAAAGCGGTCAGAACTTGGCAAGCAAATGTATGCCAATACCGGGACACCGATTCACCCAATGTCGCCGCTTACGAAACTCTTGTGGTTAAAAGAAACAGCTCCCGAGAAGCTTGCCCAGGCAGCGTATATCGCGGATATAAAGTCTTACCTCTTTTACTGTTTCTTCAAGACGTTTAAAGTCGACATCTCGATTGCCTCCTGTACCGGAATGATGAACATTAACACGGGCGATTGGGATTCCCAGGCCCTTGAAATCACCGGGATCAAGAAACAGCAGCTTCCCGAGATTGTTAATGGAACGACGCAAGCAATTGGTCTGACCGATGAGGCATGCGAAAAAATGGGAATTCCACAGGATACCCCCTTCGTTTACGGGGCATTCGACGGGGCCCTTTCCAACTTGGGAGTCGGGGCGATCAAACAGGATACCGTTGCAATCACAATCGGAACTTCTGCGGGAGTCCGGGTTGTCACGGATCACCCAGTTATCGATCCTCAAGAACGACTATTTTGTTATGCCGTTGACAACGGTCTCTGGGTAGTTGGTGGGCCGCTTAATAATGGGGGAGATGTTTACCAGTGGGCAGTCGAGCACCTGGTAACGCCAAGTGCCGTCAAGAATGAAGGCACTGATCCTTTTACCTTGGCAAACGAGGTAATTGCAGGGGAACCGGCCGGCGCGAATGGCTTAATATTCCTGCCGTTTCTGGGCGGTGAGCGTGCACCACTGTGGGATGCCAATGCCCGGGGGAGCTTCTTTGGTCTCAACAACCTTCATACGCGGGCCGATATGCTGCGTGCCGTGATGGAGGGAATCAACATGAATATCGCCACGGTCTTCTCTGCCGTTTGCGACCTGGTTGGGCAACCAACTAGTGTAACGGCGACCGGTGGTTTTGCACGGTCGGAAGTATGGCGACAAATGCTGGCAGACGTTCTGAACTGTCCGGTTAATATTCCGGAGTCCTTTGAATCCGGCTGTTTAGGTGCCGTCACGATGGCGATGAAGAGCCTCGGAATGGTTGGTAGTCTTACCGCGGTCGAGGATCTGATTGGTAAGGAAATGTCATATAAGCCTCAGCCGGATGCAGTTGCCACCTACCAGAAGTTCTTACCGCTCTTCCAACAAGTTGAGGGCCTGTTGACACCGGCTTACTCCACAATTGCCAAATTACAACAGGAAAAATGAAAATAGACGGAGGTTAGTTTCATGCCATTATTGATTGTCTTAATTGGCGTCATTTTGTTAATCTTTATGATCGTCAAGCTCAAACTTAATACGTTTGTTTCTCTTGTTATTACTTCATTCATTGTTGCCCTGCTGTTAGGCATTCCGCTTACTAAAATACCAACCACGATCGAAGCTGGTATTGGGAGCCAGCTTGGTCACCTGGCGATCATCTTTGGCTTCGGGTCAATGCTTGGCCAACTTGTTTCCGATGCCGGTGGTTACCGGATTGCGACTACTTTGATTGATAAGTTTGGTCGTCGTTGGATTCAAGTTGCCGTCATCCTGGCCTCATTCATCATTGGCTTGGCCCTCTTCTTTGAAGTTGGTTTGGTTGTTGTATTGCCGATTATCTTCATTATTGCTCGGGAACTGGATATGCCGTTGATGTACCTCGGTATTCCGATGGCGGCCACGTTGAACGTCACCCATGCCTTCCTGCCACCGCACCCGGCACCAACCGCCATCTCTGGCATTCTTGGTGCCAACTTGGGACACGTGTTATTGCTCGGGATCATCGCAGCGATTCCAACAATTATCATTGCCGGGCCGGTTTTCAACTGGTTCCTGCACAAGGTTTACCCACAAGTTTACCGGAAGAATCTGGACATTTCGGTTCTTGGCGAGTACAAGGAATTCAAGCTGGACGAAACACCTAAGTTTGGTATCTCTGTACTGACTGCCATGATGCCGGTTATCCTGATTGCCGTTGCGACTATTTGTTCGTTTGTCTTCCCAAAGTCCAACCCGGTTAACGAGGCTATTCAATTCATTGGTGCCCCCGACCTGGCGATGCTCCTTTCACTGATTTTTGCGATCTTTACAATGGGGCTTCACCGCAACAAGACGATGAACCAAATCACCGATTCAATGGTTATTTCCGTTAAGCAGATTTCTGTTATGCTACTGATCATCGGTGGGGGTGGGGCCTTCAAACAGGTCCTTGTTGATGGTGGTATTTCCAAGTACATCTCTGATCTCTTTACGCAGACCAGCATTTCGCCAATCCTGGCTGCTTGGTTAATCACCGCCCTATTGCGGGTATCACTTGGCTCTTCCACGGTTGCGGCTATGACGGCTGCCGGCCTGGTTGCACCAATGGCTCACCAGTTTGGGTCCAATTCTGCCATGGCAGCGTTGATGGTATTGAGTATTGGTGCCGGATCAGTCTTCTGCGACCACGTTAACGACGCTGGTTTCTGGATGATTAAAGAGTACTTTGGCCTCTC
>NZ_JBJEEM010000024.1:0-15763 GCF_051873075.1 Limosilactobacillus sp. | reverse complement strand
AGGGAAAAGTCTCCTCGTTGAAAAATTGCGGTCCCCAATTATTAAAATTTAAAAATAAAAAATCACTCCAGGTCCGGCGCCTAAAGAGTGATCTTTATATTATAAATTAGTTGTTAGTGTTAACAACTTGCTTGCCGTCGTAGTAGCCGCAGTTAGGGCATACCATGTGGGACTTGCGAAGTTCACCACAGTTTGGGCAAGGAGTTAAACCAGGGACATTCAACTTGATGTGACCCCGACGCATACGCTTCTTAGTCTTTGAAGTCTTCCGTGCTGGAACAGCCATGTTTGACACCTCCTAAGATTATATTATCCACAAATGGTTTTTAACCGTCCGCTACTTTTTATCATCCTGATCAGGAAATAATTTTTGGAGTTTCGCGAAACGTGGATCAACTTTTTTATCTTCCTGCTTGCTGGCGGCATACTCATCTTCAGAGATGACATTCCACCCCTTACCGTTCGGCATGGGCTTACCGGCCTTTTCATCAGCAGAAAGCACTCGTAACGGCACCTGCTCGACGATGTTTTCGGCTAACGCAGTATCAAAGTCAATCGTCTCACCCCGCTTCAATAAGAAGACAACCTCGTCATCCTCGTATCGGGAGAAGTGGGAACGATCATCAATATACGTCTCCGTAAAGTCAAAGTCAAGTGGTAACTGAACGGGCGTCAATGAACGACTGGACGGTACCGTCAGCGTCGTCACAACGTGGGCACTGATGGTGGCATCGCCGTCGTCATAGGATACGTACCCGTCAACCTTGACCGGTGCAACGGCCAGGATAATGTCCGGGAACAGTTTAGTCAATGATGCGTTCAGATCAAAAGTACTTTGAATATGAAGTGGTTCATCTTGATAACGATGTAATTCAGCTAACGACCATTTCATCGTACTAACCTCCTAATGCAACATGTGCAATTATACTAGGCCCCATGATACTTGTCAATGTTTTTTCCTTGACAGCCCTGGGACCGACTAACGAATCATAATCGGCGGGTGCTTGAGGTCCTGCTCAACTGTGGTGAAGTTCTGGTAGAGCTTGCCGGCACGATAATCAAGGTTGTAAAAGCCATCGCGCATCCCCTGGCTAACCTTGGTAAATAGCGGCACGGGAACCTGCTTCTTAACCTGGTGCAGGTATTGCCGTCCCCGAGCCGTAAAGCCGAGAATGTGAATATAGGGATGGTCAAATCGGTCCGCGACCTCCCCTTCCGTCAGTTGGAGGGTCGTGTACAAGCACATCCGCAATAGGTGCGCATAGGTATAGCGCTTCGTCTTCACCCCATGAATAAACTCATCAAAATCGAGTGATCGTTGGGCGACTTCTTTCATTCGGTGCTCAAGTCCTTCGGCCATCTGATAGGTCTGCGCCAAGTATTCGACCGGAGCTTGGATCAGCTGGTTGCGTAAAAGCGGGTACAGACTACTCCAGTCGGGAACCGTGCTTACCCTGGCCAGTGCTTCGGCCATCACCGGCGGGACCGTATTTGAGAAGTCGTTTTTAGTCGTGATGGCTTGCCGAATCGCGCTGGCACTGGCGATCTGACCATGAATCTGCCGGTCATGGTAGCCGCTCCCCCGCCGCCTAATCGGGGTCAGCTGAATCGAGTAATTGTTTTTTAGCACCGCCTTGGTATAGGCAAATGCCAGGATATCATTGGGATCCCGCAGTTCAAGCCCGGTTTGTGAACGTAGCTGCTCGTTAAATTGGGTAGCATAGGTCGCGTCATACTGGCCAAACTCCGCCTGATCAAAGCGCTCTTCTGCTGCCACGAGCGCGGCGAAGTCCCATTCGGGATGTTCGGCCCCAAAGGCCACCCGATGCACCTGGAGGGCGTTTAGAATCGCCAGGGCCCCCGCCGCAAACCGGTGGGCCGGCTGGACAGCATAAAAGACCGGCAGTTCCACTACCAGGTCAACCCCACTTTTCAAGGCCGCCTGTGCCCGGGTCCACTTATCGACAATTGTGGGTTCCCCACGCTGGGTGAAGTCTCCGCTCATCACCGCTACGGCAACTTCAGCTCCCGTTTGTTCCTTCGCCTGGTGAAGAAAGTAGTGATGACCATTATGAAATGGATTATATTCAACCACCATTCCAACCGCCTGCATGACTTCACCTACTTTCGACAACTGAAGAACCAGCGGGTCGTCTGCTCGTTAGGAGCCTTCGCCCCGAAATCCGCTCGTACCTCTATATCGGCAAAACCGCTGCGAGTAAGCGCCGCCGTAATAATTTTAAGCGGATAGCTGCGTTCAAAGTGGGTTTCCCCGATCCGTTCATACTGACCATCCGCCAGCCGATTGAAGAAGGCCAGCTCATGGATCACCCCGTGCTCAACATCGTCATCCTGATAGCTGCGCCACAGGAAGGCCCGCTGATGGTTGTCGTCCTCGTAGTTATACATGTATCCCGGATAAACCACGTCCGTCTGGTAGGGAGTAATCATGTCAAAAAGAAAGCGGCCACCGGCTGTTAAGTGGTCAAACACCTGCCGGAAGGTCGTTTCGACATCATCAATACCCTCCAGATAGCACAGGGAGTCCGCATAACAGGTCACCAGGTCATACTGGGGCAATGCGCTTAGGTCGCGCATATCGGCCTCTACCAGCGTCAGCGGCACTCCTGCAGCAACGGCGTGTTGGCTGGCCAGGCTCAGCATATCAGTTGAAAAGTCAGCCACCGTCACTGCCAACTCTTGTTTAGCAAGCAGGACTGCCAAGCGGCCGGCACCGCCAGCTAAGTCGAGGACTTGGTGAGCGTCCTGCCCGCCATTGGCCATGGTATAAGCTGTCCACTTTTGGTACAGCTCGTCGTCAAAGAGCTGGTCATAGAGTTGGGCAAAGGTATGGTAGATCATTAGTCGTTAACCCATTCATCAACGTTGACCAGCGGTGCATCTGACCATAGCTTCTCCAGGTTGTAGAAGCTCCGGGTCTCTTCGCGGAAGACGTGAACGACCACGTCACCGAGGTCAATCAGGACCCACTTGGCATGGTTCTTTCCTTCCACACTGCCAATGTTAACTTGGTTTTCGTGAGCCTTTTCGATAATTGCGTTGGCGATCGCCTGAACCTGCCGGTCGGAGCCACCAGTCATAATAACAAAGTAGTCTGCCATCGGGCTGATCTCGTCAACCTTCAGTGCGACAATGTCTTCAGCCCGCCGACCATCGGCAGCCTTGACAACCATTTCTAGTAATTGTTTGCTTTCCATCTAGTTAATCTTCCCTTCGTAAGCCGGTACCCAAGCATTATAGGTTTCAATGGTCTTTGGGTACACCGGTTTGTTGTTTTCAATCAGATAGTTTAAGGTGTGCTTGGTCTGGTAGGCAACGCCGGCGCCAAGGTCTTGGGCCGTCAGTTTACGTGCCAACTCGACCCCATCAAAGTCGCGAGCCGGCTCGATGTAGTCAGCCATGTAGATCACCTGCTCCAGCTTCGTCATCTTGGCTGCCCCGGTGGTGTGGTGACGAACCGCATTTAAGATGTCCTCATCCCAGATCCCTAATTCGTCTTTAATTAGCTCGGCACCCACGATGCCATGCCAGATGGCGTTGCCGTAATTCAGCAAGTCCGGATCCAAGCCCTTTTGACGGATCTCCGCAATGAAGTCCTGATCGGGCCGCTGCTTGGCATAGTCATGGCAGAGTCCGGCAATGCTGGCCTTCTCAACATCAACACCATTCTGCTTAGCCAGTTCCATCGCCGTCTGTTCAACCCGCAGGACGTGGTGAAATCGCTTGGGCTTCAGCGCGGCCTGCAATCGATCAACCAGCTGCGTGCGGGTCAACGGAATATAGTGATGCGTATACTCAATTGTTTCCTCATTCATGATACAAGTGATGCTCCTTTATAAATGCAGCCACTGAGTCGGGAACCATGTACTTAATCGGCAAGCCCTGGGCAACCCGGCGCCGAATATCCGTCGAACTAAAGCTGACCAACGGCACGTCCACCCAGATTACCGGGTAGGCCGACTCGTTTTTTGCTCCCGGTCGGCGAACACCGACAAAGTGAAAACGCGGCAGGCGAACCAGCTCATCAATGCGGTGCCACTTAGGCAGGTAGTCCACCATGTCACCGCCGATGATGAAGTAGTAGTCCGTCGTCGGGTGCTGCTCGACCATCTTCTTCATCGTGTCATAGGTGTAGCTGACCCCGCCCCGGCGCAACTCACTCTCCTCAACCCCAAACAAGGGGTTGTCCTTAATGGCTAACTTAAGCATTGCCAGTCGCAGATCAGC
Organism: Limosilactobacillus sp.; assembly: GCF_051873075.1. Classification (GTDB taxonomy): domain Bacteria; phylum Bacillota; class Bacilli; order Lactobacillales; family Lactobacillaceae; genus Limosilactobacillus. The sequence goes on along the minus strand of NZ_JBJEEM010000024.1, from coordinate 11,515 downwards.
ATCAATGGCCGTCTTCTTATCGACGTGCGGCGGGGTGGCGTCCGGCATAAACCTTACCTGTTCCAATGACAAGGCTTGGCCGACCTGGTCTGCTACTAAGAGATGCGCATTGTGAATTGGATTGAAGGTCCCACCATAGATGCCGACCCGGTGACGACGCTCTGCCGTAACCGTCTCCGATTGCACCCGCGGCTGCGGATTAGCAAATACTCGACAACGCTGCATAATTACACTCCCTTAAATCCGGGCGACCCGGTCAGACAGGTCACGCAGGTCCTTGTTAGTAGAAACTTTAAACAGCACCAGTACCCGACCGATCGACTGGACCACTTGAATATCGGTGTTTTCTTCAATAAAACTCTTCAGTTCTGCCGTGGTTACATCGGCATTTTGCAAGATGTTGACCTTGATCAATTCACGCCGATCCAATGCACCATCCAGCTGAGCCAGCCATTGCTTGGTCAATCCTTCCTTACCAACGGCAAAGATTGGTTGCAGGTGGTTGGCCTGCGCCCGTAAGAAACGTTTTTGCTTTCCTCGTAATTGCATATTAAACCTCACTTCAATTAAATCATCGCGCGCCGGATCAATGCCGCCACGCCCTTAGGAACCCAGGCTGCAACCGTAGTCCCTGCCGGAACAGTAATCCAGCCGAGTCCCTCAAAGACAATGTCGCTCTTCTCCTGGACCCGGAATTCTTCGCGCTCCAGCGGCGGGAAATCAGCCAGTTCGTCACTGGTTGGCGGGGTCAATAGGTCCCCAACGTGCTTCTCATAGAAGCGGTCCGCGTTCGCCAGCTTGGTCCGGTGAATAGTCAAATTATTGTCAAAGTAGGCTACCAGCCCAGCCCGGTCACCCTTCAGATAATCGAACCGCGCGATTCCGCCCAAGAAAAGCGTCTGATCGGGATTCAACTGATAGGTCCGGGGCTTGATTTCCTTCTGTGGCGCCACCAGCTTCAATGCCTTTGGCGACAATACATGGGCCATCTGGTGGGGATGAATAATTCCCGGCGTGTCGACAAGCCGGTGACCATCGTCCAATGGAATTTCAATCTCATCCAAGGTTGTTCCGGGGAAGCGGGAGGTGGTAATTAGGTCCTTGACCCCGGTCCGCAACTTGATGATTTGGTTGATCAGCGTCGACTTACCAACGTTGGTAACCCCGACCACGTAGACATCGCGATCACCGCGGTATTTTTCAATCGTGTCCAAGAGTTCGTCGATCTGGTGGTTCTTCTTAGCAGAGACCAGCACCGTATCGATTGGCCGCAGTCCTGCAATATTAGCCTGCTGACGGATCCAGTCCCGCAACTTAGGCCGCCGCAGCGAATGCGGCAAGAGGTCTTCCTTGTTGCCAACCAGCAGGACTGGGTTGTTGCCGACGAACCGGTGGAGGCCCGGGATCAGGCTGCCGTTGAAATCAAAGATGTCAACCACGTAAACAATCAAGGCATTAGCTTGACCGATTTGGCTCAACAGCTTTAAGAAGTCGTCATCAGATAGCGAGACCGGAGCAATTTCATTGTAGTGCCGCAGCCGGAAGCAACGCTGGCAGTACAGCTCATTATTGACAAGCCCCTTCTCGACCGCTGACTTGGGTGTGTAGCCAGGAGCAGCCGGGTCCGTCGACTGAATAACCGCGCCACACCCGATACACCGTAATTGTTCATCTTGTTCACTCATCTTTGTTTAATCCCTCCTGCCATTTCAAGTTTGGATACTTCTTCTGCAAACGCTTTTCAACCAGGTTATCCATCAGACGGTTAGGCCAGGTTACCCACTTGTCGGTATCGATCAGCGGCTGGACAAGAATGCTGTAGACCCCGGCCCGGTTCGCCGCAGCGACGTCGGTCATCAGTTGATCACCGACCATTACCACCTCATGCTTCTTCAAGCCGAGTTTACGCCGTGCCCGGGTAATACCAAAGCTCAGAGGCTTCAGTGCCCGGGAGATAAAGGGCAGGTCTAAGCTGGCCGTAGCCTTGGCAACCCGCTGCTTACTGTTGTTTGAAATCACAATCAACGGAATCCCGGCCGAATGGAGCTCGTCCATCCACTGCCGCAATTCAGGGGTCCCATCGGGGTTGTTCCAGGCAATCAGTGTATTATCCAGGTCACTGAAAACGGCCCGAATCCCCTTAGCATGTAATTCTTGTGGTGAGACCTGGTAGATATTCTTAACCATCCAGGTCGGCTTAAATTTTTCTAACAAGATTGCACCTCGTAATGCAGTATTAGATTAATTATAACGGTTGTTCAGACGGGTTTCAATTGATCTGCCAACCGCGTGGTCAAAAAAAGACCACCCATCGATATAAAGGGATGGGTGGCCGTTTTTAGTCTTAGTTGAGGGCCTTCTTGGCTTCTTCAACGATGGCAGCGAATGCCTTTTCGTCGTTAACAGCCAAGTCAGCTAACATCTTCCGGTTGATGTCAATGTTAGCCAGCTTCAGACCATGCATCAGCTTGCTGTAGCTAATACCGTTGATCCGCGCAGCAGCGTTGATCCGGGCAATCCAGAGTTCACGGAAGTTGCGCTTGTTAACCTTCCGGTCACGGAAAGCGTAAACGTAACTCTTCATTACTTGATCCTTAGCAGTCTTGAAAAGACGGTGCTTTGAACCACGGTAACCCTTTGCCAACTTCATGATGCGCTTGCGACGTGCACGCGTAACAGTTCCACCTTTAACTCGCATGTTGAAATCCTCCTACGTATATGTATTATTTGAATGAGTGAAGTTTACTTAAATGGCAGTAACTTCTTGTAACGCTTTACGTTGGACTTGTCCATCATGCTCAAGCCACGTAATTGACGACGTTGCTTCTTGGTCTTACCGTGGAAACGGTGACTGGTAAATGAGTTACCACTCTTGAATCCACCATTAGCAGTACGCTTGAAACGCTTTGCAGCAGCGCGGTTAGTCTTCATCTTTGGCATAACTTATTCCTACCTTCTTAAATTAATTTTTCGCTTTATCAGCAGCTGGGGCGAGCGTCAAGAAGATGCTCCGTCCCTCCATCTTTGGACGTTGGACAACAGTAGCAATGTCTGAAGTTTCATCAGCCATCCGTTCAATCATGTCACGACCGATATCCTTGTGCGTGATTGCACGGCCACGGAAACGCAATGAAACCCGAACCTTGTCACCCTTCTCGATGAACTTACGAACCCGCTTCAACTTAACATTGAAGTCGTTCGTGTCGATTGACGGGCTCAAACGAATTTCCTTGACGGTTACTGTCTTTTGTTTCTTACGAGCTTCACGCTCTTTCTTTTGCATCTCGAAACGGTACTTACCGTAATCCATAATGCGGGCAACAGCTGGCCGTGCCTTTGGTGCAACTAACACCAAATCAAGGTTGGCATCTTCTGCCAATTGAAGTGCTTCACGCTTCGACTTGATCCCAAGCTGTTCACCGTTTTGATCAATCAGCCGCACTTCACGTGCACGAATACCGTTATTGACAATCATATCTTGTGCTATGGCAACGCACCTCCAATTTTATTAGCGAAAGATCAAGCAAAAAAAGCGGGGCGCAAACCACACCCCGCTAAATAGGAACAGACCTCGTTCGTCTGCTCAATTTCATCTCGTCAGCCCGACGACCCTTGTCGCCCAGGCGAGAAGCGGGTGCTTCTGCTTTTTCTTTCAACGTTTACTAGCCTACAAAATTAACCGGCAAATGTCAAGTAATTATCCCTTTTTTCGGAGATTTTCACCGTTCATTTCAATCTCCCTGGAAAGGAACTTGATTCGTTCCATAATCCGGGCCGCCTTAACCGGTTCCACAATCCCCTGGTTGCTGATCGCCAGGTGCTGCTTTTCGAGCTCGTCCATCGAGAAGTTGGAGCTGAAAAACGTCGGCAGCTCCTCTTGCATCCGGTACTCCAAGATCACGCCGAGGACGTCATCCCGGACCCAGGCGGACATGGCGTCTGCACCGATATCATCGAGCATCAACACCGGCGACTTTTTAACCGCAGCGATCTTTTCCCCGGCCTGGTTATTTTTAATCGAGTTTTTCATCTCAACGGCAAAACTCGGGAAGTGAACCATCGTGGTCGCTACATTATGTTTCTTAGCTAATTCATTAGCGGTCGCCGCTAGCAGGTAGGTCTTGCCGACCCCAAAACTACCCGTCAAGTATAAGCCGGGTTGAAAGTGCCCCGCCTGATAGTGGTCGATGAAGTCGTTAGCAGCATCGTAGGCCGCCACCCGGCCAACGGTGGCGTTTTCATCATCGAGGAAGTAGTCGTCCATCGTAGCCCGGCGGATGAACCTAGGCATGTTGATCGAATTAACCAGGTGCCGCAGATGTTCCTGATGGCGCCGTTCGAGCAACTGTTGCGTTGGAACGTAAGTCACATCGATCTGGCCAGCCACCAACTGCAACTGCGGTGAATAACCGGGAGCCACGGTTGCCTTGCCGGCCTTGATCAGTTGCTTTTCGTGGAAAAATTCATACAGCTTCGAGCGGCCCCGGCGGATGTTCTCCTTGGTAAGATGATCACGGTTGCGGGTCAGAAAATCGCGGACCTCGGGATCCTGGTAAACCTGCTTCATCACCTGGTCCATGTCAGCGGCAATATTGCGTCCCTGCATCATTTTTTGAATTGTCTTATTTAGTGGTTCCAAACCAATCACCTTCCCTTACGATTGCTGCGCTGGCGGGCTCGTGCCTTGGCCAGAGCTTCTGCTGAGGCCTTCTTCGTCCGCGTTGCCTTATCCTGCTTGCTCCAGTCGGGCATCGTTTCGCGAACCTCCATCCGGCGCCGGGAGGTCTTGCTGGCGAAGCGCTTCATCGGATTCTGCTGCTTATCCTGGTTGAACTTCTTCAACTGCAATAATGCCCCGGCACCATCATGAACGCCGGCCCGCAACCAGTCATTGGCAATGGCGTCAACGAAGTTCCCCTTCAAGGTAGCATTGCCGAGGTCAGCGATGACATACCAGACCAGGACATTGATAACCGGTGACGGCAGCTTGCCGTCTTGGACCAGCCTGGTCAACACATTGCGCTCACCAGCAGTGACGTAGCCGCCGGTCTGTTCCTTGAGCGCCTGAAGGAATTCCACCGGTGCATAGTTATCAGTACTCTTCAACAGCTGACGATCCTTAGCAGTCAGCTGCTTGCTATCGGCTGACTCTTCTTGCCTATTAGGCGTCGCTGGCGCGGCCGGTACCCGCTTATAGCGTGCCGCCACCTGACGCTTAAACTTTTGCGCATCAAAATGATTAGTAGCCAGGTCAAGTGCGCCTCTAATTAGTCGGGCCATGGTCGGCTCATCAATCCCGTATAACTGATGTTCCACTTCGATCAACTCGCGCTGGTCAGCCAGGTCATCCTTGACTAATGGCTGGCCCTTCAACAAGGTCAACAGGGTAGCCCAATTAAAGTCCTTGCTGTCTTCCACCAGCGACCGTTCTGCCGGCGTTGTCGTCGTTTGTGCTTGTTTAATGACGTCTGGAACATGGACTAATTCATGCTGGTCAACATGATAGGCATCCAAAAAGTGATGGCTGACGTTTTTCAATTGGGACTGTGTGGTTTTCAATTGGTAACGGTGGGCGTTTTTTACCAATCGCGAAAAAGCCTGCTCACCAATTGCTTCTAACAAGAGGACACTCAGCAGGCTGTCGTTGATAAAACGGTCAGGGGAGAGGGTGGCCTGAAGCTCATAGACGTACAGGTCGCCCTGGGCATCGTGTTGAAAATATGTCTGGATAAGGCCCATCCCCTCCAGCCGGCGAAGGCCTTCACTAACCTGGTTCTGGCCGGCATTTACCTGCACCAGCAACGTCGACTGCAAGCGCCGGTCCTCCAGGGTTGGGTGGTCAATTAGCTGGCTGCGGAGCGCGTAGAAAAGGCTGAAGGCCACTGGCCCCAAAACTGGCTGGTAATAATCGGTATAGACCTGATCGTTAAAGTTGATGAAATCGGCCGCAGCGGTGACCAGATATCCCGCCTGTGGATCAAAGTTTGGCCGCATTGTCACGATCTAACCAGCCCCCTACTTTTTCTTATGCTCATCCTTAACCATCGTCTCGAGTTCGCTCATGAAGGCATCTACGTCCTTAAATTGCCGGTAGACACTAGCAAACCGGATGTAGGCAATCTCGTCAACGCTCTTCAGCTCATTCATCACAAACTTGCCGATGATCTGGCTAGAGACCTCGTTTTCACCGAGACCGCGCACCTGTTTCTCCACCTTGTCCGTCAGTTTTGTCAGGCGCTCCATGCTCACCGGCCGTTTCTCGGCAGAACGGACAATTCCGTTTAGGATCTTCTGTCGGCTGAACTCCTGACGAGTACCATCCTTCTTGATGACGAGCAACGGCGTCTCCTCATAGCGTTCGAAAGTGGTAAAGCGAAAGCCACAGTGAACGCACTCGCGCCGGCGCCGGATGAAAGTACCGTCTTCACTGGGGCGACTGTCGACCACCCGTGAACCATTTTTATGACAATGTGGGCATCGCAAAGCGTTCCCCTCCTTTTAACATATAAGTAGTACTTTATTTTACCGCGTGCTCTGCAGGTGTTCAACCAATTGTGCCACTTGACGCCGCGTTTGCGCCATTCCGCCATCATTGTCAATCACCACGTCTGCCCGTGCGGCCTTCGTACTCAGGGGCATTTGCGCCACAATGCGGGCCCGCGCTTCCGCAGCCGAATAGTGGTTGCGGGCCATCAGGCGCTGGAGCTCGGTCTCCGGGCTCACCGTCACCACCACGATCAGGTCACAATCTTCATCATAGTGCTGCTCATACAGGAGGGGGATGTCCAGGATAACATTGGGTACTCCCTGCTTCTTGAAGGTCTCTACCGCCCGCCAGATGGCATCCCTGATCAAAGGCTGCATGATCAAGTTGAGCTCCTGCCGGGCTGTTTGATCGGCAAATACCCGCTGCCCCAGTCGTGCCCGGTCTAGGCTCCCATCAGGCTGGATGATCTGGTGGCCAAACGCGGCTGCCAGTTTATCCAGGGCCGTCGAACCTGGCCGTTGAACCTGCCGGGTAATCTGGTCAGCATCCACAATCGGCATCCCCGCCTGACGCAAGAGGTTGCTGACGGTCGACTTGCCGCTGGCGATCCCGCCCGTCAAACCGATTATTCTGGTCATGGCAAGTCCTCCCGTAACGGCTGACAGTGCGGACAGTAGGTCGTCCCCCGCTGGGCCACCTTGATCTTAATCATCTTAGTCCCGCAACGCGGACACTTGTCACCACCATGTCCGTAGGCGTTAAGCCGTTCCTGGAAGCCCCCGGCGTCACCAAGGGCATTGACAAAGGTGTGTACCGTGGTCCCCTTGTATTTGATGGCTTGGGCCATTTCCTTGATGATATTGTCGTGCAAGTCCTGGATCTGCTGGTCGGTCAACGAGTTAGCCGGCTGCTCCGGGTTGATCCGGCTCATCCACAGGACCTCATCGGCATAAATGTTGCCCAGCCCGGCCACGTGGTGCTGGTTGAGGAGAAAAGGCTTGATCTTCCCCCGACTCTTCTTGAGCTCCTTCTTAAAGAAGGCCAGCGTGAATGTCTCCGGAGTTGGTTCTGGACCAATCGTCTTGAGACCGCCGACTTTCAGCTCATCGCCAGTCTGGACCAGGGTCATCCGGCCGAACTTGCGGGTATCGTGATAGCAGAGCTCGGTCCCATCGGTAAATTGAAAGACGACGTGGGTATGCTTATCGAGCGGTCCGCCGATGGGTTGGCTGAAGTACTGCCCCTCCATCCGCAGGTGGGAAACCATCGTCAGATTATTGCTGAAGCGGAAGAGAAGGTACTTGCCGCGCCGGTCAACATCCTCGATCGTCTGACCAATCAGGGCCTGGCGGAATTCCTCAACATCGTTGGTAATCGTCTTGCCATAGTAAACATCAATCGCGTTAATCTTGCGTCCCTTAGCGATCTTCAATAAGCCGCGCCGGACGGTTTCAACTTCTGGTAATTCTGGCAACTATAATTACTCCCTTACTTTTTAAGATCGTACCAGGTATCGCCAAACTTGCTGTCCACCTTCAGCGGGACATCCAAGTCAACGGCCGAATCCATCACCTTTGGGACCAGCTTTTGCAATACCGGGATTTCTTCCTTAGGGGCCTCAAATACTAATTCGTCGTGAATCTGCAGGAGCATCTTCGCCTGAAGGTGGCGCTGTTCCAGTTCGCGCTGCATCCGAATCATGGCAATCTTGATGATATCGGCCGCACTCCCCTGGATCGGCGTGTTCATCGCGGTCCGTTCCGCAAATGAGCGCCGGCTGAAGCTCTTGGCGTTGATATCCGGCAGGTAGCGACGCCGGTGGGTGATGGTCTCCACATAGCCATGCTCCTTGGCGTAGGCGATGGTGTCATGAATGTACTTCTCTACTCCTGGGAATTCGTGGAAGTAGTTCTGGATAAACTCATGGGCCTGGGCACGGCTGACGTGGATCCGCTGGGCCAGGCCATAATCGCTGATCCCGTAGACGATCCCAAAGTTGACCGCCTTGGCCCGCCGCCGCATGTTCCGGTCAATCGGGGCGTCGGCTGGCAGGTGGAAGATCCGCCGGGCCGTGCTGGCGTGAATATCCTCACCGTTTTTAAAGTCCTCCTGCAGGTTCTTGTCGCCCGTGATGTGAGCCAGGACCCGCAGTTCCACTTGTGAGTAGTCCGAGGAGAAGATCTGCCAGCCGTCATGACTCGGCACAAATGCCCGCCGAATCTGCCGCCCCTCCGGCAAGCGGACCGGAATGTTCTGCAGGTTCGGGTCAACCGAGGATAGGCGGCCGGTCTGGGTCAGGGTCTGCAGGTAACGGGTGTGAATCTTCTGGTCGCTGGAATGGATCACCTTCAAAAGGCCCGTAATGTAGGTCGACTGGAGCTTGGCAATTTGACGGTACTCCAGGATCTGGGCAACGATCGGGGCCCGGTCCGCTAACTTCTCCAAGACGTCAACGGCCGTGGAGTAGCCGGTCTTAGTCTTCTTGATGACCGGCAGCTTCAGCTTTTCAAAGAGGATGTGGCCGAGCTGCTTGGTAGAGTTGATGTTGAACTCCTCGCCGGCCTGCGAATAAATCTGGCTCTCAATTTCGGCCAGCCGCTCGGTGAGCTTGCTGCCCATGTTCTTTAGTGTCTGAGCATCTACACGGACCCCGGTCATCTCCATCTCGGCCAGCACCCGGGTCAGGGGCAACTCGATGTCGGTGTAGAGCGGCATCTGCTGGTTTTCCTTGAGCTGGTCATAAAGCGGCTGCCGCAGTTCCCGGATCGCCCGAGCCTTGTTCGCCAGATGGGTAAAGAAGACGTCATCATCTTCGGGGACCGCCCGCTTGACCCCCTTACCGTAAACCTCTTCATCGGTCTGGACGTCATGGTAGTCGTGTTCGCCGGCAACCTTTCCTAAGTCATTGCTGTTGTCGTTGGTATTCAGCAGGTAGGAAGCCAGCAAGAGGTCGAAGTCGACCCCGGTTAGGTTGATCCCCAGCCGATGCAGACCGACGATCTGCCCCTTGGCGTTGAAGACGTTCTTCTGGACCGCCGGGTCTTCTAAAAGCTTCTTTAGCGGCTCCTGCTTCAGCAATTCAGCATCCCGGCTGACCAGCCAGCGCTTGCCATCGCCGACCACAAAACCGGCAAATGGCGACAGGTGGTAATTAGCCTCGGGCATCTCCAGGTAGAAACTGACCGGTCCCTGCAGCTTGGCGACCTGGTCGGCAAGCTGTTCGGCCGTCAGTTTTTCAAACGAGATTGGGGCCAATGTCGGTTCACCCTCCTCCGGAGACACGTTCATCTTCTGGAGAAAAGACTTGAAACCCATCTGCTGGTAAAAATCAACCAGTTCTTCAGTCCGCTCACCCTGGTAGGCGATATCCTTCAAGCCGACCGTAATCGGGGCGTCCTGTAGGATCGTTGCCAGGGTCTTGCACTCCCGGGCAACCTGCTCTTCTTCAACCAGGTGCTCCTTCATCTTGCTCTTCTTGAGGTCGTCGATATGGTCGTAGATCCCCTCGACGGAGCCAAACTGCTTAACCAGCCGCAGGGCCGTCTTCTCACCAATCTTGGTAACCCCCGGATAGTTATCCGAGCTGTCCCCCATCAGTGCCTTCATGTCAATAATCTGCCGGGGGGTAATCCCCAGCTTTTCCTTTACGTGGGCAGGAGTGTAGTGTTCGGTCTCCGTAACTCCCTTGTGGGTCACCGCCACCGTGGTGTGATCACTGGCCAGCTGAGTCAGGTCCCGGTCCCCCGTCACAACCAGCGTTTCATAGCCGGCATCGTCAGCCTGCTTAGCCAGGGTCCCGATGATGTCATCGGCCTCATAATTGGCCAATTCATAACTGTGCAGACCGGATGCTTTGACCAGCTGGCGAACGTAGGGGAGCTGCTCCGTCAGCTCTTCGGGGGTCTTGCTCCGGCCACCCTTATAGTCGCTGTACATCTTGGTCCTAAAGGTCACCTTGCCCGCGTCAAAGGCCACCAGGGCCGCATCTGGCTGGAAGTTGGCCAGTACGTGGTCCAGCATCAGTTTAAAACCATAGATGGCCGCCGTGTGCAGGCCATCCTTATTGGTAAACTTGTCAATCTGACTATGCATGGCAAAAAATGCCCGGAAAACGATACTGTTACCATCAATCAATAATAATTGCTTTGTCATTCAATTCCCGCCCTTCTTTTTCTATGAATAATTGTACCAAAGATTAGCAGTTGAGGTTAACTTCCCGATCGACCTTTACGGGAATATAATGGGTAATAACTACTTGTTCAAGAGATGATTTATCATGCATAACACATTTGCGCAACACAACCTGGCCGAGGCCCGTTTACTCGCCATTGTCCTAACCTTTTGCGGCGGTTTCACTGACGCCTTTACTTACATTCAGTGCAACCACACCCTGGCGGCTGCCCAAACCGGTAACATTGTCTTTCTGAGTGCCGCCCTTGCTAACCATAACTTTCTCGGGGTAGTCGATCGGCTGGCCTCGTTGGTTGCCTATGTTGTCGGGCTGGCGATCGTCAGCGTCTTCCACGCCCACATCGCGCACTACTGGCGGGTCTTCTGCCTGATCCCGATCCTGATCATCGGGATGATCGTCGGCGGCCTGCCCGCCAGCTTCCCAACCTACATCAGTGTTCCGGCCATCTCGTTCGGGCTCGCCATGCAAAACGCTGCCTTTGCTAAGATCGAGGGGCTCGGTTACAGCAACGTCTTTACCAGCGGCAACATCAAAAAATCGGTCGTCGCCTGGAGTGAATACTGCTTCCACCACGACCAGAGCCAGCGCCGGGCGGCCATTGATTACAGCCTAATCGTCTGCAGCTTTGCCCTCGGGGCGATCGCCTCTGCTCAATTCCAGCCCATCATGAAGATGAAAACCATCTGGGTCGCGGTCCTCATCATCCTGATCGTCAACGTTAGCTACTACCTTCAGAAATGGTCGCTCGAGGACCAAAAATAAAAAGCCAAGCTAGGATTTGTGAAGTGCAATAAAAAAGTTAGACAAAATTGAATATTTAAGCTGCTAAGGTATGA
>NZ_JBJEEM010000023.1:0-16499 GCF_051873075.1 Limosilactobacillus sp. | reverse complement strand
TGATGGTCTTCGGGACAATCATGGATAACTTTGGTCCGCGCTGGGCATTTGGGATCTTCTTGATCGGGTCCGCTTCCGTCATGTTCACGATCTTGATGGTCAAGAGTGCGGTTGCCCTGATTCTAGCCGGAGCCCTGATCGGTTTCTTCTCCAACGGGATGTTCGGTGGCTATGGAGCGGTAATCAGTCGGCTTTATCCAACTGAGATTCGTTCAACTGCCAATAGCATCATTATGAACGTTGGTCGGGCCATCGGTGGATTCTCATCAGTGGTGATTGGCCTGCTGATGGACCACTACAGCCTGGCGGTCACGATGGGCTGCCTGTCTGCCCTTTACATCCTCTCCTTCCTGGTCATGCAGGCGCTGCCGGGGATGCGGAAGCTGGCGCATTAAATAATAAAATAATCGCGAAAATCTGCTATAGGTTTTCGCGATTTTTAGTTTCGTGGTAGAATCGGGAACAAAACAGGTGAGGTGATTGTAATGAAAATAATCACGGAAAAAACGGCGCAGGCAGCTAGTGCTCGGGCCTTTGATATTGTGAACGGCCTGTCAAAACAGGAACAGCTAAAAGTACTGGGCCTGGCGACGGGGAGTACTCCACTGGGACTTTATAAGTTGATCAGGGAGAGTGACCTTGATTTTAGTCAGTGTACCTCGGTCAACTTAGATGAGTACGTGGGGCTGAAGTCAACAGACCCGCAGAGCTACCACTACTTCATGCAAAAGCACTTATTTAGTGCCAAGCCGTTCAAGGAGTCGTTCTTCCCGGACGGGGTCAACCCAGATGCTGCCGCAGTCACTCGGGAATACGACCGGGTGCTGGCCCAGCATCCAATTGACCTGCAGGTACTAGGAATCGGCCAAAATGGCCACATTGGCTTCAACGAGCCCGGGACGTCGTTTGACAGTCATACGCATCACGTGGCCCTGACGGAGTCGACGATTAAGGCAAACGCCCGCTTCTTTGACAACCCGGATCAGGTGCCGCGGTACGCTTACACGATGGGGATCGCTTCGATCATGGCTGCCAAACGGATTATCCTGCTGGCCTTTGGTAAGGAGAAGGCCGCGGCGGTTCGTCAAACCGTCAAAGGACCGGTAACCCCGACGGTCCCTGCATCCATTCTCCAGCGCCACTCGGACGTCACATTGGTATTGGATAAGGCAGCGGCTAGCCGGCTTTAAAAATGGGGCATAAATCCCCTTATATAAGCTAAAAGTTAACCTTGCGGTACACAAATAGGCTCAAACATTCGAAAATTCCGAACGTTTGAGCCCGTTTTTATTTACTCCATTCAATCTGCCGGTAATTATGCCCAACGCTGTGGCCGATTACCTGGTTGTTCAGGTAGACTGTCGTTTTGCAACCCTGTTGGACGGTGGACTGGTTGAAATTAGCAAGGTCGTTGTCCATTAGCGTGCTGATCACCCCATTTTGCAGGATATCGATCAGGAGGCTACGCCGGGACTTACTGAGCTGGAAGATGTCATCGTTGACGTCGACCCGGATGGTGTGCTTGCTGGTGTAGGTGATCTGCTTGATACTGGTGAAACCTCTGAATTGCTTGTCGCTAGCCTCGTACTGCTGGCAGTTATCGAGATAGCTAGCGATATCGCGGTTGGCCAGGTCAAGGTTCTCACTGCTAGCCGCCTGGACATTCAACAGGGCCGGGGATTGGTTAATGGCAACCGTGGTGGCACTGGCGATCCCCAGACTGGCGACCAAGGTGACAGTTAATTTACTAAGCTTGTTCATAATTATTTTCCTCCCATATTAGTCCACAACCTATTATGGACGTTTGCCATGCTGAGAACAAGAGTATGTTTCGATAGTCACAAGGTTAAATACTGTTAATTATCATTGATTTGGTATAAACTGTAAACGTATTCAGAACAATGGCAAACTAATTAGAAGGTGTTTAATGATGTTTTTTATCGATACTAGCCGTAACGGCAAGCCCGTCCACGATGCGCTGGTCAACCAGTCGCTGGATAACTACCTGATCAATGACCTGCGTTTGAAGGGGCACGGCTTGATCTGCTACATCAACCAGCCATCCGTCATCATCGGGGTTAACCAAAACGCTTACGCCGAGATTGACCTTCCATACCTCAAGAAGCACAACATCGAGCTGGTACGGCGGTCCAGCGGTGGCGGGGCCGTTTACCACGACTTTGGCAACCTAGTCTTTGAAAATATCGTGGTGGGGGACACCAGCAAGTTTGGCGATTTCCACGCTATTGGTGATCCGGTAGTCGACGCCCTGCACGACTTGGGGATCAAGTCTGCCGAAGTTAGCGGCCGGAACGATATGACGATCGACGGCAAGAAATTCTCTGGCATGGCAATCGTCAAGGGGGACAATTCCTACGCGGCCGGGGGCACGGTCATGTTCGACTTGGACATGACGGCTGCCAGTGAGGTCCTGACTCCTGAAAAAGACAAGTTAGCCTCCAAGGGGGTCAAGTCCGTTGACGCCCGGGTTACCAACATCAAACCATACCTGCCGGAAAAGTATCAGGACTGGACAACCGAGGACTTTAGGAACTACCTTCTTTGCCACATGTTCGGAGTCGATTCAATGGACGATGTTGAGACCTACCACCTGACCGACCACGACTGGGCCATCATCGACCAGCGGCTTGACAAGCAGTACCGGACCGATGCCTGGAACTACGGGAAGAACCCGGGCTTCAAGCACTACGTTTCCAAGCACTTCCCAATTGGGACCGTTTCCTTCAACTTTAACGAGAAGGATGGCAAGATCACCGAAGCAAAAATCTATGGTGACTTCTTCACGGCCGGGGATCCCCACGTCGTTGAAAATCACCTGATTGGGACTAAGCTGGATAAGGAGAGTCTGGTTGCCGCATTGACGGCGAGCGACCTGGCTGCCAACCTCGGGAAGGTCAGCCCAGATGATCTAGCCGACCTGATCCTAGCCGATTAAGGGGGGATAACTATGTGGCAAGCAATCCTTAACTGGTTTAAAAACCTCTTCAGCCGTCAGGCACCGGTCCACCGCGAGAAAAACGGTTTGTGGTGGCAGGAGGACAACGGCACGGTCAAAGTTGGCCTCGATAGCCAGGTAATTACCGAGCTGGGTGACATCACCTTTTTGGAGACGCCCAAGGTAGACGAAACCGTTGACCGCGACGACCAGCTGATTGACATCGAAGGGGGCAAGGCCGTTGAAACCTTTAAGTCCCCGATCAAGGGGCAGATCAGCCGGGTCTATGATGAATATCAAGATGACCCATCTAGCCTGACCAAGGCCACCAACCCGCTGTTGGTCGAGATTAAACCTGCCTAAATTTTCAAAACGCCATCCGACAAATGCCGGGTGGCGTTTGGGCTTACTTGTGCAAAATATAACATTGGTCTAACTTGTACAAAATGCCTTGACAATCGGACTATCTTCGTTCATGATAGCGGTGTATTAAAAATTGGTCTAGTTGTAAAGGAGCTGTTATTTTGCAAACATCATTTCAGGGCGGATACTTCATCAGTAGCGCGGATCCAGCAATTCTCACTACCGCTGCGGCAGTCGATGGCAGCTGTGGCCTCGTCCTTAGGAGACTCAGCCCACAGATGAACGTTCGTCGGCTGGCTAGCGATCTTGATAGCCACCGCCTTCTCCTCCCATTGACGGTTACCACCCTGCAGCAGATGCGGGCTCAGGCAGAAGAGCTGAGCCTGGTGGGGGACAATGTTTACGTTCAGGTTCCCGTTATGACGGCGGGCCAGCTCAACACGGCCCTGATCCACGACCTGCTAGTGGAAGGAGTGCCGCTGGCCATCACCGGAGTGGCAACTCGGCAGGCCGTTAAACGGGTTCTGGACCAAGCCACCGCCACCCAGACGCCGCTGATCATCGTGATGGGGGCAGCCACCAGCTACTACGACCTGATTGTCAGCACCGCACTGGCCCACCTCTTCCCGACGGTCCAACTGGTCGCTGAGGCAGCTGATCAGCTGGCAATCCTGCGGGCACAACGGTTGGCAGTCGATGGGGTGGTCCTGGCCGCCGACCAACTCGTAACGATTTCGCAACCAGAGGTCGGAGCCCGTTGCCAGCTCAGCAGCCACCTGACGGAATATTAGGCAATTCATTTATATGCCAACTGGGGCACCGTAGCGGATACCCGTTGGCCTGAAATAAAAAATTAACGTCTGTCTTTGAGACAGGCGTTTTTTAATTGCGACGATAACTCCCGATAGCGCCCCTTACGGTAATAGCTAATTATTTTCGGCGTGTTCCTTGCGATATTGGCGGGCCGTCTTTCGCATTTTTTGCTTGAAAGTCTTTGCAAAGTAACTGCTGTCGTTAAACCCAACGTTAAAACTGATCTCGGTAATGGGGAGCTCAGTTGTAGTCAATAGCTGGCACGCCTTTTTGATCCTGAAGCTATTTAGGTAGTCGATGGGCGTTTGCTGAAGGTAGCGGTGGAATAATTTGATGAGCTTACTCTTACTGACGGCAAAATGCTCAGATAGGTCGGCTAGGGTTAAGCGCTTTTGATAATTGCTTTCAATAAAAATCAGGACGGCCTTTAACAACGAAAAGTCACTGTTGCTTTCTGAAACACTATTGGGAGATTTAGGGAAGATTTGGTATAGGTCGTGCCAAATGGCGAACAACTTAGCCTGAATTAGCAATTTGGACTGTGCGGAATCCCTTAATGCCAGTAAAGCCGCTAAGATCTTCTTTTGAGTTGGCTGGTGCATGCTTAACTTTAGAAAGGGATGGCTGCTGGCAATAATCGGGGTAACGTACTCTTCTTCAAGGGCGGCGTTAACGCACAATAAGGTCGGGTTAAAGACAATGCACAAGAATAGGCAGTCTTGGCGATCCTTGCTAAAGCCAAAATGCATCTGTTTTGAATTGATAAAGATTCCCGTGCCCGTGGGCAGGGGAATGACGGTACCATTAACGTTGTAATTCATTTGACCATCAATAATGTATGTAAACTCAAAATCATCGTGCCAATGGTTGAGCGCACGAAAATCAGGGTAAGATGATAACCGTGCATATTCAATTAGAACCGGATAATCGTTGAAACTATAATTGATATTTTCTAACTTGTTAAAATTCATAAAACAATATCCTTATATTTTTAGACGCTATTTTAATAGTTTTACGGCTTGCTAGCAAATATAATTATAGTTACTCATTGACAAAGGAGGAAGGATTGAAATGGATAATCTATATCGGCGCGACAATGAGATGCCTTATATTGCCACTAAGGAAGTATTACAAGAGCAATTAACGGCGAAGAAAGTTTTTCGCGAATACAATCGGGTAATGCCCTTTGACCTCGAGAAGGGGCGAAAGCTGATTGCGGAGTCCGGTATGAAGTATGGCAAGGAAATCTACCTGGAACCGCCATTCTACTGTGAGTACGGAAGCCATATCCGGGTGGGCGATTATTTCTATGCGAACACCGGCTGCATAATCTCCGACGTTGGCAAGGTGGTGATTGGTGATCATGTCATGTTTGGTCCCCGGGTAAATATTTTCACGGCTGGCCACCCGATCCATCCCGTCAGTCGGAATTCTGGATATGAATACGGAATTTCGATCACAATTGGCAACAACGTGTGGCTGGGCGGAAACGTTACCGTGTGTCCGGGGGTTACCATCGGCAATAACGTCGTAATTGGCGCGGGAAGTGTAGTTACCAAGGACATCCCCGATAATGTAGTCGCCGTCGGTAATCCGTGCCACACCTTGCGCGAAATAACGGAAGCTGATAAGCCTTATTATTTTAAGAATAGAAAATTTGATGATGTTGCCTGGAAAACAATCCAAAATGGGAATTAGTGTGGGCTTATGAAATATATTATTACGCTGTTGATAGTTGTTATCCTGGTAATCGTCTGGCTTTCTAGATATGATGGCAAGCTAACCAGGCAAATGAAGAAATGATATTGTTGATTTGGGCACTGGCTTCGGCTAGCCCTTTTTTATTTACGTCAAAAAAGGGATGCTGTTAGTTGCAAATTATGCGTGAATTTGTTGAATAAAAAATGAAGGGACCGGATTAAGTCCCTTCATTGAACCATTTTTAAATGGCTTAGGATATAAATTTTCGTGCAGTTCGCAGTATCTTAGCCAATCCGTCATTCCTAAGCCCGCCACTGCGCAGTAGGTATCAGGCCTTCTTCGGTGTCCGCACCATCAGTACCAGTGCTAGGTTGATCAACAGCGTCAAACCGGTGACGGCGAAGACCATTGGGTAGGAGGACAGTCCGGAGATGGTGGATCCTAATAGGGAGCCCAGCACCGCGCCACCGGCCTGGAAGGATTGGTTGTAACTGAAGATCCGCCCGAAGGCCTCGGTCGGCACGTCCAGAGTCAGGACCGTCTGGGCGGCCGGCATCAGGGCGGCGTTGGCGAGCCCCAAGAGGAACCGCCAGAACGCCAGTGACCAAGGTGAGTGGGTGAAGGTCATCGGGATGAAGAGCACGAAGGCGACGGCCAGGCCGACCCGCAAGACCCGCTCCGGGCCAATCCGGTCCATCGTGTGCCCGATCTTGGAGGCGGCGATCAGGGTCCCCAGACCAGGCGTGGCCGCCACCACCCCGGCGACGAAGGCCACGTTACCGTGATTGTGCATCAGCGACCGGACGTACAGACTGATGATCGGGTCGATGGACATCGTCGAAGCGGTCACGATCATGGTAGTTAGGAACATCACGAAGATCAGCTTGGGGCTGTCGAGTTCCGCGACGATTTCTTTCATCGGCTTCATAGCCGCTTTTTGGATCGGCTTGAAGTGTTCCGTGGTCAGCAACCAGGTGGAGAGGAAGACGGCAAACATCAGGATCCCGGTGATGAAGAAGGGAATCCGGTAGCCGAAGAAGCCAGACAAAGCCCCACCGAGTAGTGGGCCAACCAGGTTGCCACCCACCCCGGCGGTCGACATCGCGGCCATGACCCAACCGGAACGTTGGTGCGGCGTCTCGCCGGCCATCATCGCGGTAGCGTTATTGATGTAACCGGAGAAGACCCCCTGAAGAAATCGCATGCCGACAATCATCCAGACACTCTGGGAGAGCCCGGTAACGAAGATGGTGCAGGCCATCACTCCGGACGCCCGCATGCACATTAATTTCCGCCCCTTCCGATCGGCTAAGCTTCCCCAAAGTGGGGAGACGATTGCTTGACTGATGAAGGTCATGGCAAAGGCCAACCCGGAATAGAAATTCAGCTGAAAGCGGCTAAAGTGACCGAGTTCGTTAATGAAAAGTGAAATGAAGGGCATTGTCATTGAATAGCCCATCCCCGTGATGAAGGCGCCGAGCCAAAGGGTATAGAAGGTCCGGTGCCACCCGCGGGGGAATTTGCCTGTTGCTGCTGGAGAATCCATTAGCAGAAAAAAGCCTCCTTAATTGAGTATAATTATTAGGATACGCGCAAATCACGCAAAAGTTAATTCTTTTGTGTTGAAAGGTAGCGGGCGAAGGTCAAAAGCATCAGGATTACCAGCAGGACGGTGACCCACATGGAAATCCGGATCCCGGTGATCAAGGACGAAGGGATGCCGGCGATGACGACCAGCATTGTGACCGAAACGGCACCGAAAACCTGGCGCAGGGTATTGTTAAGAGCGGTCCCGTGACTGTTCTCGGTCCGCGACAGCTGGGAGAAGGCTTCCGATAAGGCCGGACTAAAGACGCAGGCGTTCCCGATCATCCGGACGGCGTAAGCAATCGTCAGTACCCAGAGTGAGGAGCCCCGGGAGATGGTGACCAGCGGGATCGATGCCAGCAGCATGATGACCCCGCCGGTGATGATCAGCCATTTAGGACCATACTGGTCGTAGATTCGGCCGACGATCGAGGCCGCAATGGCGTTACAGATTGCACCAGGAAGCAGGATCAGCCCGGAGACAAAGCTCCCGGTGTGGGTGACGTTTTCCGTGAAGATCGGCATCAGCTGCTCCGTCCCCAGCAGGACCATGAAGGCGAAGATGCCGACGATGGTCATCAGGCGAAACGATGAGTACTTGAAAATCTGAACCTTGAGCATTGGGTTAGTAAGGTGGAGTTGGCGTTTGACGAAGACGGCAATCACCGCCAGCCCGACAATCAGCATTCCCAGCCCGATCCAGGCATTCATCTGGAAGGCGGTCAGGCTCCCCAGGGTGAGACCAGACCCGATCAGGGAGATCAGGACGGACAGGTAGTCAATCTTGATGTCGCGTGGTTCGGTGAAGTTGGCAAGCTTGAAGTAGCCGCCGATCCAGGCTAGGACCATGAACGGCAGGACCAAAATGAACAGCCACCGCCAAGACAGGACCTGGAGGATGAAGCCGGCCAGGGTTGGCCCGATGGCGGGACCGGCCGAGATCACCAGGCTGGAGAGCCCCAGGATGGATCCCCGCTTCTCGATCGGGTAGATGGTGATCATGGTGGTCATCTGAAACGACATCAGCATCCCGCTGGCACAGGCCTGGATCAGCCGGGCCAGAAGCAGGGTGAAGAAGTTGGTGGCAAAGCAGCCCAGCAGGGTCCCCACGATGAAGGTGCCGATGATGCTGAGGAAGACGTGGCGGTTGGTGAACTTATCGTACATGTTGGACGAGAGCGGGGTAACGATCCCGATGATCAGGGTGTACCCGGTAGTCAACCATTGGGCGGCGTTTAAGGAGACATGGAGGTCATGCTGGATGACCGGCAGTGCGGTGACCATCATCGTCTGGCTAGCGAGGCTGATGAAGGCCGATAGCAGGAGGATGATGGTGATTATACGCCGGGTGTGGCTGCTAATCTGAACGGTTTGCGATTGTGACATGATACTTTCCTTTCATAATGGTGTCCTAACCAGTCTATCACTAATTCCGGCCCGATCGTCAAGGGACAATTGAGTGGTAATTTTGGGCGGCTTCCGCTATATTAATATAATAGAAAGGAAGGGTAGCAAGGTGAAAAAGAAGATTGCGGTATTTTCAGACGTTCATGGCAACCTAACGGCCCTGCAGGCGATGTATCAAGATAGCATAGAGCAGGGCGTGGATGAATACTGGTTTGTGGGCGACCTATTGATGCCGGGCCCGAGTGTCAATGAAGTCTGGAAGCTGGTGCAACAGATGGCGCCGACGGTCATGGTGCGGGGCAACTGGGATGACTTGGTTGTCGTTGGTGCCCGGGGCAAAATGGACATGGAAAAACCGTCCCACGTCTATTTCGGCCGGTTAGCCCAGTACGTGGCTGAACAGGCCGCCCCCGGAATCATCGATGAGATTGCCTCCTGGCCATTGCGGATGACCCGCCAGGTCGGTCCGCTGAACTTCGGGATCTCCCATAACCTGCCGGACCTTAACATGGGTCAGGACCTTTTCCCAACGAATGACTCGGCCAACTTCGACCAGCTGTTTACTACCCCAGCCGACCAGCCGGCGATCGATGTGGCGATCTATGCCCACGTCCACCACGACCTCTTTCGTTACGGGACCGATGAACGGATCGTCCTCAACCCGGGAGCCGTGGGTGAACCCTTTAACCATTGGCCGGCCCTGCAGAAGGATTTGCGGGCTCACTACCTGATTTTAGAGGTTGACGATCTGGGGATGGCGGCCACCAGCTTCCGCCACGTCGCCTACGACCGGAATCAGGAGAAGGCCCTGGCCGCCAAGAGTGATTTGCCATACCGGAGCCTCTACCAAAAGATGATGGACACCGGGCTGGCTTACACCCATGACGATGAGCTGCTGCAAGGATATAACGACCGTTATCACTACGTTGCTGAATACGAGCACTTTAAGAAAAACTTAACCAAATAAGCGGCCATTTCACTTGTAAAAAGTTAGGGAAACTGTCATAATAGATAATGAATGATTATCGCAGATGTTTTGATATTGTTGTTGTAATGTAACGCTGATCAATATTAAAAGGAGAAACATCTTATATATGGCAAAAAAGTCAAAGATTGCTAAATTACATCATCAAGAAGCACTGGTTAAGAAATACGCTGCCAAGCGCAAGGAACTGAAGGCTAAGGGGGACTACATTGGCTTGTCCAAGTTGCCGCGCAATTCCAGTCCGGTTCGTCTGCACAACCGTGACCGGTACGATGGTCGTCCTCATGCCTACATGCGGAAGTTCGGGATGTCCCGGATCAACTTCCGGAACCTGGCTCACAAGGGTGAGATTCCGGGTGTTCGGAAGGCCAGCTGGTAATTAGATGATGGAGGGAGCGAGACAGAAGTCGGTTACGACTTCGTCTTCGAGCCCCCGCGAGCACAAATAGGGCTCAAGCGTTCGGAATTTCCGAATGCTTGAGCCCATTTGTGTACCGCGCTGTAAAATTTTAGTCTATATAAAAGGACTTATGTCGCAGCCCCTTTTTTAATCGTGGAAAACATGGGCTGGCTTCGTATCGACGCTAGTATCTAAAATAGGCGGCCTGTTCCGTGTCAATACTTCTCCTAACTTAGCCATACGGAGTGCTTTAGTGCTTTTTTCCAGCTTCTTACCAACACACGCTTAAAAACTGCTATACTAGGGACAGAAACATATTGAGAAACGGGGGAGCCGGATGAGCGAGCAGGTTAATTATCAAGAATTGGAAAAATTGGTTAATGACCAGCCACGGGTCCACGAGACGGTCTTCTATCAAGACGCTCGGCCGCGGACCCAGAAGATCTATGACCAGACGATCCAGATGGGGCAGGATATCCTGGCGGACCGGGATGCGCCCCAGCTGTCACCCCAGACGATGGTGGACATGGCGGTTCAGTCGATTAACATCGCGATTAAGGCCTTGAAGAGCAACCCCGTGCTGACTAAGCCGGAATCTCAACCGACGGCCCCGGCCCCAAGTTCTGCCCAGCCGCAGTCTAATGTGAGGCCCTTTCGATCGGCAACCCAGCCGGCCACACTTAGTCAATCAGCGGTCACGGATTTATCTACTGCGGCCAGTCTGCAACCGACGCAGGCAACTGAGCCGGCTCAGTCGACCACCGCTGTCGACACTGTCCCGGCAGTTGATACGGCGCCGACCACCTCACCGGCCATGTCTCAGCAAGCAACCGCTCCGTCACAGCCAACGGCAGCTGAAGAACAAGCAACGGTGCCAGTTCAGCCAATTGATACGGCGTTAACCAGCGAATCGTTGAATGCCCAGAAGGCAATGGTCCCTGAGGCAGCTAAGGAGGAGATGCCAACCGCTGATAAGAAAAAGAAAGATGAGCCTGGCAAAAAGCAAGCGGTCAATCACAACCTGCCAATGGTGGTCCGGCAAAAGCCAGATTGGCACCTGCTTCCTCAGGCCATTTGGCGGGGACTTCAATGGACACTGGGATCTAAGAAAATTCTTAAATAATATGAGAGAAAGAGATCGTAACGGTAATTTGTTGCGATCTTTTTATTTAGAATAAATCTAAAATAATCCTTGAATATTGCACACAATCAGCTATAATAAAGGCGTAGTTAAGAATGATTCTAATTTAAGGAGTGGATATTCATGAATTTTGTTGGACATGAGATTGAAGACTTTAAGGTTAACGCATATCAGGATGGCAAGACGGTTGAAGTTACCAAGAAGGACGTCTTGGGCAAGTGGAGTATCTTCTTCTTCTACCCAGCTGACTTCTCATTTGTTTGCCCAACGGAGCTAGAAGCTCTGCAAGATAAGTATGAGGACTTCAAGCAGGCTGATGCCGAGATTTACTCTGTCTCCGAAGATACCGAGTTCGTTCACAAGGCTTGGGCTGAGGCTTCTGACAAGATCGGCAAGATCAAGTACCACATGCTGGCGGACCCAGCCGGCAAGCTGGCCCGGATGTTTGATGTGCTGAACGAGGATGCCGGCCAGGCCTACCGGGGAGTCTTCATCGTAGACCCAGATGGCAAGATTCAATCCTACACCATCAACAACATGGGAATCGGCCGGAGCGCGGATGAAATTCTGCGGACCCTCCAGGCTGCCCAATTCGTTCGTGAACACGGTGACCGGGTATGCCCAGCCAACTGGAAACCAGGTCAGGATTCAATCAAGCCAAGTCTTGACTTGGTCGGCAAGCTTTAATCTGGTGACTGCCAATGACTGAACAACATTTATATGATTTAATCATCGTTGGGGCAGGGCCCGCGGGTCTGTCGGCCGGGCTTTACGCCGGTCGGGCAACCCTGGACACCCTGATCATCGAGGGCGATACGGTCGGCGGCCAGGTTACGACAACTTCGGTAGTTTATAACTATCCCGCCGTTGAGAAGGTCGACGGTACCCAATTGATGAACCAGATGCAGCGCCAGGTAACTGACTTTGGGGTAGCGATCAAGCACGATCAGATCGCCAAGTACGACCTGATGGGTGAGGTCAAGACACTGACCGGGAAGAGCGGCCAGACTTACCAGGCCCGGAGTGTGATCATTGCCACCGGGGCCAACCCGCGGAAGGTTGGTTTTCCTGGCGAAGCTGAGTTCCGGGGCCGGGGGATTGCCTACTGCTCGACCTGCGATGGGGAGCTTTTCACTGGTCTGCAGATCTTCGTGGTTGGCGGCGGTTACGCGGCGGCCGAAGAAGCCGACTATCTGAGCCGGTTCGGTAAACACGTCACGGTGTTAGTTCGTGGTGACCACTTTACCTGTCCACCGTTGACCGCTGCTCGGGCTCTCAACAACCCGAAAGTCAGCGTTGAATATAATACCGAAGTTAAGCGGGTTGATGGTGACGACTACTTGACCAGTGCTACTCTGGTTAACAACAAGACTGGTGAGGAGACGGTTTACCATGTCGACAAGGGTGACAACACCTTTGGAATGTTCATCTATATCGGCACTCAACCGGCGACTAAGGACCTTGAAGGGATTGTTGAACTGAGTAAGGATGGCTATATCAAGACCGATGAGAAAGGGGCTACCAACGTTCCCGGCGTTTATGCCGCGGGGGACGTGATCGTCAAACCACTACGCCAGATTATCACGGCGGCGGCTGACGGGGCCACGGCTGCTACTACCGCAGAAACCTACGTCACGGCACAAAAGCAACAACAGGGGGTCCCAATCCACGCGGCCGTGGACAAGAAACCTGCTAAGACGGTTGGTCAAACAACCCAGTTGGATCACCAGGAAGAGGTCACACCGCACGAGGGGAACTGGCTGACGGCAGACATCGACCAGCAGTTGCGGCCGATTTTCGACCGGCTGACCAAGGATGTCACCTTCCAGGTCAACACTAACGATAGTGAGCTTAGCCAGCAGCTTGTCAGCTTCGTTACGGAGTTTGCGGATCTCGATGACCACTTCACGGTAACGACCGTTGAAGGTAATGGTAATTACCTGCCAATGCTAAAACTGTTGGATGGGGATGGCGATGATACCGGCCTCCACTACGCTGGCATCCCAACCGGTCACGAATTGAACTCGCTGGTCCTCGGCGTCTATAACGTGGCGGGTCCTGGTCAGACGATCGCCCCAGAGATGGTCGACCGCATCAAGAAGCTAGGGCCGGTTGATATCCGGATCGGGGTATCATTGACCTGCCACTTCTGCCCGGATGTCGTAGCGGCCTGCCAACACATGGCGGCGCTGAACCCAGGGATCACCGCGACGATGATTGACCTGCAGCACTTCCCAGCACTGCGGAAAGAAAAGAAGATCATGTCGGTACCGGCAACGATGATCGGTGACGACCCAGTTATCTTCGGGAGCCAATCGCTTGAAGAATTGGTTGCCGCTGTCGAGAAGCACGAACAACAATGATAATATAACTGAAGAAGCTGTCTATGGTGAGATGATTCGCCATGGACAGCTTCTATTTTTATATAGAAATATATTTCAGCACCATTTAAAAAGTATTTATTATTTTATACAATTAAGTTATTAGCATAATATTTGCAACTAATTGATAGTTTAACTTTAAAATTTTATGACTATATCTTGCGGTACTTTTTATACGGTTCTCTAGTAAATGATATTTTATTGCTTAATATATCATTTACTATGAAATAATTATATATAAATAAAATAATTGTTAATTATAACGTTGGAATAGCCCAATTGCGTTAATTAATTAATAGTTGTAATCTTAATTGAAACTATCGAGAACTAATATTTTATTATCAAAGAAAGGAGGTGAGAACAATGAAATTTAGATTACAATGTCGACGTTTGACAGCAATTATTGTCGCAGTATTAACAGTAGTGTTGGCGTTCTTTTTCGTGGCTCCGGCTAGTGCCGATCAGGTCGCTACACCGGTAACGGTGCTGCAGACGACTAACCAGCCGAATGCCCCCAACCAAGGTGAAAAACAGCCTGCCCAGACTGAGCAAACGTCATTAGTCAACGCGAATTCTCAGCGGGCCAATCAGTCCACTTCCACAGAGGAAAGTGATGGAGCTAATGCAAATAAGTCCGCAACCACGGCAGTACGGTCTGCTGAGAACAGTGCAGTTACTGATGAAAGCGGCAAATCGACAGCTGAGCAAGCGAGTTCATTGACGGTTGTGCCGACTAACCAGGTTAACCCGAAGAGCATTCAGCTTACGGTTAAGAATGGTAATACGAATCAGCCGATAAACAGCGGTGATACGATTGATCAATTTACGCCGATCCGGGTTGAAATCAACTACGATTTTACCGGAGATAATATTTGTCCGGGGGACTACTTTTCCTTTAGTGTTCCCGATCAGTTAAGTATTACCAGCGGGACAACGATTGCGACTAATTTGGGAACCGCCACGATTGTCGGCAATATGGGTCGATTTGTTTTCAATGTAGAGGGAAGCGACGCTCAAGGTAGTATTTTCTTTACTGTTCAAATCAACCCGCAACATACATCCGATGGTGAGGACGTTCCAATTACTATTACAATCAATAACATCACTCATCCGACATTAACGATTCGCTATGCTCCAGGCACGGCTAGTCCGGATGAACGCTTCAGTAAGTATACGATGAATAATGACCTCAGTAAGGGGAACATTAAATATGCAATTCGGGTAAACCCGGCTGGAGACGTGACGTATACGGATGCCGTAATCGCTGACCATTTGCAAACCCCTGGCTTTACCTACAAGACGGATAGTTTTGAGATTTACAAGGTAAAATGGTGGTGGAATGGTACTGATTGGAATAATCGGGCGATTGAACATCTCAACATTAATCCAGTAATTAATGCTGCTGGTACCAGTTTTACGATTAACCTGGGTAATCAGGTTGTCGCGAATACGAATCCGGCATCCCCAGATACGGGAAACTACGTTAGTCACGATGGCTTTCTGATCCTGTACGAACTGCTCTATAACGGAAAGCCGGTTAACCAGCTGAATACGGATGAGCGTCCTAGCGATGGGACAGTTATTAATAATTCTGCTTCATTGAGTTCTAGCAATCATTCAACGATTGATTATCCACAGACGCTGAAGATAATTAATAGCGGTGGTCACGGGAATATTCAGACGTTTAATTTGGTTGTTACTAAGGTTGACGATAATAATCAGCCGCTTTCTGGCGCAACGTTTCAGCTGCTCCGGGGAAATGATGTAATTGCCGAAGCAACATCCGATACTAATGGTGTTCTGAAATTCGGTAATATCCTGCGTGGTACCTATACCCTACATGAAGTATGGGCGCCAGATGGCTATCAATTGGCTGACGATATTACGATTTCTGATTTCCCAACGTCAGGCACGACGATTATTAATAAAACGATTATTGATCATAAGCTAATCTCGAAGACGGTAACGAAGGAATGGAATGATGCTAATGATCAAGATGGCCTTCGTCCGGAGTCGATCAAGGTTAACTTGCTGGCTGATGGTAAGGTAGTGCGGACAGTCGAACTATCCTCCGCTAATAATTGGACGGCCACAGTCGACGGCTTAGCAGAAAAAGCTAATGGCAAAACTATTAACTATACTTGGGAAGAAGTCGATGTTCCAGCTGGCTACCAAGTGAGTGTAGCTGGTGACAAGATTACTAACACGCACATTCCCGCTACTATCTCCAAGACAGTAACGAAGGAATGGAATGATGCTAATGATCAAGATGGTCTTCGTCCAAAGTCGATCAAGGTCAACTTATTGGCTAATGGTAAGATTGTTAAGACGGTAGAATTAACTGCTGCCAACAACTGGAAAGCCACAGTCGACAACTTAGCAGAAAAAGCTAGTGGCAAAACTATTAACTACACTTGGGAAGAAGTCGACGTTCCAGCCGGTTACCAAGCAAGCGTAGATGGTGACAAGATTACTAACACGCACATTCCCGCTACTATCTCCAAGACAGTAACGAAGGAGTGGGACGATGCTAATGATCAAGATGGTCTTCGTCCAAAGTCGATCAAGGTTAACTTATTGGCTAATGGTAAGATTGTTAAGACGGTAGAAGTATCAGCCGCCAACAACTGGAAAGCCACAGTCGACGACTTAGCAGAAAAAGCTAGTGGCAAAACTATTAACTACACTTGGGAAGAAGCCGATGTTCCATCCGGCTACCAAGCAAGCGTAGATGGTGACAAGATTATTAACACTCATACTCCCGC
>NZ_JBJEEM010000022.1:0-16576 GCF_051873075.1 Limosilactobacillus sp. | reverse complement strand
ACTGCATAATGGCTCAAAATCCAATGGATCCATTTAACAGCGATATGAATGACATCTTTAACCAATTAATGGGCGGCATGAACGGTTATAACTCCGAAAATCGGCGTTACATGATTAATGGTCGTGAAGTTACACCAGAAGAGTTTGCCCAATACCGGCAAACTGGTCAGTTGCCTGGTGGTGCAGCACCGCAAGCTGGCCACCCAGGTCAACAGCCAAACGAAGGCAAGGAGAGTATTCTTCACAAGCTTGGCCGGAACCTGACTGAAGAAGCCCGGCAAGGTGAGCTGGACCCCGTAATTGGCCGGAACAAGGAAATTCAAGAAACAGCTGAAATCTTAAGCCGGCGGACAAAGAACAACCCAGTGCTGGTTGGTGACGCCGGGGTTGGTAAGACGGCCGTTGTCGAAGGATTGGCTCAGGCAATCGTTCACGGTGACGTTCCAGCACCAATCAAGGACAAGGAAATTATCAGCATTGATATTTCTGGTCTGGAAGCTGGTACTCAATACCGTGGAAGCTTCGAAGAGAACATGCAAAAGCTGATCGACGAAGTCAAGAAGGCCGGCAACATTATCCTCTTCTTCGATGAAATTCACCAGATCATCGGTGCCGGTTCTACTGGCTCTGACAGTGGTTCCAAGGGAATGGCTGACATCATCAAGCCAGCACTTTCCCGTGGTGAAATCACGGTTATCGGTGCTACGACGCAAGACGAATACCGGAACACCATCATGAAGGATGCTGCACTGGCTCGGCGGTTCAACCCAGTTACGGTTAACGCCCCAAGCAAGGCCGACACGATTGCTATCCTGAAGGGAATTCGGGATCTCTACGAACGTCACCACAACGTCAAGTTGCCTGACGATGTTCTCCAGGCCGCCGTTGACTACTCCGTTCAATACATGCCACAACGGGCATTGCCAGACAAGGCCATTGACCTGATCGACATGACGGCCGCTCACCTGGCTGCAAAGCACCCAGCACACGATGCAAAGCAGATTGAAGCCGAAATCAAGCAGGAAGAAAAGAAGCAAAAGGATGCTGCTGCTAAGGAAGACTACAAGGCAGCTCAAGCCGCTAAGGATAAGATTGCTGACTTGAAGAAGCAACTTAGCCAAAACTCCGAAGACGAAAAGGTTACGGCAACGCCAGAAGATGTTGCTAACGCCGTTGAACAGATGACTGGTATTCCGGTATCAAAGATCGGCGCTAGTGATGTTGAACGTCTAAAGGACATGGACAAGCGGCTTGAAGGCAAGGTTATCGGCCAAGACGAAGCCGTTGAAGCCGTTTCACGGGCTATCCGGCGTAACCGGGCCGGCTTTGACGAAGGTGACCAACCAATTGGTTCCTTCCTCTTCGTTGGTCCTACTGGGGTTGGTAAGACTGAGTTGGCTAAGCAATTAGCCCTCGACATGTTCGGCTCCAAGAACGACATCATCCGGCTGGATATGTCTGAATACTCAGACCGGACGGCTGTTTCCAAGCTGATCGGGACGACTGCTGGTTACGTTGGTTACGACGACAACAACAACACCTTGACTGAAAAGGTTCGTCGTCACCCATACTCCATCATTTTGCTGGATGAAATTGAAAAGGCTAACCCGCAAGTTATTACCCTGTTGCTGCAAGTCCTCGATGACGGTCGCTTGACTGACGGTCAAGGTAACACCATTGACTTCAAGAACACGATCATCATTGCTACTTCCAACGCCGGTTACTCCAGTGATGCTCCAATCAAGCTCGGTGACGACGAGGACGAAGAAGATCTGATCAAGAAGCTGACCAACTACTTCCGTCCAGAATTCCTCAACCGGTTCAACGCCATTGTTGAATTCCACAGCTTGACTAAGGAAGACCTGCAAAAGATCGTTGACCTGATGCTTGCCGATGTCAACAAGACGCTGGCTAAGAAGGGCATGGACGTTAAGGTAACCCCAACTGCTAAGAAGTACCTGATTGATGAAGGTTACGACAAGGCCATGGGTGCCCGTCCACTTCGTCGGGTGATCGAACGTGAAATCCGGGACAAGGTCACTGACTACTACCTTGACCACCTTGATGCAAAGCACTTGGTTGCTGAAATGAAGGATGGCAAGCTGGTAATCGTTGATGCCAAGGACGCTGCTAAAGACGACAGCAAGGAATACACGCCTAAGGATGGCCAGGCTGACGACAAGGATGCCAAAAAAGAAGATAAGTAATTCAGCGAATAAATAATTGCTGAGTAAATAAAGACCCGCTCAAGACGTTCTTGAGCGGGTCTTTTTTAATTGTCGTGGTGGAGCAGCGGCTTCATGAAGTCGTTGGTGACGTGATCTTGATGATGGGGCTGGGTGATATTGAGCTCGAAGGCCAGACGATGAGGATCGAGTTTGTCGTTAACCTCGATGTCTCCCCGGTATTCAAAGCCGCAGCTCTTAGCCAATCCCTGCATGGCGGCGTTGACGGGATGGGTATCCAGCCGGAAATTGGTAAGCCCCTTGGCCAGCCCTAATGTCAGCAGGTTAGACATCAAAAACTGCCCGAGATGGTGGCCGCGGAAACGGCTGCTGATGACCACCCGGTGGAAGGTGGCATATGGTTGGGTTGGCTGAGCCCACTGGCCATTGGTGATGTGCTGGTAGTTGGGATCAGGAGTAAGCTGCATGGCCACGTAGCCGGCGACTTGTTGATCGATCACGAGTACCCAGCCGATCTTTTTAGTGATGTCTTCGGTGATCATGGTGATGTTGGGATGGCCGTCCTGCCACTGAGGACTGCCGGCCTTCTTCATGGCCGCTTTGGCATCATTAATGATCTCCATGACCGTGTGCCGGTCGACCAGTTGAGCTTGGCGAAGGTAAATTTGTGTCATTTGTTGGTACTTCTTTCGTGGAATTTATGCATATCTTAACACAGATTCAAACATTTGCCGCTATTCGATAAGCGGGGGGTGCGTTAAAATGATATTAATAACTTATGAGGAGGGTTATCAATGGAGCTAACGTGGGCAATTGTTCGCTGGGTTATTGTGGCCATTATCCTGATCAACGAAATTGCGGCGATTTATACGGTTTTCCGTGAAAAACGGGATATCGCGGCCACCTGGGCCTGGCTCTTGGTCCTGACCCTGATCCCAGTCATCGGTTTCATCATTTACGCCTTCCTCGGCCGTAAACTGCCCCACCGGCGGTTGAACCTGATGAAGACCCAGACCCAGCTCCGGATCCAGGAGGCCATCGACCGGCAGAAACAACAGTTTATCAACATGCCTAAGCCGCGGCACACCACTACGCAGATCTACCGGCGGACGGTAATGCTTTTTCAGAGCCTGGACGATTCTTTCCTCAGCCAGCGAAATCACGTAACCATTTATACAACTGGTCAGAAGCTCTTTAGTCAGATGTTCGACGAGATTGCCGCCGCCAAGAAAAGCATCCACATTGAATTTTACACGATCTATAACGACCAGATCGGCAACCAATTGCGGACCCTCCTGGAACGTAAGGCTGCCGAAGGGGTCGAGGTCCGAGTGTTGTATGATTCCTGGGGTTCGATGGGGGTCCGGCCGAGCTTTTATGATGGCCTGCGGGAACGTGGCGGGCATGCGACCCAGTTTCTTTTGACCCGTAACAACCTTTTTGATTTCCGGCTGAACTACCGTGACCACCGGAAGATCGTGGTGCTTGATGGCAAGATCGGCTACGTCGGCGGTTTTAACATTGGTGACCAGTACCTGGGCCGGTCGCCGAAGTTTGGCCCCTGGAGAGATACCCACCTGCGAATCGTCGGCGGTGGGGTCTACGGCCTTCAGCGACGGTTTATCGGTGACTGGAATGCCTCAGTCAGTCAATATTCAGAGAAACTGACTCATTACCGGCAGTACTTTCCGGAGATCAAGGTTCAACACGGGACGACGGCTCTCCAGGTGGTCTCCAGCGGTCCAGAATCGGAACAGGAGAAGATCAAGCTGGGGTACCTGCGGCTAATCAACGCTGCCCAGGATCACATTTGGATTCAAACTCCCTACCTGATCCCCGATGATAGTGTTCTGGATGCCTTGCGGGTGGCTGTCCATTCTGGAATCGATGTCCGGATCATGATCCCGTGCAAGCCGGACCACCCGTTTGTATACCGGGCAACCCAGTATTATGCATATGCCTTAGCTAACGAAGGGGTTACCATCTATACCTACCAGCGGGGCTTTTTGCACGCTAAGACGATGGTGATTGACGGCAAGATGGCCTCGGTCGGATCAGCAAATATGGACTTTCGGAGTTTCAAATTGAACTTTGAGATCAATGCTTTTATCTATGACAGTGACACGACAGACCAGCTGGAGCAGATCTTCGTCAACGATATCCGTAATAGTCGCGTGGTAACGGCGGCGGCCTTTGACCAGCAGTCCCGGTGGCTGCATTTCAAGCAGCGCTTCTCACGGTTGCTTTCGCCGATTCTTTAAAAATGGTGACATTGCTCACCAATTTTTTTGTGCGTTGTTTGAACATATGTTCGTATGGTAAAATGCAGTTACAATACACGCACGAAAGGATGAATAATTTATGGGAAGCCTGGGTTTTGTCTTAGGGACCGCGGCGGTTGACCATCAGCAGGTTTTGGTTGACCAGTTAGCGGACCAGCTGAAAACGGCACCAGCTGAGGATACTTTCTTTTATATTGTGCCTAACCATATCAAGTTCGAAACGGAAATCAGTGTTCTCGCCGGCCTGCGCAAACGGCAAAACCAAGGCAATCCACAGGGGCGGTTTGCGGCTAGCCGAGTCCAGGTGTTGTCCTTTAGTCGGCTGGCCTGGTACCTATTGCGAGATACCCCTCTTTTTAGACGAACCCGCCTGTCCAAGGTCGGGACGGCAATGCTTACGACCAAGATCCTACAGGAGCACGCGGGGGATCTTCGGCTGTATGCAAGTGAAATTCAGCATCCCGGCTTTGTTCAGAAATTGACTGACCAGCTGGCAGAACTTCAAATGGCCAACATTACCGCCGACGATTTTTCACTGATCCTTCAAAAGGCCCAGACCGCTAGCCAGGTTAAGGACAATCCAGCCTGGGTGGCCAAGATGCACGATGTTGAGCTGATTTACCATGCGTATGAGGAACGAATGCAGAAATATTTCCTGGGAAATATTGACCTTTACCAGCAACTGGCCCAATACCTATATGACCATCCTGAAAGTCGTCATATGCACTTCTTCCTGGACCGGTTCACACAGTTCACTGCTGCCGAACAGCAGATCGTTGACGCTATTATCCTCAATGCCAAAACCACTACCATCTCGTTCACACTGGACCGCGGCTACCCTGACCAACGCCATCCCAGTCCCGCTGAGCTTCCGAAAAAGGGCGACCTCTTTTACAACTCAGCGATGCAGTACCACCGTCTCTGGAAGTTTGCCCAGGCTCATCCCCAGCAGGTACGGCTGGTCAATAATGTTGAGTATGCCACCGCTCACCGGGTTAGCACCGACCTGGCCGAATTCGACCGCTTCTTTAAGCGCTACGCCGCCGAACCGATTGATTTGACAGCAGGCCATCCCCTAGATGATGCCCGCAGCATTCAGGTTCAATCTGTTCCCAATCGGCTGGCGGAGCTGAACCACGTCGCCACCCAGATTCGACAAATGGTGGCCACGGGGAAGTACCGTTACCGTGATTTCTTAATTCTGACGCGGCACCTGGACGGCTACCAAACAATGATCGCCCCGGTCTTTGCCAGCCACCAGATTCCCATCTTCAATGATCATGAACGGCGAATGGATAAGCATCCGCTGGTGGTGTTGCTGACGGCCCTTTTGCAGATCCCGCTCTATGGCTACCAGACGAGCGACATTATCCAACTCTTGAAAACGTGGCTGCTGTTACCGACAGGTTTTGACCAGGATGAACTGGAGGCGGCGGTCTTTACGACAGAAAACTGGTGCCTCAAACAGGCGATCGCGGGTAAGCACGCCTGGACAACCCAAGATCCTAGAGAAATTGCTGAACTTTGGCAGGTCAAGGGAACCAACCCGCAGGCAGCTAACTATGCCCATTCGCGGCAAAAAAAGGTCAACGACCAGTTGCAACTGATCCGCAATTTTGTCGGTCAGACCCTGATCCCCTTCTTTGACGAACTCAAGGAGGTTCAAACGGGCCGGGAACTAGCTACCAATGTGTACCAGTTCCTGGTTGACAATGGGGTGACGGAGCGGCTGAATAACTGGCAGAATTATCAGGCCGAACAGGGAAAACTAGACCTGGCAAGGCGGCCGAAGCAGGTATGGGCAACCTTCTGCCAGATCATTGAAGAATATGTCCTGATCCTTGGCGACCAGCAGGTGGGAGCGACCAGTCAAGCAGACCTATTGACCAACTTCGGTGAGATCCTGCAGGCCGGCTTTGCGGCAGCCCAGTATTCCCAGATCCCAGCGACCCTCGACCAGGTAGTCATTTCCGAAACCGGGATTGTGCAGAGTCAGGAGCACCGGGTGGTCTTCATGATCGGCGCCACTGATGATGTGATGCCAGAGGTTCATGATGATGAGGGATTGCTGACGGATAGTGATAAGGACCTGTTGAGCCAATACCTCGATGCCGACTCGCAGTACCTGCCAGCTACTGCGGTGGATCAATTGGTCGACGAGCCCTTCGTCAACTACCAAGGGTTCATGAGCGCACAAGAGCAGCTGATCATTTCAGCACCCCAATTCAGTGCGGACGACAAGGAACTCCAGCCGTCGCCATATATGATTGATACGGCCCGCTTCTTTAAGATCACTGGTGAAGTAGTTCCGTTGGCAACGAGTCCCGCTGGCCAGGCAGATGCTGCCCCGTTCGTCAGTGCTCCCTTGGCAACCATCAACCAGTTGGTCCAGGTGGTCCGTCAGCTTAGCGATGACCAGGAAGTGCCGGTCGGCAAAAAGCCGCAGTGGCCCGCTAGTTGGCAACGGGTTGGCTATGCTTTGAATCAGCTGGCCGAGCATGATGAATCTTTAAGGGCCCGGCTAGCCGTCATCCAACGTGGCTTTGCCTACCGCAACCAGACCAAAGACATTACGGCCCCAATGGCCCAGGCCCTCTACCTGCACACGGCTAAGGATGAGCCGGGGCAGGTCCTCTACGCGTCAATCTCGCAGCTGCAGGACTTCTACGTTAACCAGTATGAATACTTCTTGAAGTATGGCCTGCGTCTGCGCAAGCGGGATGAATTGTCCCTATCCAACGACCGGATCGGGACCTACTTCCACCGGGCAATGGAGGTCTTCGTCAACCTCGTTCGGGATTCTAATTTGCGCTTTGCCGACCTGGCCAAGGACGAAAATCACGCGGCCCTGGTTGAGTTCACCAGCCGGGCTTTGGATGCGGCCGACCAGCTTCAGCCTGAATTGTTACGCTTGGTCAGTTCGTCGGCCCAGGCCCGTTTTCAGTACCAACAGCTGACGGCAATTGTTAAGACGATGCTAGCGACCCTCTGTCAGCAGGCCGCCAACGCCCACTTCGTTCCGCGGGAAACGGAAGTTCAGTTTGGCCAGATCAACGGCCGTCAGGCCGCCGACTGGGCCCCACTTGAATACCCATTGGATGACCAGCGGCACATCCAGCTGCGCGGGCGAATTGACCGGGTTGACCAGATTGACGTTGGCGACCAGAAGTATCTTGCGGTGGTAGATTATAAGTCGGGTGACCGGCTCTTTGACTTGACGGCAGCCTATTACGGGATCTCCCTCCAGCTGCTGACCTACCTCAGCGGCCTTGAGGTCAACCTTGACAAGCTCAACCTCAGCGCGGCGAACCTAGCGGGAGCCCTTTACCTGCACCTGAATAACCCGACTATCAAGGCAACGGACCTCCTGAAGGGCTCGCCGGCACACCGGGACCAGCGATTGTTAGACTTGCGGCTGAAAGCCCACCAGTATAAGGGGATTCTCTTAAATAATAGCGACCTGCTGAACAACATTGCCAAACAGGGCCATGCCGAATTGGTCTACCCTCTGAAGAAGAATGGCAGTTCAAGCAAGGAAGCTCTGCTGGCTGATGACCGGCAGTTGCAGTGGTTGCGTGATAATAACCGGCGGCTGATCATTGATGCCGGTAAGCAGATCCTTAGTGGCCAGCTCAAGTTAAACCCGTATCGGCTGATTGACGGCAGCAACCGGAAAACGGGGCTGGACTACACCGACTACCTGGATATTTACCAGTTCGACAGTATGCTGGACCAAGGGCTTTACCACGAGCTGGATTCCCGGATCGCCAAGGAGAAATTCGATGATGTGCGTAAAAAAGAGCAAAACAACGATGATGGGGAGGATCAATAATGGCAGATTTTTCACCGACCGCGGCGCAGAGCAAGGCAATTAAAACCCGGGGAAAGAATATCCTGGTTTCGGCTTCGGCCGGTTCCGGTAAGACCGCTGTGCTGGTCAACCGGGTGATTGAACTGATTAAGGAGGGCCAAGATATTGACCGGATGCTGCTGGTAACCTTTACCGATGCGGCTGCCAAGAACATGCGGGACAAGATCCGCAAGGCCCTTCAGGAGATCGCCCAGGATCACCATCAGCCCAAGGCCATGCGGGACCGGATGACCAACCAGATCAACCGGCTGGCGGCCGCTGACATCAGTACCATCCACGCCTTTTGCCTGAAGCTGATCAAACGCTATTACTACCTGATCAACCTGGACCCGCAGTTTCGGCTGTTGACGGACCAGACTGAGCAGCTCTTATTGGAAGAGGAGGTCTGGCAACAGGTTAGTGAGCGCTACTACGCGGCTGCCGATGCAAAGGAAGCGGGAATGGCATCATTTCGCCAACTAGTCCTCAACTTCTCGAATGACCGGGACGACCAGGGCCTCGACGATTTGATTCTGAAGTTGTATGACGTTGCCAACGCGCAAGCCGATCCAGCGGCCTGGCTGAACCAGCTGCCGCACAGTTATGACCTTGCAGGGGATATTCTCGAGACGGCTTTCTACCGGCAGGGCCTCAGACCGGTTTTGGTCGAGCGGCTTCACCAGTTCCAACACGATGAGGAAGAACTGATCCAGCGGGCCGAAGACGCGGCCCTGCCTAAGGACGCTACCCAGCTCAGGCAGGAGAAGGCGGTGTTTGAACAGCTGATTGATCAGTTGAACGGAGGCGAAGGTCGTGATGTGCGGGTGTTGCTTGAGCAAGTCAACTTTGCCAACTTCCGCGGGAAACCAGGCGATCCTAACCTGTTGAAGATCTACCAGGCCATCAAGAAGGACCGCGATCAGCTTAAGAAGGATTGGGAACGCCTGGTCAAGGACTACCTCGGGGACGAAGACGAGGGCGAGTTAATCGCGAAGGTTCAAAATATTCAGCAGCAGTTTGCCCAGCTGGCACAAGAAGCTGCTGACCTGCCACAGGCACAACGGGTCCTAATCCAGGATCAGCAGCGGCTGCAGGTGGTCCTGGACGTGTTTAAGCCGGTGACCTGGAATACCCTGCGTGCCAGCTTCAACAACCTGTCATTTAAGAGTGTTTCGCGGATTCCTAAGGACGCAACCCCGGAGATGACCGCGGCTCACGAAACGGTCAAGACGG
Organism: Limosilactobacillus sp.; assembly: GCF_051873075.1. GTDB lineage: Bacteria > Bacillota > Bacilli > Lactobacillales > Lactobacillaceae > Limosilactobacillus. Next base: position 7,025 of record NZ_JBJEEM010000022.1, on the reverse strand, counting down.
TCCGTAAAGGAATCAAGGAACAGCTGGACAAGGTCAAGGAGCATTTCTTTGTCTATGACGAGGAGCAATTGCGGACGATCTCCCAGCATGCCCAGGCGATCTTGTCCAAACTGAGTGCGGTGACCCAGGATTTCATGGACCAGTATCAGCAGACGAAGCTCAACCGGCACGTCCTAGAGTTCAGCGACCTGGAGCATTATGCCTACCAGATCCTCAGCCCGGCGGCCGATGATCCGGATTGGCAGGCCCTAGTTGCCAACCTGCAGGACCACTACCAGGCCATCATGGTCGATGAATACCAGGATACCAACCAGCTTCAGGAGAGCATCCTGATGCACCTGGCCAGAGAAGATGCCCATAACCTCTTCATGGTGGGGGATGTCAAGCAGTCGATCTACCGCTTCAGAGAGGCAGATCCGTCCCTTTTCCTTAATAAGTACCAGCGTTATCAGCATGCGGACAGTAGCACGGCGATTGTTCTAGGGGAAAATTTCCGTTCGATGAGCAACGTGACGACCTTCACCAACCTTTTGTTCAGCCAGCTGATGGATCCCGAAGTGGGGGAGATCGCCTATGATGAGGACGCGGAGCTGAAGTACGCTGCCCACTACTACGATGATGCGGCACAACCGCAGCCGGTCGAGATCATGCTCTATGACGCCAACGCCAGTCAGCAGGACAAGGGGGCCCGCCGTGAAACTGATAAGCAGGTCGGCGAGTTTCAGATGGTTGGCCGTCGGATCAAACAGCTGGTTGAAGGCGGCACCCAGATCTATGATGCCGACGAAAAAAAGCTGCGGCCCGTTCAGTACGGTGATATTGTCATCCTGGAGCGGACCAAGGCGATCAACAACACCCTGATGGAGCAATTCAACAAGCTTGATATCCCGCTGACCGTTCACGATGTCGAGAATTACTTCCAGGCCACCGAAGTCCGGGTGATGCTGGCCATGCTCAAGATAATTGACAACCCCCACCAGGACATTCCGCTGGTGGCGGTCCTGCGTTCACCAATCGTCGGCTTGGATAATCAGGAGCTGTCCTTCATCCGCCTGCAGAACCAGGCCGCAGACTACTACACCGCGCTTACGACCTTTATCTACAACTACCGGCACCATCACAAGCTGCGGCCCTACAAGAAGGCCAATGAACTACTTGCTCCCGGCCGACAGCAGGCCCTCTACCACAAACTGGTGACCTTAATGACGCAACTCGACCAGTTTCGGCATACGGCCCAGCAGGAGACCCTGGTGGACCTGATTTGGCAGATTTACCAAGAGACAGGCTACTTGGACTATGTGGGGGCGATGCGGGGCGGTGCTCAGCGGCAGGCTAACCTTCACGCCCTCTACCAACGAGCCCATACCTACGAGGAGAGCAGTTTCAAGGGCCTTTATCAATTCATCCGTTTCATTGAAAAAATGCAGGAACACGACAAGGACCTTGGGGTGGCCCCCACCCAGCTGACCGCCAACACGGTCAATGTGATGACGATTCACGGTAGCAAGGGTCTCCAGTTTCCGATTGTCTTCCTGGTTGACGCGACCCATGGTTTCAACGATAGTGCCAAGCGTGCTAACGTCGTGGTGGACGCTAAAGTGGGCGTTGGGATCCGCTGGCTGGACGATGACCGGGTGGTCTATGATACCCCCCAGCGGCAGGTTGCCATTGACACGATCGGCCGGAGCGAACGCGCGGAGGACTTGCGGGTCCTTTACGTGGCCCTGACACGGGCAGAACAGCGGCTGTTCATCACGGGTTCGTTTAATGACGAAGTGAAGACCCAGAGCCTAGTCGCATCTTGGAACCGGTGGCAGAAAGCCTTTCAGAGCCACGGGACGGTGCTGAGTCCCCAGCCGCGGCTTGATGCAAAGTCATTCATGGACTGGATCGGCTTGGCTCTAGCGCGCTATTCTAACAGAGCCAATCATTTTACCGCCGCGGACTTGACGGTGGGGGATGCGGCGCTGACTGACAGCGTCCTGGCTGGCGGTGATCAACGGGCTCAGGCGGAGGCAGCCACGGGCTTTATCGTGCGGTCCTTTGACGCTGACGGCCTCAATAAGCTTTCGGTGACTACGGGCGAAGGTGCCGTCAAGCAGACCAATCCTGAATTGGCCACAGCCTCGCCAGCGGTCAAGCAGGACTTTACCCAGATCCTTGGCTACCAATACCCCCACCAGACGGCGACAAAGACAACTGCTTATCAGTCGGTCACGGACGTCAAACGGGTCTTTGAAGATGATGACCCCCGCTTAGGCCAGCGCGATTATGCTGCAGATGCGAAGGAAAACCCAGCTGAAAGTGATCAGCAAAAACATAGCGGAATCTATATTAACCCAGACTTTGCGGTACCAAATTTCGTTCAAGATGATGCTGCCGCCCCTAAGGCGACCCAAGTGGGGACGGCTACCCACCTGGTTTTCCAAAAGCTGTCCCTCGACCAGCCGATCACGACTACGGCGGTCCGAGACGAGATTACGAACCTGACCCAGCAGGGGCTAATGGCTCCGGCCACCGCTGCCCGAATCGACGTTACTGGCATCGTGAACTTCTTTAAGACAAAAGTTGGCCGGCAAATCCTGGAACACCCTAATGACTACCACCGTGAGGAGCCGTTTGCGATGATTATGAATGGCCATGAACCATTTGAAGACATCGCCGAAGATGACGATGACCAGGTCTTGATTCACGGGATCATTGATGGTTACCTGGTTACTAATGACGGAATTATTCTGGTCGATTATAAGACCGACCATCTGGCAGCGACACCGGCGGCGATCAAGCAGGTTGTGCAGAAGTATAGCGGTCAACTTCGCCTATATGCAGAGGCGTTGAACATCATGCAGCCAATCCCGGTTGTCCAAATGGGTCTGTACCTGGTAGAATTGAATGAGTTTGTATCAATTCAAGGTGAAGGTGAGAAGAGTGGCGACCATTAAAGATATTGCCTTGCGTGCCGGCGTGTCAGTATCAACCGCGTCTCGGGCGCTTAATGATAACCCGCGGATCAGTCAGGCGACGCGGTTAAAAGTTAAACAGGTGGCTAGTGAACTGAATTATCAGCCTAATTACAATGCGCAGAACCTGACTCGGGGAGAATCAAACATGGTGGGGCTGGTATTCCCGGTGACCACTGATACGGCACCGGCAAACCCCTTCCACATTGACCTAATGCGGGGGATCAGCAGTGCCCTCACGCCGTTGCGGTATGAGATGGTGGTGGCGATTGCGCCTAGCCAAGAAGAACTTCTGGCGAGCGTTAAGTCGATGGTGACCCAGTCTAAGATTCATAATTTTCTGATATTCTACACGATGGCTAACGATCCGGTGACGGCTTACCTGCGCAAGCATCAGCTTAATTTCGTGGTGATCGGTCATCCGACCGCCCAGCACCCGGACCGCTTTGTTGATAATGACAACATTAAGGCGGGACGGGCAGCGACGGAGCGGTTAATCGTCCGTCATGGGATTCAGCGGCCAGTCTTTTTAGAGTCGGGTGTCAATTGGACATATGAAGAGGCACGGCGGGCTGGTTACCGGCAGTGCATGACAAGCCACCGGCTGCCGGCTCTCACCTGGTCGGCCAGCCGCGACGAGGGCATCCGTCAATTTCTAGCCAGTCATCCGGAAATTGACGGGATTGTCTGTGCGGATGACATCTTGTACGGTCAACTTAATCGTCACCTGCAACACTACGACCTCCCAATTGCCTGCTTTAACAATAGTCGACTGATGGGCATGCTCTTGGACGAGAGCGAACGAATCGATCTTCAGCCTCGGGAATTGGGCCGAGCGGCGGTGGAACTGCTGTTCAACTCGCGTAAGCACCACCAATTAGTTGACTTTAAAATATATGATTGATGTTAAGAAGCTGGACTGAAAAAAACTGTTGGTTTTTCTCAGTCCAGCTTCTTTCCTGTCCTTTTGCTTGCGTAACCCAGTGTAAATCGCTACACTAGTTAAGCTATGAACAAACAAGAGATGGGGGAATCGACTCATGGAGAAAGTTTACATTGTAGCGGCACAACGGACACCGATCGGTAAATTTGGTGGAGAACTAGCCCCCTTGACCGCTGTCCAGCTTGGCGCAACGGTAATTAAGGACGTGGTCGCTAAATCCGGTCTGGTAGCGGAGCAAGTTGATCAGGTTCTGATGGGAAACGTCATCCAGGCGGGAAGCGGGCAAAACCCTGCTCGTCAGGCATCCATGGCCGCTGGACTGGGGCAGGCGGTTCCGGCCATTACGATCAATGATGTTTGTGCATCCGGTCTCTCAAGCATCAATCTGGCGGCCGGGCTGATCCAGTCCGGCCAGGCTAAGGTGGTGATTGCTGGGGGGATGGAGAGCATGACCAATGCCCCTTACGTCCTAAAGAAGGCCCGCGGCGGTTACCGCTTTGGTGATGGTACCCTGATTGACGCCATGCAGGAAGACGCGCTCAAGGATGTTTATGGCGGCTACCCGATGGGGATCACCGCGGAAAATATCAACGAACGTTATCACGTTACCCGCCGGCAGCAGGATGAGTTTGCCTTGCTCAGTCACCAGAAGGCGGTCCGGGCCCAAGAAGCGGGAAATTTTGACTCTGAGATCACCCCAGTGACGGTGGTTGGCCGACATGGTAGCCACGTGGTCCAAAGAGATGAGGCCCCGCGGCCCGACACCTCCTTGGCGGCCCTGGCTAAACTGAAACCAGCCTTTAAGCAGGACGGGACGGTTACGGCCGGCAATGCCTCGGGAATCAACGATGGGGCAGCCGCGGTGGCCTTGGCATCAGCTACGGCCATCGAAGAATACGGTCTGACCCCGTTAGCTGAGTGGGCTGGGGCTTCTTTGGTCGGCATCGATCCGGCGGTGATGGGACTTGGTCCGTACTATGCTATCAAGAAGCTCTTTGAAACCACCGGCTTGACCAACGCTGACGTGGACCTCTATGAGATCAACGAGGCCTTTGCAACCCAGGCGCTGGTCTGCCAGGACTGGCTCCAGCTTGATCCGGCCAAAGTCAACCCGCGAGGTGGGGCAATCGCTTTGGGACACCCGGTTGGCTGTTCCGGTGCCCGGATCCTGGTAACATTGGTTCACGAACTGCGGGACCTGGATCAGCAGACGGGGATTGCGTCCCTATGTGTCGGCGGCGGCATGGGGATTGCTGCCCTGCTTCGACGAAATTAAGCTGTTTTTAAAAGAAAATTAAATTTTTTTAGTCGTGATAAATCCCGGTATCACGGCTTTTTTCGTCATTTTTTGTGCAAACGGTTGCATTAATTTTGCGCAACCGGTTGCACAATTTGACCAATTCTGGTATATTATTAACGTGAAATCTATGAAGCGCTTACAAAACGTGTTTCATAAGAGAGCAATTATTGTTGTATGAATTAAGGAGTTGTTTGTAATGAGTCAAGAAAAGTCCGCCGGTGCCGGATTGCCAGCGCTCTCGAAGTCGACCATTTGGATGATTAACTTCGGGTTCCTTGGTGTCCAAACCGCCTTTACCTTGCAAAGTTCACAAATGAGCCGGATCTTCCAAACTATTGGGGCCGACCCAAACAACCTGGGATGGTTCTTTATTCTGCCACCACTGGCTGGTTTAATTGTTCAACCAATTATTGGTTACTACTCAGACCGTACTTGGGCACCAAAGCTCGGCGGTCGCCGTCTTCCATACCTCCTGCTCGGTATGATCGTGGCGGTTATTGTTATGTTGCTGCTGCCTAACTCTGGTAGTTTCGGCTTCGGTTACGGTTCACTGGCCGCTTTGTGGTTCGGTGCGATTACCGTTGCCCTCCTGGACCTGTCATCCAACGTTGCCATGCAGCCATTCAAGATGATGGTTGGTGACATGGTCAATGATGACCAGAAGAGTTACGCTTACGGGATTCAGAGTTTCTTGTCAAACACTGGTGCCGTTCTGGCTGCCATCTTCCCGTTCCTGTTAACCTGGTTCGGGGTTGCCAACACCGCCAAGAAGGGGGTCGTTCCAGACTCAGTTATCATTTCCTTCTACGTCGGTGCGGCCCTGCTGGTTGTTACCAGTCTGTTCACGGTCTTCCGGGTTCACGAATACGATCCAGCAACCTACGCTATGTACCATGGTATTTCTGAAGAAGATAATACCGAGGGTGGTAACTGGTTTGAACTCCTGAAGCACGCACCAAAGGCTTTCTGGACCGTTACCCTGGTTCAGTTCTTCTGCTGGTTCGCCTTCCAATACCTGTGGACTTACTCCACCGGTGCGATCGCCAAGAACGTTTGGAACACGACCGATGCTACTTCCGCCGGCTACCAGGCTGCTGGTAACTGGTACGGGGTTTTGGCCGCCGTTCAGTCAATCGCCGCTGTTGTTTGGTCATATGTTTTGGCCAAGGTTCCTAACAAGTACCACAAGGCTGGTTATGCCGGCAGTCTGCTGCTCGGTGCCATTGGGTTCTTGTCAGTATTCTTCATCCACTCCCAAGGCGCTTTGATCATTTCTTACATTCTGGTCGGGATCGCCTGGGCCGGGATGAACACCTACCCATTGACCATTGTTACGAACGCCCTTTCTGGTAAGCACATGGGTACTTACCTGGGTCTGTTCAACGGTTCAATCTGTCTGCCACAGATTGTTGCTTCCCTGCTTAGTTTTGCACTGTTCCCACTGCTTGGTGGTTCCCAAGTTCACATGTTCATCGTGGCCGGGATCGTTCTGGCCTGCGGTGCATTGTCAGTCGGTGCAATCAAGGAAACTTACGCTGAATAATTTAATTTAACTAATCAAGAGACTTATAATAAGGGCGTAGTTGATACACCCTTATTTCTATGAAAGGAATTGAGAAAGCAATGAAACGGACATTTGATATCGCTCCATGGCATGTCGCTACTAAGACATGGGATCCTGAAGACAAGCGTCTCCAAGAATCAATGACTAGTTTGGCAAACGAAAACCTCGGGATGCGGGGCTTCTTTGAAGAAGGTTACTCTGGTGACCACATGCAAGGCCTCTACCTCGGTGGTGTTTGGTTCCCTGACAAGACCCGTG
>NZ_JBJEEM010000021.1:0-3310 GCF_051873075.1 Limosilactobacillus sp. | reverse complement strand
CCTGGATCGCCATCCGGCCATCCGGGACGGAACCAAAGCTGAAGTTCTACATTGGAACTAGTGCGGACTCCCTGGACAAGGCCAACGCTAAGTTAGCGGACTTCGAAAAAGCTCTGCAGGAGTTTGCTGAAGAATAAAATTAGATAATTTATAAAGGCGGCACTGAACCGAGATAATCGGCTTAGTGCCGCCTTTTTGTGTATCAGGGGCAATTTAAATAACATTTTAAATGTATTATAATTTAATTGTAAATGACGATTGTTCGGCTGAATATAAAATAATTTTTAGCGGCATTTATGAGGGGGTATACGCAATGGGGAATCAAGCGGAGAACAGTGATCAACAGCTTGTGTTTTTCAGTTACATTGATAAGGAGACCGGGAAGGTATTGGCTCAGGACCAGGCCACTGGGCAGACCGGATCACTGATCAAGTACGACGCCGAAAAGCGGTTGGCGGAGCTTGGCCAGCAGGGCTACAAGCTGGCCTATAATGGTTTCCCGGATGGGGCGCGTTACGCGGAAAATGACCAGATGAACCAGGTCTTTGCAATTCTGCTCCAACACAAGCGGAAGACCATAACACCGGATGAAGCTGCGGCCCAAGGCGTGGCCGAGGAGACTGAGCGATATGCCCGTCACTATACCTTAACGGTCAATTTTGTCGATGAGCATGGCAAAAAGCTGGCGGAGCCTGAGACCCAACAAATTACTTGGCGTTGCTCGGTTACCTTAGACGAGGCGACGGGGAAGACGGTAGCGCAGGCAGACGGTCAATGGTTCCCGGAAAAGAAACAGTATACCCCCGTTAAGGCCCCGGTCATTACCGGCTACCTTGCCGGGCAATCGTCCCTGGCCGGTCAGCCGGTTGCTCAGCAGGACCTGACGAGCGAGGTTGTTTATCACTCATTAGGCAAGATTGTCCCGGTGTTGGATGATGGGCAGAAGGTGTTATATAACCAGGCGGTTGGGTACCGTAATGACCCGGCTGACGCCAGCAAGGTGGTTGCCCAGGTGACGCCGCAGATTACCGGATATACGGTCAACTTGCAGAGTGTGTTGCCCGTTGACCCGCTGAAGAACACGAAGATAATCTATGAACCGGTAGATGATACCTCCACTGACGATGACAAGCAGGTAGTTCACCACTATACCGTGCACTTCAGGAGTGAAAAGGGAGAAAGGCTGACGGCTGACGTAGTGCAGGATTCGATTTGGCGGCGCGATGGCAGCCGAAACATTAAGAAATACCAGGATGTTAAGGTCCCGGTAATTCAGGGTTACTACACGATTGACCGCCGCCTGACGGGACCGGTAGTGGTACCGTTTGATATTAACCACACGGTGGTCTACCGGCGATTAGGCAAGATTATCCCGATTGACGAACAGGGGGAGACGATTCCTGGGGCGCACCAGTCGGTCTATCAAAACGATCCGGCTGACCCCACGGCGCCGCTGGCCGACCAGCCGGTTCCTAAATTAGCGGGGTACGTTGCTGAAAAAACAACGATTACTCCTGATGATGGGAACCTGGATACCAGGGTTGTTTATTATCAAAAATAAAAATCTTGTAATATTATTCAATTAATGCTGAATATATTTAAAAGCCTAATATTAATCAGGCGATATGGCTCATCACTTGTACTACAAGTGATGAGCCTTTTTTAGCTGCTTTGTTATAAAATTAAGGGATTGATAACGATAAATCCGTGTTAAAAGGATTTACTTTATTTAAAATGCTTTTGCTTTTATTAATAACAATGGTAACTTGCTAAACAAATCCAATGGCATTATACTTTAGATGTAAAACAAAGCAATTTATATTTTTGGGATTGCTTATAAGGCTATAAATGATTTAGGGGGTCTTTTTATGGTTTCGAAAAACAATAAGCAATTGATAACAAAACGACTGGCCAACCGGGAAGTACCGCACTATAGTTTGCGGAAGCTCGGTATTGGGGTCGTTTCTGTTTTACTGGGGACGACGATGTACCTGGGGACAAACAACACGGTAGCCAACGCGGATACGGTGGCTAGCGGCAGTGATGCCCAGGGTGCCAACACGCCAGCAGAAACGGAAACACAGTCGTCACCGGTTGCCGGGAGTACGGTTGCCTTGCAGAATACGTCTAAGGCTACTAACAATACTAATCAGCAAGTAGACAATACTGCAACAGCAGTGAATAATGTTGCCGTACAATCTGATTCTGCTAAACCTGAGAATGTACAACAGGTAAATAATGAAACAGCTAAGCTAAGCACAAATTCTACAAATACTCAAAGTGAAAAGGAGAATAGTACTAATAATAGTTCAGTATCTCAGACTGCACTAAGTCCTGCTTCTAATGAAGTAGCAACTAACAATACTAATGACGATAATGAAAGTGCGGGATATGTTAAGGTATATCCAGGAACATTGACGACTCTTGCGGGTGACGGATTAAAGAAGCTTTCAGGTAATAGCTATCACTTTAAGAATGGGCAGGCTATTGACTTAGATAAAATAGCTAATGATATGACCCAGGCTCTTGACAAGGATGGCTCTGGTTGGAGCACAGTATATAAGATTTATTTTGTGAATAATAATAATCAGAAGATTGATAAAGTTGATCCTAAGCAGACAAACGGGGGAGAGTATCCTGTATATGCTAGATTAACGAATGTTGGTGATGACGTTGACTCAGAATCACAAACTACTGATGCCGATACCGAAGTTCAGTCAGAGATCAATAGACTTCTTAAACCTACTATTAATAACAAGTCCTTTAATCAAACGATAGCGCTTAATACCAAAGTACATGTTTTGCCTGAAACTACATGGTGGTCAATCTTTCCACAAAATGAAGTAATCAATAAGTTTCCTAAGGATGGGAGCGATAATTTACAATATTCTCGGTATACTCCTGCAACGTCAGACTATTTAAAAGCTTTATTGACAACGGGACTACCAACCATTAAATCCGGTGGGCAAGAATACTATTTAGTTCTAAGCAATAGTATTAATAGTCTTTCTAATGATGATTTTAACAATTTAATTAATCTGCTTAGACCAGAGAATAAGGCTAAACTTGAAAAACAGCTTAGTGAATTAAAGGTAGATAATGGTCAGCTAGAGTCGCAAGATCAAGATAGTGATAATCTAATAGCTGCGAATTATATGCCCCTCACTGAGGAACAGTTAACAGCTGATATTAATAATATCTTGACGCCTGATAATCATGGCGGCGGTAGAACGTTTATTGAAAACACATCGTATGAAACAAATAGCGTATGTCTGATTCCTGAATTAGATAGTAAGGGGAATACCTTACT
>NZ_JBJEEM010000020.1:0-3465 GCF_051873075.1 Limosilactobacillus sp. | reverse complement strand
TGCTGAAAAGTACGGGGACGAACAAGTTCACATCTGGCGTCGTTCATACGATGTTCTGCCTCCATTGCTGAAGGCAACTGACGAAGGCTCTGCTCTGCACGACCGTCGTTACGCTAACCTGGACCCACGGACTGTTCCTGGTGGTGAAAACTTGAAGGTTACCCTGGAACGGGTTATCCCATTGTGGCAAGACGAAATTGCTCCAAAGCTTTTGGACGGCAAGAACGTTATCATTGCTGCCCACGGTAACTCCCTCCGTGCTCTGAGCAAGTACATCGAAAACATTTCTGACGAAGACATCATGAACTTGGAAATGGCTACTGGTCAACCAGTTGTTTACGACTTCGATGACAAGCTGAATGTTCTCAGCAAGGAAAAGTACTAAAATAGTGGTTTTCCGCTAATATAACCCGCTGCTAGTTTGTTTGCCCAACCCGCAACTGGCAGCAATGAATTCCCGACCATCCCCGATGACCGGGAATTTTCTCTTTAAAGTTTTGAAAAGATTGAGAAGATCGCGCGGAATGAATTGTGGTCCGAGTCAATTGTGTTATGATGGAAAATAAATTAAGTTTAGATGGAGTCGATTTTTTAAGATGAAAAAGCAACATAGTTTACCGTTAAAGAGCTTCATCAAGGAGCTCAAGGCCCTGGTAAAGCCTGATTATCTCAAGGCGATGTGGCCGGTTGGCGGAATTGCAATTATTTTTATTGCCCTGACCTGCATCCTTAGTTTCCTTGCCACCAGCGTGATGTCCTCCATGATGATGAGCGTCATGATGATCATGTACGGAATGGCCTCCCCGCTGGCCCTCTTGATGGGACTGCTGGAGGTCCTGGGTGCTGGAGCAATCTCTATTGCCCTGTCCTTCTTCTTCAACTTCTTCATGGTGGCCATCCAGTACACCTATCAGGATCGCTTGGCACACCCAGAACAGCCGGTCAGTGCTGGTTCAATCTGGATGCACTACAAGCACCTGCGGAAGAACCAAGTATGGCGGATTGCCCTGTACATCGGGCTGTTCATCTTCCTGTGGAGTCTGCCACTGGATATCGTTGGCGGGTTGGTCGGTGGATTGACCAAGAGCACCGTTTGGCCGCTGATCATCCGGATCGCAAATGACATCGTGATCCTCTGGAAGGCCCTGGAGTACTCCCAGTCATACTTCCTGTACCGGGAAAAGCAGCCGCAGTTCCTCGGCCAGTCCATGCGGCACGCATTGACGGCCAGCCGGCGGTTCATGGATAGCCGCAAGTGGAACTACCTGCTGATCAACGTGGTTTGCGAAGTACTGCCAGTCCTTATCTGGGTACTGATCTTTGGTGGGTTGGCCTTTTACGGCAACTACACCGCGACCTACGTGCTGACCTACGTCGGCCTTGCCCTGGTGATTATTGGGATCGCCTGCTACCTGCCGGTGATCCTGGCCGCTGGAACCCTGTACTTTGTTAAGAGCAAGGACGAACCGGACCCGGTTGACCTCGATGCCGTCTTCAAGGACACCTTCAAGCCGGTGGCCGAATTGACTGGCGAGGCCTATGTCCACGAAGTTTACACGCCCGCTAAGCCGAAGAAGCATCCATCACCAGTTGCTGCCAAGGACGATGCGCCTAAGCGTGAGGCTAAGAAAGACGAATAATGATTGTTAAAAGAAGCGCTCGGTCGGGTGCTTCTTTTTTTCTTGGCCTTGACATGGCTGCGCGCCAGCTAGTACAATAACGGCAATATCAAAGGCAATGCGTTGGGCATAGTAGCCGGTGTGGTGGACAAGCAGAGAGTTCGCGGTCGTTGCAAGCGGACCAATCCAGACTGGCAAATTACACCGAACGGGCCTTTCATCGAACGGGTCGTCTCGTTATCGACGGAGAGCGGTGGCCCAGTGGGTCGCAATTCAAGGTGGTAACGCGGTAAATCGTCCCTGACTTCAGTTGAAGTTGGGGACTTTTTTAGTATCCGGGACTCTCAATAAAGATGGAGGAATAGCAGATGAACATTATTGATGAACTGAAGTGGCGGGGTGCGATCAACCAGGCCACGGATCTTGATGCGTTAAAAGAACTGACGGATAACAACAAGATTGCTCTTTACTGCGGGACCGATCCGACGGGGGATAGTCTCCACATCGGCCACCTGATCCCGTTCATGATCCTGAAACGGTTCCAGCTGGCCGGTCACCACCCGGTAATTATTATCGGTGGTGGTACCGGGGCGATCGGTGACCCATCCGGGCGGAAGTCGGAACGGCAACTACAGACGATGGACCAGGTTCACCACAACGAAGAGGCCCTGACTGCCCAGATGAAGAAGCTCTTCGGGACTGAGAACTTCACGATTGTCAACAACTACGACTGGCTCTCTAAGATCAGCCTGCTGGACTTCCTGCGCGATTACGGGAAGCTGTTTAACATCAACACGATGCTGAACAAGGAAGTCGTTGCCAGCCGGCTGGAAGCGGGGATTTCATTTACGGAATTCACCTACCAGATTCTGCAGTCCGTGGACTTCCTGCACCTGTACCGGAACAACGATGTCCAGCTGCAGATCGGTGGTTCTGACCAGTGGGGTAACATCACGGCCGGCATCGACCTGATCCATAAGGTTGAAGGTCCCGACACGAAGGTATACGGTCTGACGATTCCATTGATGCTGAAGGCGGACGGTACCAAGTTCGGTAAAACTGCCGGCGGAGCAGTCTGGTTGGATCCGAAGAAGACGTCCCCGTACGAGTTCTACCAATTCTGGATCAACCAGGATGATCGGGATGTTGTTAAGTACCTGAAGTACTTCACCTTCCTTTCTAAGGAAGAGATCGAAGAACTGGCTGAGAAGGTTGAGAAGGAACCGTGGAAGCGGGAAGCTCAACGTCGCCTGGCCGAAGAAGTAACGAAGTTTGTTCACGGCCCAGAGGCGGTTGAAGAGGCGGAACGCATCAGTAAGGCCCTCTTCTCCGGGGATGTGGCCGACTTGTCCGTCGACGAAATCGAACAGGGCTTCAAGAACATGCCGTCAGTTGACGTTGAAAACAAGAAGGAAAACATTGTTATCTGGCTGACCGATAATGGGATTGAACCTTCCCGGCGGCAGGCTCGCCAGGATGTTTCCAACGGCGCCATCCGAATCAACGGTGAGAAGGTTGACGACGTGGATGCCGAGATTGACCCAAGCAGTCACTTTGATGGCAAGTTTGTGATTGTCCGGAAGGGGAAGAAGCACTACTTCCTGGCCCGGGTAAAATAATTCAAAAATAAAATAGTTAGCAAAATGGCGACCTTTCCGCGAAAATTAGTGGGAAATCGCCGTTTTTTTGGCTAAAGCAGAACTCTAAGAGACGACGGCTTAATAATCCTTCGTAAACTGCATTATTGGCGGCTTGCCGGCTAAAATTGGCGGTTGACGACGAGGGGGATTCACGGTATAGTAGTTACCGTTGTCACGGGGGTTGAGTAATCAATCTGGTCCGGTTA